>JBEIGA010000049.1:0-17572 GCA_040382135.1 Acidimicrobiales bacterium
CCGCGCCCTCGGCGTCGGCGAGGTTCATGATCGGGGTGGAGAAGATCCGGTTCCCGAAGTTGAAGCCCCACTCGTCGTACATCCACTCGTTGAAGGCGTGGACGAGGACCTGGGTCCCGATGGGATCGTCCATGAAGTTCACCTCGATGAGCGAGGCGAGCGTGGGGAAGTTGACGATGGCGTCGATGTGCATCCGGTCCATGAGCGCCAGGCGGGCGTCACGGTTGGTGAACTCCGGGATGGCCCGCATCGGCCGCACGATCTCCCGGTACGACTTGCCCTCGGTGTTGCGGCCGGAGAAGTACTCGGCAGCGGAGCCGGGCTCGGCCACCACCTCGAAGGTGGGGTTCGGGATGTAGTCGGAGATGCGGCCCTTGACGATCAGCTTGGTGCGCCCGTCGACGTTCGCCAGGCGGACGAGGCCCTTGTAGGCGGCGGGCAGGTGCCGCGTGAACGCATCGGCGCCCTCGTAGAAGTGGAAGTCGCAGTCGAACACCGGGTGTTCGTAGTCCGCGTACGTCATGTCCGGGCTGTAGCTGCTGTATTCCATCGGGCGGGCCCCCCAAAGTGTGACACGAGTGTTCGAAAGCCAACACTACACCCGGCGCAGGGCCGTGCAAGGGCCAATGGTCCCCGTACGGGGTTACGGTCGCCGCATGACCGAGCCCGCTCCACCCCCACCAAGCCCGGTCCGCCCCGACGTGCTGGCGGGGCGCGTCGCCTTCGTGACCGGCGGCGGCACGGGTATCGGGAAGGAGATCGCCCGGGTCCTGGGTCGCCACGGCGCCCGCGTCGCCATCGCGAGCCGGCGGACCGAGGTGCTCGACGCCGCTGCCGACGAGCTCCGCGCCGAGGGGGTCGACGTCCACGTCGGCACCTGTGACGTCCGGGACCCGCTCGCGGTGCAGGCCGTGCTCGACGGGATCCTGGAGCGCTTCGGCCGGCTCGACGTCGTCGTGAACAACGCGGCGGGCAACTTCCCGGCACCCATCACCGGCATCTCCCCGAACGGGTTCAAGGCGGTCGTCGACATCGACCTCCTCGGCACCTACAACGTGTCCCGTCTCGCGTTCGACGCCTGGCTGGGCGAGCACGGCGGGTCCGTCGTGAACATCTCGGCCCCGTTCGAGGGGCGGGGCGCGGCCATGCAGGCGCACGTGGCGGCGGCCAAGGCCGGCGTCGACTCGCTCACGCGGACCTGCGCGGTCGAGTGGGGGCCGCACGGCATCCGGGTGAACGCCGTGGCCCCGGGGTCGACCGGGGGCACCGAAGGCGTCCGGCGGTTCACCGCAGCGGTCACCGGCGGCGACGACCGGCCGCGCAACCCCCTCGGGATGATGGGACACGGGGCCGACATCGCCCACACCGTGCTGTTCCTCTGCACCGAGGCCGCCCGTTTCGTGAGCGGCCAGGTGATCCACGTCGACGGCGCCGGGTCCGTCGACCAGCTCAAGCTCCCGAGACCGTGACCCTGACGTCGAGCGTCAGCTGAGGACGAAGTCCTCGGCCCGGAAGTCGTGGCACCACCGCCAGTACTCGGGGATGGGCCACGGGGAGATCGTCCAGATCTGGCCCTTCGCGTTCTTGAAGTGCGAGTGCTTCACCGACCAGTGGGCCCAGACCATCTGGCTGATCTCGGACTGGTACCGCTCGGCATAGGCGTCGTGCACCTCGGGCTTGGGCTCGAGCGCCGTCGCACCCGTGCCGAGGAGCTCCCGCAGGGCGCTCATGATGTAGGCGACCTGGCTCTCCGACTGGAAGATCATGCTCGCCCCGTGCGCCAGGTTGGTGCCCGGACCGTACAGGCAGAAGAGGTTCGGGAAGTTCGGGACGGTGATGCCGAGGTAGGCCTTGGGCTCGTCACCGAACTGGTCGCGCAGGCGCACCCCGCCCCGCCCTCGGAACTCGATGGGCCACAGGAAATCGGTGTGGCGGAAGCCCGTCGCGCAGCAGATCACGTCGGCGGGGTGGAGCACCCCGTCGGTGGTGACGACGCCCTCGGGGACGATCCGCTCGATGCCCGTGCGGATCAGCTCCACGTCGTCCCGCTTCAGGCAGTCGAGCCAGACCCCGTTGTCCTGGAGCATCCGCTTGGCCGACACCGGGTAGTGCGGCATCACCTTCTCGATCAGGTCCGGCCGGCCCGCGAGCCCGTCGGTGATGAACTTCTCGAACATCCCCCGCCGCTGCCGGCTGGCCGCGCTGATGGCCAGACCGTCGCTGTCGTCGTGGTTCGGATCGATCCGGGAGCCCTCGATGCTGAGGCCCGCCCCCGGCCAGAACATGAGGAAGCGGAACCACCGGGCGTAGAAGGGCAGGTGCTGCATCGCCCAGACCTCACCGGACGGCACCTGGCGGTGGTAGTTCGCGTTGGGCATCACCCACTGGGCGGTGCGCTGGTAGACGTCGAGGTGGGCCACCTGGTCGGCGATCGTCGGAGCGATCTGGAACCCCGAGGCACCGGCGCCGACCAGCGCGAAGCGGGTACCGGTGATGTCGAGCCCCTCCGGCCAGCGAGCCGAGTGGAACAGCGGTCCGGCGAAGTCCTCGAGCCCCGGGATGTCCGGCATCTTCGGCTGGTTCAAGGCGCCGACGGCGCTGATCACCGCGAACGCGTCGAGGGTCTCCGTGGAGCCGTCGGGGTTGCGCAGGTCCACCGACCACCGGCCGGTCGTCTCGTCCCAGGCCGCGCCCAGGACCTCGGTGCTGAAGCGGGTGTTCTCCTCCAGCCCGTACTTGCGCATCACCCGCTCGAAGTAGGCCTTCAGCTCGGGCTGGCGGCAGAAGTACTCGGACCAGTGATCGGCGGGCTCGAACGAGTAGCAGTAGAAGTGGCTGCCGATGTCGACGCGGGCCCCCGGGTACCGGTTCTCGAACCAGGTCCCCCCGGGGCCGGGGTTCTTCTCCAGGATCGTGAACGGGATGCCCGCCTGCTGGAGCCGGATGCCGGCGAGCAGCCCCGACTCCCCCGCGCCGATGACGACGACGTGCGCCGCGGCCTTGACGTCGGCCGGGAGCTCGTCACCCCAGGTGATGGCGCCGCTGTCGGCGCCGTCGAGGTGGAGGTCCTCGAGGAACATCGGCACGACCTCGGCGTCCACCGGACCGCAGGCGAGGAACTCCATCATCTCGTGGAGCACCTCGGTCGACGGCTGGGGCGGCAGCACACAGCCCCCGTCACGGAACGCGGCGAGCGCGGGCAGGGCGCGGCGGCGCGCCTCGGCCTTCTCCTCCTCGCCCATGAAGCCCTGGTACTCGTTGAGGAAGACCGCGTGCGGCTTCAGGTCACTCCGGATCCACAAGGGATCCCCGGTGACGTGGACCATCGCGCACAGCAGGGCCGGGATGCTCACGTCCTCCAGGTGCGCCGCGAGGGCGGCGTCGTCGTCCGTGAACGGGCGACCGGCGTGCGGGTTGGCGTCGCTCATCTGGTGGCTCCCCCGGCTCGTGTTTCGATTCGTAAGGCTAGACGGTGTCGCACCCGCCGTGCCCGCCACGACGCGTACTGGCCGGTGTTTCTAGCCCACAGGGCGAGAAACACCGGCCAGTACGGCGTGGCCGAGGGGCTGGGCCCGGTCAGGAGGCGCCGACGAGCTGGGCCTGGGTCCGCAGCAGGGCCTGGTTCGGGTTGGCGGGCAGCTCGTCGAGTGGCGTGGCGACGTCTGCGACGCGCGGGCCGACCTGCTGGGCGAGCGGCCGGAGCGCCTCGAGGTCGAAGCCGTACAGCTCCGCCGCGGTGCCGGCGAGCATCCGCTGCACCGTGTTCTTCGGCAGGTGCGAGAAGTTCTGGCGGAGGTGCTCCAGCGTGTACGGGTGCGTGCCCTCCTCGTGGGGGTAGTCCGAACCCCACATGAAGCGCTCGACACCGAGGACGTCGATGCCCGCTCGGACGTCCGCCGGGGTCGGCTGGCTGGCGCCGACGTAGCAGTTCTGCAGGAAGTACTCGGTGGCCGACTTCGGAGGCACGACCTCGCCCTCGAAGCGCATCTCGCCGACCCTGTTGGCCCGCATCCCGTCCATGAGGCCGTCGAGCTGGGCGAGCATCGGCGGCAGCCAGGAGGCACCGGTCTCGGTCATGACGAACCGCAGGCCCGGGAAACGCTCGAACACGCCGCCGAGGATCAGGTGGGCGAAGGGCCGCTGCGAGTAGAAGGGGATCTCGAGGAAGTGCACGAGCGGCATGGCCGGGGCCTGCTGGTACACGGGGCCGCCGGTGCCGCTGTGGGCGTTCACCACCACGCCGAGGTCCTCGCACACCGCCCACAGCGGGTCGTAGGCAGGGTGGTACAGCGGCTTGATCCAGTCGCAGGTGGGCGGGACCGCGCCGACGAGGATGCCGCCCTTGAGGCCGTGCTCCGCGCACCAGCGGACGTCCTCGATGGCATCGTCGACGTCGTTCAGGAAGATCTGACCGATGCCGGCCCGGCGGTGGGGCTGCTCGTTCTGGAAGTCGAGCATCCAACGGTTGTGGGCCCGGATCCCGGCCCGCCGGTGCGCGTACTCGTCCGGGGTGGGCGGCTGAGCGAACAGGACGAAGCTCGGGAAGAAGGGCGGGACGGTGTTCGGGAAGATGACCTCGGCGACGACGCCGTCGGCCTCCTGGTCGGCGTTGCGCCGACCGGTGTCCCAGTTGCGGATCCGGAGGTCGGTGTCCTTGAGGTCCTTGTACGGGTTCTTGTACCGGTCACGCCAGGCGTCGAAGTCCGCGACGAACTCCGGATCCAGGTACTCCCGGTACTGGGCGTGGCTCCCCCCTGCGTGCGTGTCCGCAGAGATGACGATGTAGCGCTCGTCGTGCTCGTTCACGGTGCCTCCTCGGGCTCCCCTGTCGCGTGTCCCCTGATGCCCGCCATTGTGGCAGCTACGGTCTCGACCATGGATGCCCAGCTCCGCCTGCTCCTCGACCGGATGGAGATCCGGGACCTCGTGACCCGCTACTTCGCCGCCGCCGATCGCCGCGACTTCGCCGACCTCGTGGGGTGCTTCGTCGAGGGCACGGAGGTCGACTACAGCGACCTCCTCCCGGTCGGGCCGGCAGCCCGCATCGCCGAGGTCGCCGCCACCATCGACGCCGCCATGGCGGCGAACTACGGACCCACCCAGCACTTCATGGGCAACCACTCGTGCGCCGTCGACGGCGACACCGCGACGGCGGAGACCTACTGCCTCGCCATCCACCAGTACCTCGACCCCGCGGTCGACGACGGCGGACGCCCCACCAGCGCCCTCCGCTACCTGGACCGGCTCGTCCGCACGCCGGAGGGTTGGCGGATCGCGTACCGGAGGGCGGTGCGCGACCTCTCGGTCTCGCTCCCGGCGCGCGACGTGCCGGGATGGGAGCCCCACGGCCGCATGGGCCTGTGACGACCCGTTGAGCGCCGCTCGGCCGCTCCCCTAACCTTCGCCGTCGTCACCACGCCCGGCGGAGCCGGGCCGGCAGCAGGGGGAACACACGTGGAGTTCGGCATCGTCCTCAACGGGTACCTGCCCGGGCCGGCGGCTCACGACCGCGCGTCGGAGCACGAGATGCTCATGCGGGAGACGCAGTACGTCATCCACGCCGACCGGTACAACTGGAAGTACGCGTGGTTCGGGGAGCACCACGCGCTCACCGAGTACTCCCACATGTCCGCCCCCGAGGTCGTCATGGGCTACGTGGCGGCGCGCACGGAGCGGATCCACCTCTCGACGGGCATCACCAGCCTCCTGACCACCAAGGAGCACCCGGTCCGCCTCGCCGAACGGGCCGCCATGCTCGACCACATGACCGAGGGCCGGTTCGAGTTCGGCACGGGCCGAGGAGCCGGCAGCCACGAGGTCGCCTCGTTCAACGGCACGACCCTCGACCAGACCAAGGCGATGTGGCAGGAGGTCGTGCGCGAGATCCCCCGCATGTGGACCCAGCGCGACTACGTCCACCACGGGCAGCACTTCTCGGTGCCGACGCCCCACAACGTCCTGCCCAAGCCCTACGGCCACAGCCACCCCCCGATCTGGGTCGCGTGCGGCAACCCGGGCACCTTCGCCGAGGCGGGATCGGTGGGCATCGGGGCCATCGCCTTCAACTTCCGTCCGATCCACGACATGAAGCCGCTCGTCGACGCCTACAAGGAGGCCGCCGAGCACCCGGTCGAGATCATCGGCGAGTACCAGAACAACAACCTGATGCTGACCAACGCGGTCATCTGCCTCGAGGACCGCGACCGCGCGCGGGAGATCGCCTGCACGGCCGGCCGCGGCTACCTCACCACGCTCCTCGGCCTCTACCACGACAGCATGCCCCGTCGGGAGGGCGCGCCCGTGTGGCCCCAGTCGCCCGGTGCGCCCATGACACCGGAGCTGCTCGACATGGTGATCGACATGGGCCTGATGCTGTGCGGCACGCCGGAGGAGGTCTCCGCGCAGCTGCAGACCTACCACGACGTCGGCGCCGACCAGGTGGTGTTCGGGCTGCCGGGCGAGGGCATCGAGCACGAGGAGATCCTCGAGTGCCTGGAGCTGTTCGGCTCGCAGGTCATCCCGGAGCACGACCCGGACCCCGTGCACTCCACGACCCGCTACCGGGCGACGGGCACCCCGAAGTTCCCCGAGTTCGCCTTCCCGCTCCCGGACCTGTCCGTCGAGGTCATCCCCGAGAACGCGCTCCTGCCGCTGCGCTGAACCTCCTGCCCCTGCGGTGCAGGGACTTCGTCTCTAACGGTGGCGTCGCGTCCGGCTAAGGTCGCGCCCAGTCGAACCCGGGGGGGACACCATGCACGTCGACGACATGATCATGATCAGCATCGACGACCACGTCGTGGAGCCGCGCGACATGTTCGAGCGCCACGTCCCGGAGAGGTACCGGGCCGAGGCACCCCGCCTGGTCGAGGCCAACGGGAGCGAGGTCTGGTCCTTCCAGGGCGTGCAACAGGGCACGGTCGGCCTGAACGCCGTCGTCACCTGGCCGAAGGAGGAGTGGGGCCTCAACCCCACCGCCCAGTCCGAGATGCGGCCCGGCTCCTACGACATCCACGAGCGCATCCGGGACATGAACCACAACGGGATCCTCGCCTCGATGTGCTTCCCGTCCTTCGCCGGCTTCAGCGGCCGCTTCTTCAGCAGCGCCCCGGACAAGGACCTGGCCCTGGTCATGCTCCAGGCGTACAACGACTGGCACATCGACGAATGGTGCGGCGAGTACCCGGGACGCATGATCCCGCAGATGATCGGACCGGTCTGGGACCCGCAGCTCCTCGCCGCCGAGATCCACCGCATGGCCGCGAAGGGTTGCAAGGCGATCACGATGCCGGAGCTCCCCCACGTCGAGGGTTGGCCCAGCTACCACCAGCTCGACCACTGGGACCCGTTCTTCCGGGCCGTGTGTGACACGGGCATGCTGCTGTGCCTCCACATCGGCCAGGGCTTCGCCGCCATCAACCAGGCCCCGGGCGCACCCATCGACAACCTGATCATCCTCGCCACCCAGGTGTCGGCCCTCGCCGCGCAGGACCTGCTCTGGGGTGGGGCCTTCCGGCGGTACCCGGACCTCAAGGTGGCCTGGTCCGAGGGCGGCATCGGATGGATCCCCTTCTACCTGAACCGCTGCGACCGCCACTACCTGAACCAGCGCTGGCTCGGCCACGACTTCGGCGGCAAGCTCCCGAGCGAGATCTTCCGGGAGCACTCCCTCGCCTGCTACATCTCCGACCCTTCCTCGCTGAAGCTCCGCGACGACGTCGGCATCGACCACATCGCCTGGGAGTGCGACTACCCGCATTCGGACTGCGTGTGGCCCGGGGCGCCCGAGTTCCTCCTCGGTGAGCTCGACGGTGCCGGCTGCACCGACGAGGAGATCGACAAGATCACCTGGCGCAACGCGGTGTCCTTCCTGACCGACTACGACCCCTTCGCGGTCATCCCGAAGGAGCAGGCGACCGTGGCCGCGCTGCGCGCCCTCTCCCCCGACGTCGACGAGACGGTGCGCAGCAAGGCGGAGTGGAAGGCGCTGTACGAGGCGAGCCACGCATGACCGAGCACCGCATCCCGATCGGCCTGTTCGCGGCGGGGATGCCGCCCACCGTGGACGCCGCGGTCGGCATCGCCCGCACCGCAGCCGATGCCGGGCTCGACGCGCTCTGGTTCCCGCAGACCGCCGGGCTCGACGCCCTCACCGCCCTCGCCGTGATCGCCCGTGAGGTGCCGGGGATCCGCCTCGGTACCGGTGTGGTCCCGATCCAGGGCCGCCACCCGGTGCCGTTGGCGATGCAGGCGCTGACGGTCGCCGACACCGCCGGGCCCGGCCGGTTCACCCTCGGCGTCGGCGTCACCCACGCCTCCATGTCGGAGCCCTGGTTCGGGGTGCCGTTCCGCGGGATCGTCGACGTGTGCACCGAGGTCGTCGAGACCCTCGCCGGCCTGCTCGGGCCCGAGCGTCGCAGCGACATCGACGGCGCACACGTCACCTCCCACGCCACGCTGGCCTCCCCGACGCCGCCACCCGGCTTCGTCCTCGCTGCGCTCGGCCCGCGGATGCTGGAGCTCGCCGGCCGCTGCACCGACGGCACCATCACCTGGATGACCGGCCCCACCCTGGTCGGGCGCGACATCGTGCCGAGGCTCGAGGCGGCTGCCGAGGCGGCCGGACGGGACGCGCCCCGGGTGATCGTGGGCATCCAGGTCTGTGTCACCGACGACGTCGCCGGGGGCCGTGAGCGGGTCGCGCCCAGGATGGGCATGTCCGCCGCTCTGCCGATCTACCAACGACAGCTCGCCGCAGAGGGTGTCACCGAGCCCGTCGACCTCGCCCTCATCGGCTCCGAGGACCACGTGCTCGAGCGGCTGGAGCGCTTCCGCGCTGCGGGCATGACCGAGCTCTGCGCCCACGTGCTGGGCACCGACGAGGAGCGGGCGCGGACGCTCACGCTCCTCGGACGGCTCGCCCGCAGCTGACCCGAGGAGACCCCCATGACCGTTCGCTTCGAAGACCGGGTGGTGATCGTCACGGGCGCCGCCCGCGGCACCGGGCTCGTCACGGCACGGCGGTTCGCCGAGGAGGGGGCGCGCGTGGTGCTCGCGGACATCCTCGACGACGCGGGCGCGGCGGCCGCCGACACGATCGCTGCGGCTGGCGGCGCCGCCGAGTTCCGCCGGCTCGACGTCACCGACGACCGCGCCTGGGCCGAGCTCGTCGCTGCCGTCACCGCCGCCCACGGACGGGTCGACGTCCTGGTCAACAACGCGGCCGCCCTGTTCCTCGGCTCGATCGACGAGACCTCCGGCGAGGAGTTCGAGCGCATCCTCCGGGTGAACGTGGTCGGTCCCTTCCTCGGCATCCGGGCCGTGAGCCCGGTCATGCGGGCCCAGCGGTCGGGGTCCATCGTGAACGTGGCGTCCACCGACGGGCTCATGGCCCACAACGGGGTCAGCGCCTACGTCAGCAGCAAGTTCGCCCTCCGCGGGCTCACCAAGACCGCAGCGATCGAGCTGGGCCCCTACGGCGTACGGGTCAACACCGTGTGTCCGAGCGGCGGCAGCATCGACATGATCTCCCCGTTCTTCGGCAACGCCATCGACCTCGCCGCGGTGATGACCGCGCCCCGGCGGGCAGCGATCCCGGACGAGCCCGATCCCCAGAAGGCCCTGCTCACCATCGCCGAGATGATCCTGTTCCTCGCCGGGGACGGTGCCGCCGGGTGTACCGGCGGCGACTTCCCCGTCGACCGGGGCGAGACCGCCGGGGTGCGGATGCCCGGCATGCCGGGCTACGTGCCGGACTGAGCTCGGCCCGCGGGCGGCCGGGCGGCGTCAGCCCAGCCGACGGACCCGGATGCCGGCACCCGGCGTCCAGCGCTCGAGCACCAACTCCTCACCCGCCACCCGGACGAGGGTCGATGCCCGGACGTCCAGCGTGAACACCAGGCCGTCGCCGTCGGGGGCGCCCGTGGCCGTGATCCGGGCGCGGGCGAGGTCCGGCGGGAGCTCCCGGGCGATGAGGTCCAGGCGGGCGTCGGGCGGGTCGAGGGCCTCCGACAACGGCGCCGTGTGCAGGGCGCACCGGGGGTCACGCCGGAGATCGGCCGCACGGGCGGCCTGCGCCATCATGCCGATCCAGAGCTCCCCGTCGGTGACGAAGACGTTCGTGCCCCCGACCCGCGGGGCCCCGTCGGGGCGCACCGTGGCGAGCACGTGGTGCGGGTGCCCCTTGAAGAGCGCCTCCACCTGCGCCGCGTGCTCCGGTGCCGCGGCGGCGTAGGTGGACCAGGGGACCGACCCGTCTGCCATGGAGGCGACCGTACCCCGCCGGAACTACAGTCCGGACGCACCGCACGCCGGGGACCGGCGTGACGGCCGATCACCGGAGGGGACCATGGGCGAGCAGACGATCAGGGTGGCGTGGCGCACCGGCGACGGGGGTCTCGAGATCGCCGAACGGCCCATGCCGGTGCCCGGCACGGGTGACGCACTGGTCCGCATCACCGCGTCGGGGGTCTGCCACTCCGACCTCCACCTCGTCCGGGGCGACTGG
This sequence comes from Acidimicrobiales bacterium, assembly GCA_040382135.1. Classification (GTDB taxonomy): domain Bacteria; phylum Actinomycetota; class Acidimicrobiia; order Acidimicrobiales; family JBEIGA01; genus JBEIGA01. The sequence goes on from JBEIGA010000049.1 coordinate 10,505, forward strand.
GCGGTGGTGCAGGGCGGCGGCCCCATCGGCCACGAGGCGATCGGCATCGTCGAGGCCCTCGGCCCGGGCACGGAGGGCACCGTCCAGGTTGGCGACCGCGTGATCCTCGGCCTCGGCGGCACCGGCGGCGGCTACTGGTGCGGAGCCTGCGAGTACTGCATGAGCAACCGGGCCCGGCTCTGTGCCCAGTCGATCGGGATCATGGGCACCTTCGCCGAGTACATGAACGTCTACGCCCGCTCGCTGGTGGTGCTGCCCGACAGCATCGGCGACGAGGAGGCGCCGCTCGCGTGCGGCGGCCTCACGGCCTACGGAGCGGTCAAGAAGCTGCTCGACCACCACGTGCTCCCGGGCCGGGCCGTCGCCGTCGTCGGCGCCGCGGGTGGGCTCGGCCACTACGCGGTCCAGCTCGCGAGCGCGTTCGGCTACCGGGTCGTCGGCATCGACATCGGCGAGGAGCGCCTGGAGTTCGTCCGGTCGCTCGGCGCCGAGCTCGCGGTGAGCCCCGACGAGGCGGTGGCCGCGGTCCAGCAGTTCGGCGGCGGCGTCGACGCCTCGCTCGTCTTCTCCGCCAAGCTCGCCGGTTTCCGGCTCGGGCTCGACGTCATGCGCCGCGGCGGCCTCTGGGTGGGGGTCGGGCTCCCCGCCACCAGCGAGGGCAACCTCCAGCTCAACCCGTTCGAGTTCTTCTGGAAGGACCCGACCCTCGTCTACTCGGCGGTCGGCACCGTGCAGGACATGCGGGAGCTCGTCGACCTCGCCGCCCGCGGCCGGGTCGCCACCCACGTCTCGCGCACCGGGGCGCTCTCGGACCTGCCGGCGATCTTCGACGACCTCGAGGCCGGGCGCTACCTCGGCCGCGCCGTCGTCACCGACCTGAGCCGCTAGGCCGCCACCGCGTGCCGGACCTCGTCGCCGTCGCGCTGGTGATCGGCGCGGCGAGCCTGATCCAGGCGATCGCCGGCTTCGGTCTCGCCCTGTTCGCCGTCCCCCTGCTCTCCTTCGCCATCGACCCGAAGATGGCGGTGGTCGTGGTCGGCACCGTCGGCATCGTGGCGAGCACGAGCCTCGCCGTCCGTGAGCTGCAGCACTGCGACTGGTCGACGGCGAAGCGCATGATCATCGGTGCCGCCGTCGGTTCACCCTTCGGCATCCTGCTGCTCGTGGCCGCGCCCGAGCAGGCGCTGCGGCTCGCGCTGGCGGCGTTCATCGTCGTGTTCCTCGTCGTCCAACTCCGAGGGTTCCAGCTCCAGGCCGTCGGTCCACGGGTGGACGTCGGAGCCGGGATCGTCAGCGGCGCGCTCAACACCTCGCTCTCCACCAACGGCCCGCCCCTCGTAGCCGTGCTGCACGCCCGTCACCTCGAGCCGCCCGTGTTCCGTTCGACGCTCTCCGTGGTGTTCTCGGCCTCGAACGTGCTGGCGCTCGTCCTGTTCGCCGTCGCCGGCCGGTACGACCGAGCGACGCTCGAAGCGGTGGCGGTGGCCGTCCCGGCCCTGCTCGTCGGGCAGTCCCTCGGCGGTCTGGTCCGCGGCCGCGTCCCGCCCAGCGGCTTCCGACGGGTCGTGACCTCGCTGCTCGCACTGACCGCAGTGGCGTCGGTGGCCGCGGTCCTGCGCGGCTGAACCCCGGACGCAGCAGGGCCCGTCGCCGGGGCGACGGGCCCGCGCTCCCCCCTGGATCTCACCGGACCGGGCCGTTCCGGCCCGAGCGGGTCAGGCCATGATCACCCCGCCGTTGGGGCGCATCGTGATGCCCGTGACGAACTTCGCCGCGTCGGAGGCGAGGTAGAGCATGGCGTAGGTGATGTCGGTGGTCTCGCCGGTGATGCCGAGCGGTGACTGGCTGCCGCGCTGGGCGAGGATCTGCCGGCGCGCCTCCTCGTCCACGTTCCCCTCGGCGTCGGTGAAGTAGATGGAGGTCATCGGCGACTCGACGAAGCCGGGGGCCACGGCGTTCACCCGGATGCCCTTGGGGCCGAGCTCGACGGCGGCACCACGGGTGAGCTGGATCACGGCGGCCTTGGTCATGCCGTAGACCGAGATCATGGGTGCGCCCATCTCCCCACCCGCCGAGGCGATGTTGATGATGCTGCCGCCGGCGTCGCCCATCGCCCGACCGGCGGCCCTGATGCCCCAGTAGACGCCGAGCTGGTTGACGTCGACGATCGAGCGCACGTCCGCGTCGGTGGCCTCGAGGATGGGGAAGTACCGGATGATCCCGGCGACGTTCGCCCACACGTCGATGCGGCCGTACTCGGCGAGCGCGGCCGAGGCCAGGCCGTCGACGTCGGCGCTGTCGGACACGTCGGTCCGACGGACCAGGCAACGGCGCCCGAGGTCGCGGACCATCGCCGCGGTGCCCTCGAGGCCCGCCTCGCCCACGTCGGCGATCACGACGTCGGCGCCCGCCTTGGCGAACGTGACCGCTGCCTCCCGGCCGATGCCGCCCGCTGCGCCCGTGACCACGGCGACCCGGCCGGCGAGCGAGAACGCCCCGACCAGGTCGTCGTGGAGCGAGGGAGCGGAGGCGGCGGTCCCCCCGGCCGCCGCCTCCGCCGCGGCACGGGCCGCGATCTCTGCATCCTCCTGCGCCTTCTGCGCTGCGGCGTACCGCAGCCCCGAGATCATGTCCATGCGGGGTTGGTCCTCCGGTCGGCGTTGGACCCGAAGCGTGCCGTGTAGTCGACCCGGTGACCACGCTTCTCGAGCTCGGGGATCACCTGCGTCCCGAGGAGCTCGATGCCGCGCATGACCTTGTCGTGCGGGAGGCGGCCGAACTGCACGTAGCACAGGAGCTGGTCGACCCCGGCCTGCTCGTACCGCAGGATCTTGCGGAGGCACTCCTCCGGATCGCCGACGATGATCATGTCCTCGTCGGTGTACCGGTTGATGTCGATGTTGCCCTCGAGGGTCGGCTTGAGGAGGGGGAAGACGGCGTCCTTCTCCGCCTGGGAGAGGTGCTTCATCTCCCACTCGAGCGTGAACTGGGCGAGGTTCTGGTACCACCAGGTGACCGAGTCCCAGAGCCCGTAGCCGGCGGCCTCGTCGAGGTCCTCGCAGCAGTGCACGAGGGTGTAGGCGCCGACCCGGTCGTTCTTGTAGAGGGGCAGGGGCGTCTCGCACTCCTGCTGGCCCTTGCGGTAGAGGTCGATGTGGTGCGCCATCGCCTCGACCGGCTGCATCAGGGCGAACGAGAGCAGACCGAGGCCGAGCTTGCCGGCGTTGTAGGCGGACTGCTCACCCGCCGCCGCTTGCCAGACGGGTGGGTGTGGGTCCTGGTAGGGCTTCGGGCAGATGAAGCGCTCGGGGAAGTCGATGTTCTCCGACTTCCAGCTCATCTTCTCCTTCTGCCACGCCTCGAGCACGAACTCGACACCCTCGCGCCACATCGCGCGGGAGCGGTCGTCGGCGGGTACGCCGAAGGCGAGCTGCTCGTTCGGTGTCGAACGGCCCGTCCCCCACTCGACACGGCCGTGGCTGAGCACGTCCACGGTGGCCACCTTCTCGGCGACCCGCACCGGGTGCTGGAAGCCCGGCGGCATGAGGACGACGCCGAAGCCGAGCCGGATGTTCTTCGTCACCTGGGAGAGTGCACCGAGGATCACCTCGTTGGCCGGCGATGCCGACCGCGCCTCCCGGAAGTGGTGCTCGACCACCCAGACCGTCTGGAAGCCGAGCTGGTCGGCCAGCTTGACCTCCTCGATGGCCTCGTCGTAGGCGGCCTGCTCGGCCTCCTTCTGGCCGTACGGGAACGGCTTCTCGTACGGGCCGATCTTCGGCTGGAACTCGTAGAGCAGATCGAGCTTCACGCGCACTCCCCCCCCGACCGCTGTCGCTATTTGCAATGGCGAAAGCGGCTTTGTACTGTGACGGAAGTCAACCAGGACCCGGATGGTGCGGTCAAGCCGCGGCCCCGGATCCGACGAGGGGGGGTGCCCGCAGCATGTCACGACCTGCGCTCTCCGCCGACCGCGCCCTGGGGGTCATCGACCTCCTCACCCGGCGACCGTCCGAGCGCTTCACCCTCAGCGACCTCGTGCGCGACACCGGGGTGAACGGTGCCTCGCTCCACGCCCTGCTCGCCGTGCTCGAGCGGCGCGGGTACGTGCAGCGCCACCCGGTCCACCGCACCTACGGCCTCGGACCGGCGCTCGTCGCCGCCGGGACGGTCGCGCTCGACCAGTTGGCCGGCATCCGCGAGGCGAGGCACGACCTCGACGCGCTGAGCGCGTCCCTCGATCTCGAGGTCGTCCTCACCGCACCGGCCGGCGCGGAGATCGTCGTGGTCGGCCGGGCGGGACACGACTCCGCCTTCGGCGAGTCGCTGCGCATCGGTCGACGGCTCCCGCTGGTCCCGCCCTTCGGCACCGTCTTCCTCGCGTGGTCCACCGACGACGAGATCGAGGAGTGGCTGGCACGAGCCCGTCCCGCGCTCTCCCCCGAGGACGTCGAGGCGCAGCGCCGGGCCATCGCCTCGGTCCGGTCGCGCGGCTACGCCGTCGCGTTGGAGTCGGGGGCGCGCCGGGCCTTCGGCTCGGTCGTCACCGGCGCGGAGCCGACCACGCCCGAGGAGGCGGCCGCCGTCCTCCGTGCCGACGCCGCCGGACTCGACGACCTGCTCGCCCAGCTCGCCCACGGCCGCTACCAGCTCGACACCCTCGACGAGGGCAGCACCTACGAGATCGCGATGGTCGCCGCGCCGATCTTCGACCCGCAGGGGCGGGTCGTCGCGGCCCTCGCCGCGAGCGGCTTCCCGCCCGCCCGCGGCGCCGGCGAGCTCCGCCGAGTGGCCGACGAGGTGCGCGGGCGGGCCACGATCATCACCAAGCGCACGCACGGGCGTGTGCCCGACGAGGGGGGAACCCGCCCATGAGCAGCATCGACGACCTTCCGGTTCCGGACTACCTGGGCCGGCTCCGACTCGACGGCAAGGGCTTCGTGGTCATCGGAGCGGGTCAGGGCATGGGGCGCCAGACCGCCCACGCCCTCGCCCAGGCGGGCGCGGCCAAGGTCGTCTGCGTCGACGTCGACCCCGTCCGCGCCCAGGAGATCGCGGAGGAGATCGGGATCGGCGTCCCCTGGTCGGGCGACTGCACCAAGCGGGACGAGGTCGCCCGCCTGGCGGCCGACGCCGAGGCGGCCCTCGGGCGCATCGACGGCTTCGTCGACATCGTCGGCGTGGCCGCCTGGTGCGCGGTCATGGACATCGACGACGCCACCTGGGACCACCAGCTGGACCTGAACCTCCGCCACGCCTACCTCGCCGCCCAGGAGCTCGGCCGCCGCATGGTGGCGGGCGGTGGCGGTTCCATGGTGTTCATCGCCTCGGTCAGCGGCCTGTTCGGCGCGCCGATGCACGCCGGGTACGGCGCGGCGAAGGCCGGCCTGATGGCCCTCGTGAAGTCGCTCGCCGTGGAGCTCGGCCCGCTGGGCATCCGGGCCAACGCCGTGGCCCCCGGCTCGATCGCCACCCCGCGGATGATCGCCGCCATGGACGACGCCGGGAAGGAACGCTCCGCCAAGGACGCCCCCCTCGGCCGACTCGGCAACGTCGACGACATCGCCGGTGCCGCCCTCTTCCTCAGCTCCGACCTGGCGAGCTTCGTCAGCGGCCAGACCCTCGTGGTCGACGGCGCCGCCATCGTGAAGTTCCCGTACGGCAACACCCTGTGACCGGGTCGTCGCCGGCCGGGGGGACCGACGACGTCTTCGACGCGAAGAACCGGCTCGGCGGGCTGGGGCTGGTGCGGGATCCGCACCCCCGGCTCGCCGAGCTCCGGGAGGCCTGTCCGGTCCACGCCGGCTCGCTCTCGGGGATCTTCGGGATCGTCGGCCCCGACAACTACCTGATCCCCGACGCCCAGCAGTACTCGGTGCTCACCTGGGACGCGGTGGACACCGCGTTCCGGGATCCCGAGACGTTCTCGAACTCGTACATGCAGGCGGCGCTGCGCGAGGTCATCGGTCGCACCATCCTCGAGATGGACCCGCCCGACCACCAGCGCTACCGGACCCTCATCCAAGGCGCGTTCACCAAGGCCGAGATGGTCCGCTGGGAGCAGGGCTTCGTCCGCGACATCGTGGCCGCGGCCATCGACCGCATCGCTCCGGCCGGGCGCGGCGACCTCGCGGCCGACGTCGCGTTCCACTACCCGATCACGGTGATCGCCGTCGCCGTCGGGCTGCCGGTCGAGCACGTGCCCACGTTCTACGAGCAGGCCGCCAAGCTCACGAACGTCGCCGTTCCCGCCGAGGAGCGCCACGCAGCCGCCGCAGAGCTCACCGCCATGGCCCAGGCCGTCCTCGACGACCGACGGCGGGAGCCGCAGCCCGACCTGATCAGCGTGCTCGCCCAGGCCGAGCTGACCCTGGAGGACGGCAGCACCCAGCGGCTCACCGACGAGGAGATCCTGGCCTTCGTGCGCCTGCTGGTCCCCGCCGGGGCCCAGACCACCTACCGGACGCTCACGAACGTCCTCTACGCCCTGCTCACGAACCCGGACCAGCTGCAGCTGCTGCGGGACGACCCCTCGCTCATCCCCCGGGCGATCGAGGAGGGCCTGCGGTGGGAGGCGCCGCTCCTGTCGTTCGGCCGCAGCGTCACCTGCGACACCGAGATCGCCGGCCACCCGATCCCCGCGGGGAGCACCGTGAACCTGTGCGTCCACGCGGCCAACCGCGACCCGTCCCGGTGGGAGGACCCGGACCGCTTCGACGTGCTGCGGTCCCCGAAGGGCCACGTCGCGTTCGGCCAGGGCAACCACATCTGCCTCGGCATCCACTTCGCGCGCATGGAACTGCGGGTCGCGCTCGAGGAGCTCCTCGCCCGCCTCCCGAACCTCCGCCTCGACCCCGAGGCCACCGATGTCCACATCGGCGGCCTCTCGACCCGTTGTGCCCTGTCGCTCCCCTGCGTCTGGGACCCACCTGCCACCCCCGCACCCCAGGAGTCCGCATGACCGCCGACCTGCTCATCACCGGCGCCCGTGTCAGCGACGGCACCGGCCTGCCCGCCTTCACCGCGGACGTCGTGGTCCGCGACGGCCGCATCAGCCGCATCGGCCGG
>JBEIGA010000050.1:0-17540 GCA_040382135.1 Acidimicrobiales bacterium
CTGGCCGCGGGCGAGCATGGGCTTGAGCATGTTGCTCGCGTCCATGGCGCTGTCGCCGCCGGCGCCGGCGCCCACCCCGGTGTGCATCTCGTCGATGAAGGTGATGACCTCGCCCTCGGCGTCCTCGCTCTCCTTGAGGACCGCCTTGAGCCGCTCCTCGAACTCGCCGCGGTACTTGGCGCCGGCGAGCATGGAGGCCAGGTCGAGCGAGATGACCCGCTTGTTCTTGAGCGACTCCGGCACATCGCCCGCGACCACCCGCTGGGCGAGGCCCTCGACGATGGCGGTCTTGCCCACGCCGGGCTCACCGATGAGCACCGGGTTGTTCTTCGTGCGGCGGCTCAGGACCGGGACGACGCGGCGGATCTCGTCGTCGCGGCCGATGACCGGGTCGAGCTTGCCGGAGCGGGCCGCGGCGGTGAGGTCGCGGCCGTACTTCTCGAGGGACTGGTAGGTCTCCTCGGGGTTCTGGCTCGTGACCCGATGGCTGCCGCGCACCTCGCGGAGGGCGCCGAGGAGCTGTTCGCGGTCGAGGTCGAGACGGGGGGCGAGGGCGAGGAGGAGGTGCTCGGTGGAGAGGTACTCGTCGGTCAGCTCCGCCTTGGCCCGATCGGCGTCGTCGAAGACCTGGAGCAGGGCGCGCGACGGCCGGGGGCCCTCCCCGCCGTAGGCCTTGGGGAGCTTGCCGACCGCATCCTCGGCGAGGTTGCGCACGGACAACGGGGCGACCCCCATGCGCTGGAGGATGGGGAGCACCACGCCACCCTCCTGCCCGACGAGCGCGAGCACGAGGTGCTCGGGCACGACCTCGGGGTTGCTGAGGCGTCGGGCGTGGTCGACCGAGGCGGCGAAGGCCTCCTGGGTCTTGAGGGTCCAAGCGTTCGGGTTCAGCACCGGAGTGCCTCCTCGGCAGAAAAGCTGACAACGTGGTTGTCAAGATCGAACATCGGTCCTAGCGATCCTGTTCCCGACTGTGGAAAAACCTGGGGACGCACCACGCTGGGTGTGCACAACCCCCGAAACGGGTGAACGCTCACCGCGCCGTGCGGTCCTCAACGAGCGCTGCGGTAGAGGACCACGCTCTGATTGAGCGGTACGAGGTCACGGCGCGTGGCCCGCCGGAGCTGGTCCACCTCGTACCGGTGCCGCTCCGTCAGGTGGTCGACCTCCGCCCGGAGGCGGGCGAGCTCGGCCTCGAGCTCGAGCACGCGGCGCACGCCGGCGAGGTTCAGCCCCTCGTTGGTGAGCTCCTGGATCCGCTCGAGCCGGGCGATGTCCTCGTCGCTGTATCGCCGACTGCCGCCGGCGGTCCGGGCGGGATCGAGCAGGCCCTTGCGCTCGTAGATGCGCAGGGTCTGGGGATGGACGCCGGCGAGCTCGGCGGCGACCGAGATGACGTACAGGGCGCGGTTCCTCGGGCTCATCTCACACTCCCAGGTGGGCTCGGGGTGCATCGGTGCTCGCTGCCGCGAGCGCCTCGATGGCCTCGCGCTCGGCCGGCGTGAGCGTGGTGGGGACGACGACCTCGACGGTGACGAGGAGGTCGCCGACACCCTTGTCGGTGACGATGCCGCGGTCGCGGACGCGCAGGGTGCGGCCGCTGCGCGTCCCCGGCGGGATGCGGACCGTGACCGGGCCGCTCTCGAGGGTGGGGACCCGGATGTCGGCGCCGAGCGCCGCCTCGGCGAACGTGATCGGGACGGTGAGCGTGAGGTCCCGGCCCGACCGGCCGAAGAGGGCGTGGGCGGCGACCTGGACCTGGACGAACAGATCGCCGGGCGGTCCGCCGTGGCGACCGGGGCCGCCACGGCCCTTCAGGCGGATCCGCTGACCGTCGTCGACGCCTGCGGGGATGCGGACCTTCACCTCACGTGGACGGCGCTCGACACCCGTGCCCGCGCAGGTGGTGCACGGGTCGGTGACGGTGACGCCCGAGCCGGCGCACGTGGGGCAGGGGGACGCGAAGGAGAACGAGCCCTGGTTCTCGTGCAGGAAGCCCGAACCGCCGCACCGTGCACACGTGGTGGGTGCGGTGCCGGGCCGGGCACCCGACCCGTGGCAGGTGCCGCAGGGCGCGTCCGAGGTGAGGTGGACGGTGGTGGTCAGCCCGCGGGCGGCGTCGACGAAGTCGAGGTGCAGCGTGGTCTCGAGGTCGTCGCCACGCTGCGGGCTGCGCCCGCGACCGGTGGGGGCGCGGCGGCCCCGACCACCGCCGCCGCCGAACAGGTTGCCGAACAGGTTGCCGAGGTCGCCCAGGTCGTCGACGCGGACGTCCTGGAACCGGCCGCCACCGGGTGCACCGCCGAAGCCGCCCGCCATCGGGCCGAGGCGGCGGACCTCGTCGTACTCCTTGCGCTTCGCCTCGTCGCCGAGGACGTCGTAGGCCGCGGCGACCTCCTTGAAGCGCTCCTCCGCCACCGTGTTCCCGGGGTTCTTGTCCGGGTGCAGCTCACGGGCGAGCGTGCGGTACGCCTTGGTGATGTCCTTCTGCGTGGAGGACTGCGGCACCCCGAGCACCGCGTAGTAGTCCTTCTCGAACCATTCCCGCTGGGCGGCCACCGCACCTCCTCCCGTGCTCGCCCGGACCGGCGGTCAGGACCGGACCTTGACCAGGGCCGCCCGCACCACCCGCTCGCGCCAGGCGTAGCCGAGGCGCAGTGTGTCGAGGACGACCGGTTCCTCTCCCGGGGCGGCCGGCTCGTGGAGCACCGCCTCGTGGAGGTTCGGATCGAACGGCTGCCCGGTGGGGGCGATGACGGTCATCCCCTCCTTCTCGAGCGCCGCGCGCAGGGCGTTCGCCACCGGTTCCACCTGGGTGGCGCCCTGCTGCAGGGCGGCGTCGCACGCATCGAGGACCGGCAGCAGGGCGGCCACGAGGTCACCCTTGGCGCTGTCGGCGACCTCGGCGTTGCGCCGCTCGGTCTGCTTGCGGAAGTTCTGGAACTCGGCCGTGACGCGCCGGACGTCCTCGAGGTAGCCGTCTCGCTCCCGCTCGAGCTCGAGCAGGAGGAGGTCACGCTCGGCCTGCAGTGCGGCCTCGCTCAGCACCTCCTCCCCCACCGCCGAAGGCGGGGTGAGCCCGGCGACCTCCGCGGGGAGGTCGGCCGGGATCCCGGCGTCCTCGAGCCGGCGACGGAGCGTGCCGACCGCGGCGTGCAGGGTCTCGAGCTCGGCGAAGTAGCGGTCGCGCTCCGCCGCGATCCGCTGGAGGTCCTCGAGGTAGCGGTCTCGCTGGAACCGCAGCAGCTCGGCGTCCTCGTCGGGTCCGTCGCCGGCCGGGACGACGCCGTCACCCAGGATGCTCATCGGGGGCCTCCTCGTCCGCCGCCGCCGCTCACGGCTTCCCGTCGTCGACGATCTCGGCGTCGACGACCTCGTCGTCGGCGGGCGCCGAGGCGCCGCCGGCGGCGCTCTGGGACTCGCGGGCCGCGGCCTCGTACAGGCGCTGGGTGAACTCCTGGCTCGCGGCCATCAGCGCCTCGGTGGCGGACCTGATGGCCTCGAGGTCGGAGCCGCCGAGGGTGCTCTTCAGCGCCGCCAGCTTCTCCTCGACCTGGGAGCGCTCCGCTGCCGAGAGCTTCTCGCCCTGCTCCCGGAGGAGCTTCTCGGTCTGGTACACGAGGGTGTCGGCGTTGTTGCGGACCTCGGCCTCCTCGCGGCGGCGCTTGTCCTCGGCCGCGTGGGCCTCGGCGTCACGGACCATCCGCTCGATGTCGTCCCGGTTGAGCGACGACTGACCGGTGATGGTCATCGACTGCTCCTTGCCGGTGGCGCGGTCCTTGGCGGACACGTGCACGATGCCGTTGGCGTCGATGTCGAAGGTGACCTCGATCTGGGGGATGCCCCGCGGCGCCGGCGGCAGGTCGACCAGCTGGAACTTGCCCAGCGTCTTGTTGAACTGGGCCATCTCGCGCTCGCCCTGCAGCACGTGGATCTCCACCGACGGCTGGTTGTCCTCGGCCGTGGTGAACACCTCGGTCCGGCGGGTGGGGATGGTGGTGTTGCGCTCGATGAGCTTGGTCATCACGCCGCCCTTGGTCTCGATGCCGAGCGACAGGGGGGTGACGTCGAGCAGGAGGACGTCCTTGACCTCGCCCTTGAGGACGCCGGCCTGGACGGAGGCGCCGATGGCGACGACCTCGTCCGGGTTGACGTTCTTGTTGGGGTCGTTGCCCGTCATCTCCTTGACGAGGTCCGACACGGCCGGCATGCGGGTGGAGCCGCCCACGAGGATGACGTGGTCGATGTCGCCCTTGGTGAGGCCGGCGTCGACGATGGCCTGCTCGAAGGGCTTGCGGCACCGGTCGAGCAGATCGGCCGTCATCTCCTGGAACTTGGCCCGCGAGAGCGAGTAGTCGAGGTGGAGCGGACCGGCGTCCGTGGCGGTGATGAAGGGCAGGTTGATCTGGGTCTGCTGCACCTGGGACAGCTCGATCTTGGCCTTCTCCGCGGCCTCCTTGAGGCGCTGCACGGCCATCTTGTCCTTGGACAGGTCGACGCCGTGGTCCCCCTTGAACGAGGCGATGAGCCAGTCGATGACCGCCTGGTCCCAGTCGTCACCGCCGAGGTGGGTGTCGCCGTGGGTGGCCTTCACCTCGAACACGCCGTCACCGATCTCGAGGACCGAGACGTCGAAGGTGCCGCCGCCGAGGTCGAACACGAGGATCGTCTGCTCGGCGCCCTCCTTGTCGAGCCCGTAGGCGAGGGCGGCCGCGGTGGGCTCGTTGATGATGCGGAGCACCTCGAGGCCGGCGATCTGGCCCGCCTCCTTGGTGGCGGTGCGCTGGGCGTCGTCGAAGTAGGCCGGGACCGTGATGACGGCCTGCGTCACGGTGTCACCCAGGTACGCCTCCGCGTCCCGCTTGAGCTTCATGAGCACCCGGGCGGACACCTCCTGGGGGGTGTAGCCCTTACCGTCGATGTCGATGGTCCAGCTGGTGCCCATGTGGCGCTTCACCGAGCGGATGGTGCGCTCGGGGTTGGTGATGGCCTGCCGCTTGGCGACCTCGCCGACGAGCACCTCACCGTCCTTCGAGAAGGCGACGACCGAGGGGGTGGTGCGGGACCCCTCGGAGTTGGGGATGACGACCGGGTCGCCGCCCTGCAGGACGGAGACCACCGAGTTGGTCGTACCGAGGTCGATGCCGACGGCCTTGGGCATGGGTCCACTGCTCCTGGTCGGGCCCACCCCGGTTCAGGTCCGTGGCGGGCGGATCGTAGGCTTCGTCCGGGTGGGGCCCCCGAGACGGAGGTCTTTCCCCGGACTCGTACGTCCTGAACGATAAAAGTTGAGTGCCGCTGACACAACTTTCCGCACACGTCGGTTGTGGTGTCATCGGTCACCCGGACGGAGGCACCCATGCCCACCCTGATCCTGTTGCGCCACGGCCAGAGCGTCTGGAACAAGACCAACCAGTTCACCGGCTGGTACGACTGCGACCTCACGGACCTGGGCGTCACCGAGGCCGTGGGCGCCGCCACCCTGCTGGCCGACGCCGGGCTCGCCCCCACCGTGGTCCACACCTCGCTCCAGAAGCGGGCCATCCGCACCGCCCAGCTCGCCCTCGAGGCCATGGACCGCACCTGGATCCCGGCCCGGCGGCACTGGCGCCTCAACGAGCGCCACTACGGCGACCTCACCGGTCTCGACAAGGCCGAGACCGTGGCCAAGCACGGCGAGGAGCAGGTGCTGCTGTGGCGCCGCAGCTACGACGTCCCGCCGCCGCCGATCTCGGCGGACAACCCGTGGAACCCCAACGACGACGAGCGCTACGCCGACCTCCCCCCCGAGCTGGTGCCTGCGGCGGAGTGCCTGAAGGACGTCGTCGAGCGGATGCTCCCCTACTGGTACGACGCCATCGTCCCGGACCTGCGCGCCGGGCACACGGTCCTGGTCGCCGCCCACGGCAACTCGCTGCGGGCGTTGGTGAAGCACCTCGACGGCATCTCCGACGAGGAGATCCCCGAGCTCAACATCCCCACGGGCATGCCGCTGCGCTACGACCTCGACGCCGACATGCGGCCGCTCACGTCGTTGCACCCGCTCGAGCGCGCCCTCGACCCCGAGGCCGCCAAGGCCGGCGCCGAGGCCGTCAAGGCCCAGACCTCGCGCCACTGACCGCGCGCCACTGACCGATCGCACGAACCCGGACGCGGGAGGGCCCCGGCCGCACGGCCGGGGCCCTCTGCGTTCCCTGCGTCAGGCTCAGCGGTGGGTGTGGGACACCACGTCGTCGGCGTACCCGGGTGCGCCGTGCTCCAGGACGTCGAGCCCCTCGATCTCCTCCTCACGGGAGACCCGCAGACCGATGGTCTTCTTGAGGGCGAAGAAGAGGATCCCGGAGGTCACGATCACCCATGCGGCCACCGAGACCACGCCGATGAGCTGGCTGACCAGCTGGTCGGCGCCGCCGCCGTAGAACAGCCCCTCCTTGAAGAAGCCGTCCTCCGTGCGGGAGGCGAACAGGCCGACGGCGATCGTGCCGAAGGCGCCGCAGACGCCGTGGACCGAGATGGCGCCGACCGGGTCGTCGATGCCGCGCCGGTCGATGAAGATCACCGAGAGCACCACGAGCACGCCGGCGATCGCGCCCACGATGAGACCACCGACGGCGCTGAAGGCCCAGGCGCCTGCGGTGACACCGACCAGGCCACCGAGCAGACCGTTGCCGGCCATCGCCACGTCCGGCTTGCCGGAGATGATCCAGATGGTCGCCATGGCGGTGAGCGCTCCGGCCGCACCGCCCAGGGCGGTCGTCACGGCGATCGAGCCGACCACGGCGTCGGCACCGAGCCACGAGCCGGGGTTGAACCCGAACCAGCCGATCAGGAGGATGAACGCACCCGTGATGGCGAACGGGATGTTGTGGCCGAGGATCGCCCGCGGCTTGCCGTTCTCGTCGTACTTCCCGATGCGGGGGCCGAGGATCCAGGCGCCCATGAGCGCCGCCCAGCCGCCGGTGCTGTGCACGATCGTCGAGCCGGCAAAGTCGTGGAACGGGGTGTCGAGCTGGTAGAGCCACCCACCGCCCCACAGCCAACGCACCACGACCGGGTAGATGATCAGCGTGATGACCGCGCTGAAGATCACGTAGGACTTGAACTTCGTGCGCTCTGCCATCGCGCCCGAGACGATCGTCGCCGCCGTCGCCGCGAAGGCCACCTGGAAGATGAAGAACGTCTCGACGCTCAAGTTCCCGTACGTGAAGGCGCCGTCACCGAGGAAGAAGCCGTCGGCGCCGAAGAAGCCGCCGAACCCGTCCATCGACCCGCCGAACGCGATGGCGAAACCGATGGCGAAGAACACGACCGCACCGACCGTGAAGTCCATGAGGTTCTTCATGAAGATGTTGGCGACGTTCTTCGCCCGGGTGAGGCCGGCCTCGACGAGGGCGAACCCGGCCTGCATGAAGATCACCAACGCCGCCGCGATCATGATGAAGACGTTGTCGAGGGTGATCTGCAGCGGGTCCACCTCGGCGTCCTGCGCGAACGCCGGCGCCGCCCACGCCAGCGAGGCCGCTGCGACCGTGGCCCCGACGGCCAACTTCCTTCTCCGATGTGGTGCCATCGGCGCTCCTTCCATCCCGCGGGCACGAGGGGTCCGTGCCCGCCCGTCAGGAAGGTATGGGGGCGTCGTTTCGCCGTTGTGTGGGGCTTGTTACGCCTCGGGAACCGCTACCTGACGCTCATCTGACCAGCGGGCTCGAGCAGGTACCCGCGCGATCGGACCGTCCGGATCACCAGGCCGAGCGGTTCCAGCCGCCGCCGCAACCGCAGCACGTGGACGTCGAGGGCGTTGCGATCGGGTTCCAGCCCCGGCCAACCGCTGGCGGTGAGCGAGGCACGGGACACCACGCCGCCGAAGCGCTCGAGCAGCGCAGCGGCCAGCCGCGCCTCCACCGGCGGCAGCGCCACCCACCGCTCGCCGAACCGGACGATCCCGTCCTCGTCGATCTCGGGCGGCGACTGCTCGGAGCGACGGGCACGGCGTCGCAGGCCGTCGATCCGTGCCTGGAGGTCCGTCTCGTTCGCCGGGAGGCGGATCCAGTCCTCCAGCGGATCGTCCGTCACGGGGGCGGGGCCCACGTTCCCCACGAGGAGGAGACGCGGGGCGCCCGTCGTCCGTAGCCGCTCGAGTCGGTCACGCTCCGCCGGCCAGCGCACCAGCACCACGTCCATCCGTTGCACGGTATGGATCGCCCGTTTCCCGACCGTTTCATCCGTGTGAACGAATGCTGGGGCCACCCGCCCCCTCTGGCCTGGTCGGATGACGAGCCGTCACGGGGCAGGAAGTAACGTCGGGGACGTTATGAGCTCCAAGCGCGTCCAGCCCCACCATCTGGTCATCGGCCTCGGGGTGGCGGTGGCCCTGTTCATGGCCGCCTCCGGCATCCTCCCGTCGATCGTCGACTGGCACGACGAGTCGACCGTGACCCGCGAGGTGTTCGGGAACATCCCGTCCCCGATCAAGCTCGCGTTCTACACGGTCACCCCGATCCTCATCGTGTACGGCGCCGTCCAGTTCGCCAACCGCATGAAGAACTGGGAGCGGGGCGGCCCCGACAACCGGGCCACCACCCGCCGCAACGCCAAGCGGCGCTTCGCCGACTTCCGCGCCGGTGTGTACATGCAGACCCTGCTCCGGGAGCCCGGGGCCGGCGTCATGCACTCGATGATCTACTTCAGCTTCCTGATCCTCCTCGGCGTGACCACCACGCTCGAGGTGAACCACCAGGTGCCGGAGGACCTCAAGTTCCTGCACGGCGGCGTGTACCAGGGCTACTCGTTCGTAGGCGACGCCGCCGGCCTGATCTTCGTGGCCGGCCTCGTGTGGGCCATCGTCCGCCGGTACGGCCCCCGCTCGGCCCGCCCCTACCGCATCCGGATCAAGTCGAAGCCGGAGCACGCGGTCATCCTCGGCGTGCTGCTCGCCATCGGGATCACCGGCTTCGGCGCCGAGATGTTCCGCATCGCCCTCGACGGCACCCCCGAGTTCGAGCGGTGGTCCTTCGTCGGCTACCCGCTCGCCACCCTCGTCGAGGACATGGACAGCCTCTCCGGCTGGCACCAGGGCTGGTGGATCGCCCACGTCGTCTCGTTCTTCGCCTTCCTCGTGATCCTCCCGGTCACGATGCTGCGCCACATGTTCACCTCGCCGCTGAACATGTACCTGAAGGACAAGGACCGGCCGAAGGGCGCCATGAAGCCCATGCCGATCCTCGCCGAGACCGAGCTGCAGACCTTCGGCGCCTCCACCGTCGAGGACTTCACCTGGAAGCAGCTGCTCGACCTCGACGCCTGCACCATGTGCGGCCGCTGCACCTCGGTCTGCCCGGCCCACGCCACCGGCAAGCCGCTCGACCCCCGCGAGATCGTGCTCAAGTCGGGCGAGGTCATGGCGGCCACCGGCACGCCGGTCGTGTCCCCGCCCCTCGGCTCGCTGCCCGAGCTGGTCGTCTCGGCCAACAACCTCTTCGAGCGGATCACCCCGGAGGAGGTCTGGAGCTGCACCAGCTGCAAGGCCTGCGACGAGATCTGCCCGGTCAACATCGAGATCCTCGACAAGATCCTCGACATGCGTCGCTACCTGACGCTCATGGAGTCGGACTTCCCGACCGAGCTCGGCAACGCGTTCCGCGCCATGGAGAACCAGGGCAACCCGTGGGCGCTCAGCCAGAGCGAGCGGGCCGACTGGACCAAGGGCCTCGAGGGCGTCCGCATCATCGAGGGCGGCGACCCGTTCGACGCCGAGTACCTCTACTGGGTCGGCTGCGCCGGCTCGTTCGACGACAAGAACAAGAAGGTCAGCCAGGCCGTCGCCAAGCTGCTGAACCGGGCCGGTGTGAGCTTCGCCATCCTCGGCCCGACCGAGGCCTGCAACGGCGACCCGGCCCGCCGCTCCGGCAACGAGTACCTGTTCCAGATGCTCGCCGGCCAGAACATCGAGACGCTGAACTCGATGGGCGTCCGCAAGATCATCACCCAGTGCCCCCACTGCTTCAACACGCTGGGCAACGAGTACCCGCAGCTCGGCGGCCACTACGAGGTGGTGCACCACACCCAGTTCCTCGAGTGGCTGGTCGACACCGGCAAGCTCGACCTCAGCGAGGCGAGGCTCGAGGAGCGGGTCGTGTACCACGACAGCTGCTACCTCGGCCGCCACAACGACGTCTACCTCGCGCCCCGCAAGGTGATGGGCTCGCTCGGCGGCGTCGAGATCGTCGAGGCGCCCCGCAACGGCACCAAGGGCATGTGCTGCGGCGCCGGCGGCGCCCGCATGTGGATGGAGGAGCACATCGGCAAGAACGTCAACGTCGAGCGCTCCCAGGAGCTGCTCGGCACCGGCGCCAGCCGCATCGTGACCGCCTGCCCCTTCTGCTACATCATGCTGGACGACGGCGTGAAGGGTGAGGGCGTCGACGAGGACCAGGTCCGCGTGGCCGACCTCGCCATCCACCTGGTGGAGGCCATCGAGGCGGGCGAGGCCGCCCGGACCGACTCGATGCCGCGGATCCAGCCGCTCGCGCCGAGCCAGATGGCCGTCGAGGACTAGTCCGCCGGAGCGCTAGTCGAACACGAGCGGCAGGCTTCCCAGCCGCCGCAGGAAGATGCTCGGGCGGAGCACCGGGTCCCGTTCGGGATCCGGTGCGATGCGTGTCGTGGACCCGAGCAGCCGCTCGACCGCGACGCGGCCTTCGAGCCTGGCGAGGGGCGCACCAATGCAGAAGTGGAGCCCGCGGCCGAACGCCAGGTGCGCCTTCGGCAGGGCGCGGTCGAGGTCGATGCGGTCCGGGTCCGGGTACGCGCTGGGGTCGAGGTTCGCCGCCGCCCACATCAGGAGCACCCGGGATCCCGCCGGGATGGCGACCCCGCCGAGCGACGAGTCGCGCCGGGCCGCCCGGTAGTGGAAGCGGAACGGTCCCTCGACCCGCAGGGCCTCCTCGAGGAACGTCGGGATCGCCTCGGGGTGGCGGCGCAGGTGCTCCTGGAGCTCCTGGTCCTCGGCAAGACGGCGGACGGCGATACCGATGAGGCTGGTGGTCGTCTCGGTGCCGGCGCCGACCAATTGGATGAGCACGCCGATCGCCTCCTCGAAGGTGAGGCCACCGTCCCGGACGGCGCCGGCGACAGCGCCCAGGAGGCTCACGCCGTCGTCCAGCCCGTCGACCGCGGCCTGCAGGTGCCGGGCGAGGTAGGTGCGGGTCTCGACGGCCGCCTCTGCGGCACGTTGCATCTGGGCGCCGTCGACGACCCCGGCGAGGATCTCGTTGGTCTCGAGGACGAGGTGGACCATGTCCGTGGCGTCCTCGAGCGGGAGACCGATCACCCGACTGATCACCATGGCGGGGAACGGATCGGCCAACGCCGACATCAGGTCACCGCCGCCCTCGGCGAGCAGCGGTGCGAGGAGTCGGTCGCACATCGCGGCGACCTCCTGCTCCAGGGCGGCGACCCGACCCGGCGTGAGCCGCGGCTGCAGCAGCTTGCGGTGGCCGGTGTGGGCGGGCGGGTCGGCGGTGGCGAGCACGTGGGTGGCGTCGCCGAGCGGCGCCATGTCGAACGCGATCGGGAGGCCGTCCTCGCCGCGGAAGAGCAGGCTCGTGAGGTTGGAGGAGAAGTCGTCGGTCCGCGTGACCGCCTCGGCCACGAGGCGCTCCCCGGTCACGACGAAGGTCGCCGTGCCCGGCATCTCCCACACCGGCGCCTGCGCCAGCAGCTGCCGGTACAGCGGGACGGGGTCGTCGAGCACGTCCGGCCGGAACAACAGGCCCGGATCCCTGAGGTCGTAGGTGGCCATCGCACCCTCCTGGTCGTCGGTGCTCAGTAGGAGCGGGGCAGGCCGAGGACCTGCTCGCCGATGCGGTTGCGGACCATCTCGTTGGTGAGCGGCGAGAAGGACCACAGGCGCACGTCGCGGAACAGGCGCTGCATGGGGACCTCGCGGGTGTAGCCCATGCCGCCCATGAGCTGCATCCCGTGGAGGGTCAGCTGCTGGGCACCCTCCGACGCCACGAGCTTCGCCATCGAGGCGAGCGCGGACGCATCGCCCCCGGCCACCTCGATCTCCGCGGCCCGCAGCATCAGACCCCGCGCCGACTCCATGGCGACGGCCCCGTCGACCAACCAGTGCTGGGGCGTCTGGAACGACCCGATGGGCTTCCCGAACACCTCGCGCTGGTTGGCGTAGGCGGTGGCGAGGGCGAGCGCGGCGCGCCCGACGCCGAGACACGCCGCCGCAGCGTTCAGGCCCTCCCGGTCGATGGTGGCGAAGACCTGGCGCATGCCGCGGTCGACCTCGCCCAGCACGGCGTCGTCGGGCAGCCGCACGTCGTCGTAGGCGATGTCGCAGGTGGACATGCCGTGGATGCCGAAGGTGTCGATCGTGCGGATCTCCACGCCGGGCGCATCGGCCGGCACCAGGAACATGGTCACCCCGTGCACCGGGCTGCGCTCGATGGGGCTGGTGCGGGCGAGGACCACGAGGTGCGAGGCGAGGGTGGCTCCGGAGGTCCAGAGCTTGCGGCCCCGCAGCCGCCAGCCGCCACCCGGGAGCCGCTCGGCGGAGGTGCGCATGACCCGGGCGACGTCGGTGCCACCGTCGGGCTCCGACATCGAGAACGCCAGCTTGGTCCGGCCGGCGACGAGCTCGGCGAACAGGGCCCGCTGCTCGTCGGTCGCCCCGAATCGGCCGAGGACCTGGACCACGGCGTACTGGGCGATCAGGAACGCCGCCATCGAGGTGGGACCGGCGGCGAGCTCCTCTACCACGACCAGCTGGTCGCGGACGTCGCCCTCCCCGCCCGGCGCGCCGATGCCGAGGGCGCCGACCCCGGCGAGCTCGGCGTGCAGGTCGTCGTCGAAGCGCTCCGCCTCGTCGAGGGCGTGGATCCGCTCGGGCGGCGCCACGCGCTCGACGATCCGTCGGATCGTGGCGCGCAGCTCGGCACGCTCGGGCGTGTCGGCCAGCGGGTCCCCGTGCATGGCTCCCCCTTCGGTCGGGACAGCGGCCAAACCTAGCGACCGAACCCGGACCGGGCCCCGGACGCGCCGGGGGCGGGCCCCGAAGGACCCGCCCCCGTGCAGGACTGCGTCAGGCGACCGGGTCGGTCACCGAACCCGTCAACGCAGCGGGATGTTCTCGTAGCAGGTGAACGGCACGGCGGAGGCGAACGCTCCGTCGAGCACCTGCACGGCCGCCGAGCAGGGCACGCCCTCGAAGTGGTTCTCCGGGAACGTCACCGCGCCGAGGCCGCCTTCGACGGTCTCGGAGGTGAAGCCGCCCTCCTCGATCACCGCGAAGAAGTTCTCCGACGTGATCTCACCCTCGGCGGCGACCGCCTCGAGCATCTGCACCATGAGGTCGGTCGACCAGTAGCCGATGAGCGCACCGAACGTGGCGAACGGCAGCTCGGAGCCGGCGGCCTCCAGATCGGCAGCGATCTGCTGCGAGGCCTCGGAGAAGTCCTCGTTCGGGGGCAGCTGGGTGATCGAGTAGCCACCCTCGAGTGCCGCAGCGGTGTCCGGCGAGGCCTCGAGCAGGCCCGGCACGTAGGTGGTGTAGTCGGACACGATGCCCTCGTAGCCGGCCTGGGCCAGCGCCGCCTTCAGGGTGATGCCGGTGGCGAAGTCGACCGACAGGATCGTGACGTCCGGGTTCTCCTCGAGGACGAGGTTCACGTACTGGGTCACGTCCGCGGCGCCCGTCGCCGGCACGAACTCGCTCGCCAGCACCTGCTCCTCGGGGAAGAGCTGCGAGTAGAGGATGTCGCCGAAGCGGCCCGCGTCGTCGTCGCTGTTCAGGATCACGTAGGTGAGCTCGTCGGTCGACTTGCCGGTGATCTCCGCGAACGGCTCGTACAGCGAGGTGGCGCCGCTGTCGGACAGGCCGAGCGCGAACGCCGAGAGGCAGCCGTTGAAGCCGTAGCCGGTGGAGCCCTCACCGCAGAACCCGGGCATGAAGCCCCAGCCGAAGTAGGGGATGCCCTGCTCGGCGAGGTAGTCGGTGGTGGCGGGCAGCAGCACCGCGCTGGTGGCGACGATGGCGAACACGCCGTCCTGCTCGACGAGCTTGCGGGCGAGCTCCAGGTTGCGCTGGGGATCGCTGCCGTCGTCCTCGAGGCCGACGAACTCGAGCGGCCGACCGCCGATGCAGGTCTCGTTCACCCGGTTGATGACGGCGTTGATGCCCTCGTCGAGCCCGGCGTAGTTCTGGGCCTGCGTGAGGGCGCCGATCTTGATCGGCTCGGCGCCGTCCTCGCACTCGCCGGCGGCGGCCTCGCCGCCGTCGCCCTCGGCGGCTTCGGTGGTCTCGGTGGTCTCGCCGTCCTCGGCCGCCTCGGTGGTCTCCGTGGCCTCGGTGGTCTCCGTGGTCTCGCCGCCGTCGCCCTCGTCGTCGTCGCCGCACGCGGCGGCGATCATCGACACGGCCAACGCTGCGGCGATCGCTCGCAGCTTCCAACCCTTCATTGCATTCCCCTCTCGGTTGCTGTCGCTGAAGGAACATCCGGCCCGCCGAGCGGCGCGCCGAGGTACACATGGTGCAGGAGGTCGTCGTCGACGTCCTCCTTGGGGCCGCTCCAGACGAGCCGGCCGAGGGACAGGAACGAGACCTCGTCGGCGATCTCGAGCACCCCCTTGGCCTTCTCCTCGACGAGGACCAGGGCGACGCCCCGGTCCCGGAGCTCGGTGAACACGCCGAGGATCTCCTCGACGATCAGCGGCGCGAGACCGAGCGACGGCTCGTCGGCGACCAGCACGTCGGGCGGGCGCACCAGGAGCGGCGCGAGGGTGAGCATCTGCTGCTCGCCGCCGGAGAGGCTGCCCGCGGGCAGGTCCTGGCGGGTCCGCAGGACGGGGAAGCGGTCGAAGGCCTGCTCGCGGTCGGCCGCGTCGGGCAGCCAGACGGTGAGGTTCTCGCGCACGGTCAGCTGCGGGAACACGCCGCGCGCCTCGGGCGCGAGCACGATGCCGCCCTTGGCCCGCTTCGGGGTGCGGATCGTGGTGACGCCGGCTCCTCGCTGGAGCAGCTCGCCGGAGGTGACCGGGACCAGGCCGGCGATCGTCGCGCAGAGCGTGGACTTGCCGGCGCCGTTCGGTCCGAGCACCGCGGTGATCCGCCCGGGGCGGACGGTCAGGGACACGTCCCGCAGGACCTCGACCGGTCCGTACCCGGAGCGGATGTGGACCAGCTCGAGGGCGGCATCGCCGTCGCGCGCTCCCGCACCCGCGCCTGCCGGCACGGCCGCCGGCTCCGTGACGACGGTGGGGGTCTCCGGGGCTGCCGCCTCCGCCCCCGCCCGCTTCGCGCGGCGCTTGTCGCGGCGCTCGCGGTTCTGGCGGGCGGTGATCGAGAGGATGCCGTCCGGCTCGCGGGCGAGCTGGATGGCGCCGAGACCGAACAGGATGTTGCTGACGTAGGTGGAGATGCTCGAGTCGAGCCCGTCCCAGTGCAGGAAGGTCGGCAGGAACGCCGGGTGGAACCCGCCGGTGAAGATCGTGCTCGAGCACGCCGTGACGAGACCGGCGAGGATCGCCCCCTGCGGCTTGCGGATGCCGAAGAGCACCACCGCGGCGAGCCAGGCGAGGCCGGTCTGGGTGACGAAGGTGCCGTCGGAGACGCTGCCGTTGTTGGTGGCGAACAGCACGCCGCCGAACCCGGCCACGCCGGCCGACACCGCGAACACCGCCAGCTTGGTCCGCGGGATGGAGAGGCCCGAGGTGACCGACGCCGGCTCGCTGTTGCGGACCGCGGTGATCGAACGGCCCGACGCGGAGCCCTGGAGGTTCCAGATCATCCACGTGACCAACAGGAGCACGAGCGAGAGGAACACGATCATCGTCGTGCGGTTGCTCAGGTCGAACGGCCCGATCTCCGGGGCGTCGAACTGCCAGCCGCTCTGACGGTTCCGGAGCCAGTCCCACTTGAACAGCAGGCGGTCGCCCATGAACCCGAGCGCCAGCGTCGCCAACGCCAGCGGTAGACCGCCGAGCCGCAGTGCCGGCAGGGCCACGATCACGCCGGCCGCCACCGCGACCAGCGTGCCGACCACGAGGGCCACCCCCCACGGCAACCCGTTCTCGACGATCAGCCGGCCGGCGACGAACGAGGCGAGCATCACGAACGTGGCCTGGGCGAGCGACACCATGCCGCCCTGCCCGGTCACGATCACGAACGACAGGAAGATGATGCCGTAGGCGAGACCGGTGCCGAAGTTCGTGAGCCAGATCCCGTTGTCCTGCAGGAACACGAAGGTCCACAGGTAGAACGCGGCGACCGCCACCAGCCACGGGAGGCGCCGCCGCCAGACGGAAAGGTCGTCGGTCCAGTCGACCGGCGGCGGCTGTGCCACCACGCTCCCGCCCCGTCGACCGCGGTCACGGGCCAGGAACAGCAGGCCGACCAGCAGCACCACGAACGGGACGATGTTGTTGAACCCGTTGATGTCCTCGGCGAAGGTGGCGTAGCGGCGCACCAGGCTCTCGAGCACCCCGATCAGCAGACCGCCGGCGAACGCCCACGGGATGGACTTCAGCCCGCCCACCACCGCGGCTGCGGCGGCGACGAACATCATCTGGTTGAAGCTCGCCTCCTGCAGGCTGTTGATCACCGGAGCCCCGACCACGCCGGCGAGGCCGGCCAGCACGGTGCCGATCACCCACGCCGCCGCCGACGTCTGCCGCTCGTCCACCCCGCGCAGCGCCGCCAGGTCCGGCTTGTCGACCACCGCGCGCATGTGGAGCCCGAGCGGCGTGTGCCGCATCAGCGCCCACAGGCCCACGGCGACGATGGCCGCAGTGACGAACACGGCGATCTTGTTGCTGTCGAGGATCACGTCGAACGGCAGGGTCGACACCGACGGCGGTGACCGCCAGATGCCCGGCGGCAGGGTCACCTGCTTCGCGTCGGGGATGCCCCAGTCGAACCGCGTGATCCCGAGCTCGATGATGTAGCGGGCGATCGCGGGCAGGGCGATCAGCAGACCGACCGTGGCCATGATCTTGGCCTCGTCGGTCGCCCGCGCCAGCGGCCGGAACACCGCCGCGTTCAGCAGCAGGCCGAGCAGCGGGCAGAACACCAGCACCACGGCGACGAACGCCGGGACGATCGACCACCCCAGACCCGTGTTGAGCTCGTAGTAGAGCAGCGCCGCGCAGAAGGCGATCGCCCCGTACGCCAGGTTGAAGATGCCCGTCGCGGAGTAGGAGAGCACCAGGCCCGACGCCATCAGCGAGTACACAGCACCGGTCGCGGCGCCGGCGATGGCGAGCTGCAGGAACTCGTTCACGACCGCTCCCCCCTCAACCCAGGTACGCCGAGCGCACGGCGGCGTCCCCGGCGACCTCGGCGGGCGAGCCGTCGGCGATCACCTGACCGAGGTCGAGCACGACGATGCGGTCGCACAACCCCATCACGAACGGTACGTCGTGCTCCACCAGCATCACCGCGCACCCGGTGTCGTCGCGCAACTGGCGCACGACGTCGGCGAACCGCACCGTCTCGCGCTCTTCGAGCCCCGAGGTCGGCTCGTCGAGCAGCA
>JBEIGA010000051.1:0-17442 GCA_040382135.1 Acidimicrobiales bacterium
CGGTAGTGGTCGAGGATGATCTCGCGGTAGAGGTCTTCGAGACCGGGCATGGGGCAGCTCCGGGTCCGGGGATCAGAGGGCGAACATCGAGCGGGCTTCGGCGACGCCCTCCACCAGGACGTCGACGTCCGCCTCGTCGTTGTACACGTAGACGGAGGCCCGGGACGTGGCGGGGACCCCGAGGATCTGCATCAGGGGCTTGGCGCAGTGGTGGCCGGCCCGCACGCAGACCCCGTGGCCGTCGAGGACCTGGCTGACGTCGTGGGGGTGGACCATGTCGAGGGCGAAGCTGATCACGCCGCCCCGCTCGGCCGGCTCGGAGGGGCCGTGGATGGTGAGGTCGGGGCCGAACGCCTCGGTGAGGGTGCGCAGGGCGTAGGCCGTGAGCGACACCTCGTGGGCGCGCACGTTGTCCATGCCGAGCGTCGTGAGGTAGTCGACCGCGGCGCCGAGCCCGATGGCCTCGGCGATGGGCGGGGTGCCCGCCTCGAACTTGGCCGGCAGCTCCGCGCAGGTGAAGCCGTCGAGGGTCACCTTGGCGATCATGTTGCCGCCGCCGAGGAACGGGGGCATCGCCTCGAGCAGTTCCTCGCGGCCCCACAGCACGCCGATGCCGGTGGGCCCGAGCATCTTGTGGCCGGTGAAGGCGAAGAAGTCACAGCCCAGCGCGGCGACGTCGGTGGGGAGGTGGGGCACGTACTGGCTGCCGTCGACGCAGGTGAGGGCGCCGGCGGCGTGGGCGGCGTCGACGATGCGCCGCACCGGGGTGAGCGTGCCGAGCACGTTCGACATGGCCGAGAACGACACCATCCTCGCCCCGTCGAGGAGACGGTCGAGGTCGGTGAGGTCGAGGTGGCCCTCGGGGGTGATGGGGATCCAGCGGACCTCGAAGCCCTTCTCGGCCGCGATCATCTGCCAGGGCACGATGTTGGCGTGGTGCTCGAGGTGGGTGAGCACGACGGCGTCGCCGGGGCCGAGGTTCGCCCGGCCCCACGCCTGGGCCACGAGGTTCAGCGACTCGGTGGCGTTCTTGGTGAAGACCACCTCGTGCGCTCGGGGCGCCCCGATGAAGCGGGCGAGACGGTGGCGTGCCGACTCCATGGCCTCGGTGGCCTGGGCGGCGATGGCGTACGCCCCACGGTGCACCGGGGCGTTGAACTCCCGGTGGTAGGCGTCCATGGCGGCCAGCACGGGTTCGGGGCGCTGCGAGGTGGCGGCGGAGTCGAGGTAGACGAGCCGCCGCCCGTTCATGGGGTGGGCGAGGGTGGGGAAATCGGCCCGGATGGTGGCGATGTCGAGCTGGTGTGCGACGGCGGCCATGGCGTCGAGGCTAGCCCCATTTTCTCCTACCGGCGTAGTGCAAACCCCGGGGTCGCGCGGTTCGTGGCACGATCGGCCCATGCGCGCCTCCCTCGGTCACCTGGCCCTGCAGTACCGACCCGGTGACGAGGCGGGGGCGCGGCACCTGCTGGAGCTGCTGGGTTGCACGCTGGTGGACAACGGGCCGGCGCCCGGCCGGGACGGGTTCTGCTCGGTGCTCGTGCGGGCCGCGGACGACCGTGAGGCGTACGCCGAGGACCTGCTCTTCCTCGCGCCGGCCACCGAGGCCCAGCTGGCCCTCGAGGCCCGGCTGGGGGAGCTCGGGGAGACCCTCGACCTCTACTGGAGGGTTCGGGAGGAGCGGCCCGAATCCTTCGCCCACCTGGGCATCCGCTTCCGGACGCTCGACGATCTGGTACCCGTCGTCGAGGGTCTGACGGCCGCGACGAACCCTGGAGGCGCACTCGAGGGTCGGGCGTCGCTCACCGTCCTACGGGCCCGCACGGGCCTGGATCCCGAGGTGGACGCCCTGCTCGACGCCTCGCCCTGGTTCGCCGATGCGGCGCCCTCCTACGCGCCCCACTGGATCCAGTGCTTCGTCCGCACCGACCTGTTCGGCGTGGGTCTCGTGGGGCTCGGGTTCACCGTCGAGCTCGACGTCGTGTTCCCCCGCTTCTTCGACGCCCCGCCGAGCTTCGGCCGGGCGTCCTCGCCGAATGGGTCCGACGCGCCATGGTCCGGGTGACCCCCGAGGCCTAACCTCGCGTTCCGTGGCGGAGGTCCAGGAGCAGGTCGACGCGCGGTGACGTTCAACTCGGTCACCTTCATCGTCTTCTTCGCGATCGTCTTCGTGACCTACTGGCGGCTGCCGCACAAGCCCCAGAACATCCTCCTGCTCGTGGCGTCGTACGTGTTCTACGGCTGGTGGGACTGGCGCTTCCTGAGCCTGATGCTGTTCAGCACGGTGCTCGACTACTCGGTGGCCCGGGCCATGCCGGGCTCGCCGAACAGGAAGCGCCTGCTCTGGCTGAGCATGGCGGCGAACCTGGGCCTGCTCGGCGTCTTCAAGTACTGCAACTTCTTCATCGACTCGGCGTACGGGCTGCTCGAGACGATCGGGCTGGAACCCACACGGCCGACCCTCGAGATCCTCCTGCCGGTGGGCATCAGCTTCTACACGTTCCAGACGATGTCCTACGTCATCGACGTGTACCGCGGGCGCCTCGTGCCCAGCCGGAACCTGCTCGACTTCGCCGTCTTCGTGTCGTTCTTCCCCCAGCTGGTGGCCGGCCCGATCGAGCGGGCCACCCACCTGCTACCCCAGGTGCAGACCCCCCGTGCCCGGCCCGACGCGGCCACGATGGAGTCGGGGCTGTTCCTCATCGTGCTCGGCCTGTTCAAGAAGGTCGTGCTGGCCGACACGGTGGCCCGGGCCGTGGACCCGGTCTTCAACGACACCGGCGGCGCGAGCGCCCTCACCCTGCTGATCGGGATCTGGGGCTTCGCGGTGCAGATCTACATGGACTTCTCCGGGTACAGCGACATCGCCCGGGGTTCGGCCCGGTTGCTCGGCTTCGACCTGATGGTGAACTTCCGCCAGCCGTACCTGTCGCGGAACATCACCGAGTTCTGGCGGCTCTGGCACATCTCGCTGTCGACCTGGCTGCGGGACTACCTGTACATCCCCCTCGGCGGCAACCGGCGGGGCAGGCGCCGCACCCAGGTGAACCTCATGACCACGATGCTGCTCGGCGGCCTGTGGCACGGGGCATCGTGGAACTTCGTGGCGTGGGGCGGGTTGCAGGGGCTGTTCCTGGCCCGGGAGCGGGAGCAGCGCCCGAAGGTCCGCACCCACGAGCTGGTGGCGGCGGGGCACCGCTTCGACCCCGGCCTGCCGAAGGTGGAGGTCCCCGACGACCGCCTCCCATCGTTGCGGCAGATCCCGGCGGTGCTGCTGACGTTCCACCTGGCGTGCCTGAGCTGGATCCTGTTCCGCTCCGACACCTTCGGCGACGCCGTCGACTACATGCTGGGCATCGTCACCCTGCGGGGCGGGTCGCTCGACCCGAACCTGTGGGCGGCGGTGCTGCCCGCCCTCGTGGCGATGGTCGTGCTCGACGTCGCCCAGCGCCGCGTCGGCGACGACGCCGTCTTCTTCCCGGCCCGGCCGCTCGTGCGCGGGCTCCTCTACGGGCTGTGGCTCGGCGCCGTGATCGTGTTCAGCGGCGAGACCAGCCCCCCGTTCATCTACTTCCAGTTCTGAGCCCGGACCCTGGACGCCACGATGACCGACCTCCGCACCACCGACGAGCAGACGACCGACACGGCGCCGGCGCGCCCCCGCTGGTGGCTGCGGATCCTGGTGGGGGTCGTGGTGGTGGCTCTGCTGTTCGAGCTGGGGGCCCGGGTGCTCGAACGGTGGTTCATCGACACGCCCGACGGGTTCAACGTGCCCATGATCGGCGGGCAGGTCGGGGCCATGGAGGCGATGGCGGCCGACGGCGGGGCCGAGGTCCTGGTGCTGGGCTCCTCGGTGGCGGGGGGCGTGGACCCGGACCTGCTCGACGAGGTCTCGACGGCGTACGACGGCGCGTTCACGCTGTGGTCGGCGGGTGCCGGTGTGCGGTCGATGGAGCTGTTGTACGAGCACCTGGGGGCGCCGATCCTCGATCCGGACGTGGTGGTGCTGACGCTGTCGAGCCGCGAGCTCAACGCCCTGGGCGACGGGCTCGGGCGCAACTACCGCTCGCTGCTGACCTCGCCGGCGCTGCAGGAGCGCTCCGGCGGCGGGTCCTGGCTGCAGCAGGCCGACCGGTGGGCGGCGGAGCGGTCGGCGCTGTTCCGGGTCCGTCCGGTCGTCCGCGACCCGGGCCGGTTCTACCTGGCGTTGCAGGCCGGGCAGGGTGACCCCGATGCCCGTCCGTGGGAGGTCTGGAACGATCCGCCGGTGGGCTGGGACGGGTCCGAGCAGCACGCCGCCCAGGAGCGCCGCGCCCTCGAGAGCTACCGGCTCGACGGGCCCGAGCTCGAGGCGCTCGAACGGCTCGTCGGCACCATCCGTGACGAGGGGCGGCGGGTGGTGGTCGCCACCACGCCGGTGTACGAGCCCGTGTACGACACGTTCAGCCAGCGCGGGGCCGCCGACCGGGAGGCGTTCGAGGCGGCCGTGGCCGACCTGTGCGTCGAGCTCGAGGTGGAGTGCCTCGACATCGCCGCCGCGGGTTGGGAGCAGGCCGAGTTCGCCAACGCCAACCACGTGAACGACGTCGGCACGCCGCGGCTCACGCGTCTCGTCGCCGAGGCGCTCGACGCCGGCGCCTAGTGCCGCACCATCCAGCACTGGAGGAGGTATCCTCCAGAACTGGAGGAGGTCGGCATGACCATCACCGATCTGCGGGCGCCGGCGAGCCGGTACGAACCACCGGCACCACCGGACCTGACCGATGTGGCGGAACGCCGCCGGCTGAGCCCGCCGGCGGTGCGGGCGATGGAACGGCTGGCCGAGGCGTGGGAGCTCACGGTCGAGGACGTGGGCGGCCTGCTCGGTGGCGTGCCGGCGAGCACGTGGCACTCGTGGCGGGCCAACCCGCCCACCGACCTGGGGTTCGACCGGCTCATGCGGGTGTCGTACCTGCTCGGGATCTTCACGGCCCTGCATGCCCTGCACCGCGGCGAGCTCGCCGACACGTGGGTGCGGCGGCCGAACACCAACCCGCTGTTCGGCGGCCGGACGCCGCTCGCGGCGATGCTCGCGGGCGGCATCCCGGTGCTGGCCGAGGTGCGGGCCCTCCTCGACGGGCGTCGTGGAGGCGGGTGAGGCGGTGGCGGCTGAGGCGTCGGTCCGCCGGGCGCGGCCATGGCCTCCCATGGTGGAGGGCGTCTGGGACCCGACGCACCGCTTGATCCTCGCCACCTACGCCGATGCCACCGAGCCCTACGTGGCGGCGTTGGCGGACGAGCCGGACGACGTCACCGCGCTGGTCGACCTGGCGGCGGCCACGAACGAGCGGCTGCGGGCCCAGCGCGACATCGGCACGGTGGCGATCGGGTCGGACGAGCTGGTGTTCGGGGTCGACGAGGCCAAGATCGTGAACGCGTCGTTCACCTACCCGGGGCTGGGGGCACGGTTCTCGGGCCGCACCCGGGGTGCGTGGTACTGCACCACCGAGGTGGAGACCGCGCTGGCCGAGGTGGTGCACCACCGGGCGGTCCACCTTGCTGAGACCGACTGGTGGCACGACGTGGCCGACTACCAGGATTTCGTGTGCTCGATCGGGGGGCGGGGCTTCGCCGACCTGCGCCGGCGGGGACCGCGGGAGCGGGCCTGTCTCGACCCGGACTCCTACGTGGCGTCGCAGGCGTTGGCCGCAGGGCTGGTGGCCGCCGGTGCGGCGGGAGTCGTCTACCCGGCGGTCCGGCGGGCCGGGGGCACCAACATCGCCTGCTTCCGGCCGGCGCTCGTGCCGCCGGTGTGGCGGGGCGACCGGTACCGCGTGGAGTTCACCGGGTCGCCGACGCCGCGGATCCGGTCGACCCATTGATCGGCGGCCGCGGGTCCACCACACTCGGGAGGTCGATCGTGCGTGGCGAGGAGCAGCTGTGAGCCCTGAGGCGTGGAACCGGGACAACCAGGCGTCGCATCTGGCGAGGTTGGTGCGGGAGCGGAAGGCGATCGTCGGGGTGGTGGGCCTCGGGTACGTGGGGTTGCCGCTGGCGCATGCGTTCGTGCGTGCGGGGTTGCGGGTGATCGGGTTCGACGTGGACCCGAAGAAGATCGACGATCTGGGGACGGGTCGTGCCTACCTGGATCACCTGGGCGAGCACATGTTCCGTGATCTGGCGGATGCGCGCGGGTTCGAGGCGACCACGGACATGGGTCGTCTGGGCGAGCCGGACGTGGTGCTGGTGGCGGTGCCGACACCGTTGGGCCGCCATTACGAGCCGGACCTGAAGTACGTGACCGGTGTGGCCGCCGATCTGGCGAAGGTGCTGCGGTCGGGGCAGTTGATCGTGTTGGAGTCGACCACTTACCCGGGTACCACCCGGGACGATTTCGTGCCGATCCTTGCGTCGTCGGGGCTCGTGGTGGGCCAGGACGTGTTCGTGGCGTACTCGCCGGAGCGGGAGGATCCGGGTCGTCCGATCGATTCGGTGGCGATCCCGAAGCTGGTGGGTGGCCTGGACGAGCTGTCGGGGCAGTTGGCGGTCGACGTGTACGCGTTGGCGTTCGAGAAGGTGATCCCGGTGTCGTCCGCCGAGGTGGCGGAGTCGGCGAAGCTGCTCGAGAACATCTTCCGTGCGGTGAACATCGCCCTGGTGAACGAGATGAAGGTGGTGCTCACCGATCTCGGCGTCGACGTGTGGGAGGTGATCGACGCGGCGTCCACGAAGCCGTTCGGGTTCATGCCCTTCTATCCCGGCCCCGGTCTGGGCGGGCACTGCATCCCGATCGATCCCTTCTACCTGACCTGGAAGGCCAAGGAGGTGGGCCGGCCGGTGGAGTTCATCGAGCTCGCGGGTCTGGTGAACCACCGGATGCCGGCCTACGTGATCGACCGCCTGGCCGAGGGGCTCAACGACGCCGGGAAGCCGGTGCGGGGGGCCCGGGTGCTGGTGGTCGGGTTGGCGTACAAGGCGAACGTGGGTGACGTGCGCGAGTCGCCGAGCTTCGAGCTGATCGAGCTGTTGCGGAAGCGGGGTGCGGAGGTCGACTACCACGACCCGCACGTGCCGCACACGCATCCGATGCGGCGGCACGACCTGCGGATGGAGTCGGTGGCGCTCGACGAGCGCACGATCGGCTCCTACGACGCGGTGCTGATCTCCACGGCGCACGCCGCCGTCGACTACGAGCTGCTGGCCCGCAACGCGAAGCTGGTGGTCGACACCCGCAACGCCATGGCCCCGTTCGCCGACGTCCTCGGCGGCCGGCTCGTCAAGGCCTGAGCCCGACGGCTCAGGCGCAGTCGGTGGCGCCGGCCGGGTCGGTCATCCGGTAGACGGTGCCGTCGGCGGTCTCGTCGACCACCTCCAGCTCGAGCACCTCGGCGAGCTCGTCGGGCGTGGCCAGGTAGGTGCGTGCGCCCAGCGGATGCTCCGACCAGACGAGGTACGACTCGGTGCAGGCCACGGTGTCGAGGAACCCGGGGTCGACGGGCTGCACGTCGTCCGGGTTCGACACCGGACGCACCGTCGGCACGGCTCGCAGCGGCTCGCGGCGCAGGACCGTCCACATCCCGTCGGCCACGTTGCTGTAGACGTCGGCGTCGGCGGGCAGGTCGGCGGCGGCGACGAACACCTCGGAGTCCTGGAAGCCCTGGTCGGCGAAGGCCTTGCCGTTGAGGGCCGCGTCTGCGGTCTCGGCCGCGGTGCGCAGGCCGACCACGCCGACGTAGGCGAGCAGTGCGACGGTGGCGGCGACGAGGGCCTGGCGCGGGAGCCGCGCCCGCGCCGGGACGTTCCAGCGTTCGAGTGCCATGGCGCCGAGCACGACGAGGGGCACGTACACCGGGGAGAGCAGCCGGCTGTCGGCCGGGTCGGTCCAGGTGGCGAGCTGCCCGGCGGCCACGTACCCGCCGTAGACGATCGGGAACACCACGAGGGCGACGGCGTCGGGTTGGTGCTGGCGCGTCCGGAAGAGCCAGACGAAGGTGCCGGCGGCGGCCGCGGCGAACGCCAGGCCGGCGACGAGCTGGAGGCTCTCGGGGGTGGGCGGTGGCAGGAGCCAGCCGCCCAGGGTGATCAGGAAGCGCTCGAGCACGTCGAAGGGTGAGTACGGCGAGTCGACGCGGGGGCCGAGCAGGGTGCCGTCGACCCCGTGGTTGCGGGCCATCCAGGCGAGAGGCACGACGAGCGACGCCACGCCGAACCCGACCCCGGCGCCGAGGGCGCGGCCCCAGCCCCTCGTGCGGAGGCCGATGAGGATCGTGAGCCCGCCAGAGGCGATCAGGGCGACGCCGGTGTAGCGGAACAGGAACGCCAGCCACACGAGGCCGGCGGCCGCGGCCAGCCACGGCAGCGGCCGGTCGCGGGTGAGGACCTCCTCGAGCACCAGGATCGACGCCAGGCACAGCACGATGAACACGGGCTCGCTGAGCGCCATCTGGGCCACCAGCAGCAGCGGCAGGCTGACGCCGAGCAGGACGGTGGCGCCCGTGACCAGCGCCGAGGAGCGGACGTGGCGCCGCAGCAGCACTGACCCGAGCAGGACGGCTCCGGCGAAGGCGAAGGCGTTCACGAACCGGATCGCCTGCTCGGCGCCGATCCCGATGGTCTCGCCTGCGGCGGCGATCACCGGCATGCCGGGAGGGAAGACCGTGAGGGTGTCGCCGTTGTAGGCGAGCAGACCGTCGCCCTCGGACAGGTTGATGCCCGCCGAGAGGTAGTTGACCCCGTCGGGGGTGATGCCCGGGCCCTGCACCGTGGCCACCAGCGCCAGCACGAACGCGACCGCCGCCATGGCCCAGGCCACGGTGGTGGGTGCGAGCCGCTCCAGCAGGGCGTCCACGCGCCGGGCCGTGGTCGTCTGCTGCGTGCTCGTCACGAGTGCCTCCCGCCGGACCTGCCAATCGGCTGCAGGTGTACCAGGTCGGAGTGCCTCCGACCAGGGTCCGGGGGATCAGGCGCGGAGGCAGTCGAGGAACCGGGCGGCCCAGGCGGCGGCGTCGTTGTTGCGGACCACGCGGCGCATGGAGCGCATGCGGCGGCGCTGCTCGTCCTCGGTGAGGTGGACGGCGGCCTCGATGGTGTCCTTCACGGCGTCGACGTCGTAGGGGTTGACGAGCAGGGCGCGCTTGAGCTCGAAGGAGGCGCCGGCGAACTCCGACAGCACCAGGGTGCCGGTGCCGTCGACCCGGCTGGCCACGTACTCCTTGGCGACGAGGTTCATGCCGTCACGGAGCGGGGTGACGAGCATGACGTCGGCGAGGCGGTAGAGGGCCACGACCTCCTCGAAGGGGACGCCCTGGTGGCGGTAGTGGACGAGCTGGTGGCCGAAGTCGGCGAAGCGGCCGTTGATCTCCCCGACGAGCTGCTCGACCTCGGAGCGGATGTCGGCGTAGCCGTGGACGTTGCCCCGGGTGGGCTCGGCGATCTGCACGATGACGGTGTTGGCGCGATCGAGGCGGTCCTCGTCGAGGAGCTCGCGCACCGCCCGGAGCCGCAGCTCGATGCCCTTGGTGTAGTCGAGCCGGTCGACGCCGAGGAGCACGGTCTTGGGCTGGTGGAAGAGCTCGCGCAGCTCGGCGACGCGGGCGACCGTGGCGGGGGAGCGGGCGGCCTCGTCGTAGCGGGCGGCGTCGATGCCGATGGGCAGGTCGTCGACGAGGATGCGGCGCCCCTGGTGGTGCACGAACTTGCCCGTGACCGTGGCGTCGGTGACGCGGGGGACCATGTGGCGGAAGTTGTGGGCGGTGACCGACGTCTGGAAGCCGATGACGTCGGCGCCGAGCAGGCCGTCGGCGATCTGACGGCGCCAGGGGAGCCGGAGGAACAGCTCCCTGGCCGGGAACGGGATGTGCAGGAAGAAGCCGATCCGAACGTCCGGCCGGAGCTCGCGGATCATCGCGGGCACGAGCTGGAGCTGGTAGTCGTGCACCCACACCATGGCGCCGGGCGCCGCGGCTCTGGCTGCCGCCTCGGCGTAGCGGCGGTTGATCAGCACGTAGGCGTCCCACCAGGTGCGGTGGAACTCCGGGGCGGCGATGGCGTCGTGGTAGAGCGGCCAGAGCGTGCCGTTGCTGAAGCCCTCGTAGAACAGCTGGACGTCGGCCCGGCTGAGGCGGACGGGGATGAGGCCGATGCCCTCGTGCACGAACGGCGCCGGGGTCTCGCCGGGGGCGCCGGTCCACCCGACCCAGCTCGCCCGGTGCACGGAACGCAGCGCGGGGGACAGCGCGGCGACGAGCCCACCCGGGCTGATCGCCCACGAGGAGGCGCCGCGGTTGCGGACCTGCCGGACCGGCAGACGGTTCGCGACCACGACGAGGTCGGAACCCCGGACGTGCGTCGGCGTCGACATCGTGCAGCGCACCGTACCCAGCGGACGGTCGTGAGCAGATCGGGACGGGTACGCTCGGGCGCATGACATCCGTACAACCCACGGGCGGGAACCTCGTGCGTTCGGCGTGGGCCGCGCTCCGCCAAGATCGGGAGTTGCTCCTGCTGCCGGTCTACGGCGGCATGGTGACGCTCGGCTCCCTGGTGCCGATCCTGGCCGCGTTCGTGCTGGTGCCCGAGGACGCCGTGGTGGTGTACGTGGTGCTGGCGATCGCCGCCACCTACCTCGTGGCCGCAGTGGGCACGTTCTTCGCCGTGGCGTTGGCGGCCGGCGCACACGAGCGGATGAACGGGGGCGACCCCACCATCTCCTCGGCGTTGGGGGCGGCCTGGCGACACAAGCGGGCGGTGATGGGTTGGGCGGCGCTGTCGGCCACGGTGGGCCTGGTGCTCCAGTCGATCGAGGCCCGGTTCAAGGGGGCCGGCGCCGTCCTGGGCTTCCTGGGCGGTGTGGCCTGGGCGCTCGCGTCGTTCTTCGCCATCCCGATCATCGCCTCGCAGGACGTGGGGCCGATCACGGCGCTGAAGACCTCCGCCGACACGTTCAAGCGACGGTGGTCGAACGCGGTGCGGGTGCAGCTGCGCCTCGGGCTCTACGCGATCGGGCTGGTCGTGGCCACGGTGGCGGGCCTCGCCCTCGGGATCGTGCTGGTCGACGCGTTCGCCCCGCTCGGGGTCCTGGTGATCCTGGCGGTCGTGGCCGCCGCCCTCGTGGCCGGGCTGGTGCTGGGGGCGGTGTCTGCCTACTGCCGGGTGGTGCTCTACCGCTACGCCGTGGGTCTCACGACGCCGGGGTTCTCGTCGGGCGTGCTCGAGGCGGCGGTCGTCCACAAGGGCTGAGCGGCGGGGTCGAGCGGCCGGTTCAGGGGCCGGGACGCAGCCCGGCGATGCCCGCCGGGTGGTCGAGCAGGGCGGCCCGGCAGCGCCACGGCAGCGCGGGGAGCGCGGGGAGGGTGCCGGGGTCGGCGGTGGCGAGGTCGTCGCGGCCGAGCAGGCGTTGCGCGTCGAGCAGGAACAGGGTGTGCAGCCGACGGGTGACGACCTCCCGGGTGGCGGCGCTGCGGTCGAGGCGGGCGGCGGCGATGGTGCCCTCGACGTAGGCCTGCGACAGCACGGGGGTGCGCAACGCGAACTGCCGGGCCGGGCCGGCCCCGTCGGCGCGCAGGGTGTGGTCGCGTCGTCGCCAGTCTCGGACCACCGACAGCCAGTCGGGTACGCCGTCGCCGTCGGTGTGGTCGATCCGGGGGAGCGGCACGGCGACCAGTCGGGTCCAGGCCGCTCCCGGCCACGCCGCGACGAGGACGCGGTCGCCGTCGTCGTCCTCGGCCACGACGGCGGCCTCGGGGCGGGGTTCGTTGCGTCCGAGCCACCGCCACGTGGTGGGGACGCAGGCGGGGAGGTGCGCGGAGCGCTCCGGGCGGCGCGTCCGCAACACGGCCTCGAGCGTGCCGAAGGCGTCGGCGACCCGCATCGCCGTCCGGAGACGGAGGCCCGCGCCGAGCAGCAGCGACGCGCCGGGCGCGCGCGGCGTCGGTTGCTCCGTGCCTCGGTTGCCCACCTGGTTCGCTGCTCCCGCCTCGCCCGGTGCCCCCACCCCCCATCCGGGTGACGGCGCTCCGGTCCACCGCCACGGACGGTACCAAGACGGCCGTGTTCGGTGACAGTCCTGGCTCAAGTCGGTGCGTCGGCGATGCCGATCTCACGGATGTCCGGAGAACCCGTGGGCCGGACGGATCGGGGTGGTCATGTCCAGGTGGTCGATGCGCCGGCGTCTCGGTGCGCTCCTCGTGGTGCTGGTCGCGTCGTTCGCCCCCGCAGGTCTCGGCCACGTGGCTGCCGGCGCATCGGTGAACCCCACGGGATGGCGGCCGACCGACGTCCGCAAGTGCCCCGAGGTGAGCGATGCGCTGACCCGGCTCTACGCGGCCTACTTCCTGCGCAACCCCGACGAGGGCGGCTGGGAGTACTGGGCGGATCGGTGGAGCAGTGGACAGACCGATCTGGTGTGGATGTCGGAGTACTTCGCCGCGTCGCCCGAGTTCCAGGCCCGCTACGGCGGTCTCGCCGACGAGGCGTTCGTCGACCTCGTCTACCGCAACGTCCTGGACCGGCCCGCCGACGCCGAGGGGGCGCAGTACTGGGAGGCGCGCCTCGCCTCGGGGTTCACCCGCGGCGAGCTCATGGTGCTCTTCGCCGAGTCCCCCGAGTTCACCGAGCGGACCGGGACCACGCCGTCGGCCGCCGGTCCCTTCAACTGGTTCCCCGCCGGCTCGGTGATCATGTGCAACGAGGGCCCCATGTTCTGGGATCTCCCCTCGCCACGCATCGGCGACGTCCGGGCCCGCATCATCGTCGAGGCCGATCCCGGCCCCGGTGGCTTCAACTACGTGGCGGTCCGGACGGTGGGGATCCCGGTCTCCCAGGGCGTCTCGGCCACCGAGCCGAGCACTGCGGAACACCCTTCGTGGCCGATGGGGGCGGTCGAGGTGGTCGACCGTGAGATCGTCCTCACCGCGACACGGCCAGGCGCGGTGTCGCGTGGGGTGATCATCGGGGTGCTGCGCTACGCCCGGGTGGCGATCATCGTCTACCCCTGATCGGCGAGGCGGGCGCGGAACCAGCGGCGGGCGGCGACCGACACGACATCCGAACGCAGGTGGACCTCGCCGGTGACGACCAGCCCCGGCGCCGGCGGCTCCAGGCCGGCGAGGACGACGGCGTCCTCGGTGTTGACCGCCTCCTGGAACCCGATCCAGGCGCCGACGGGTTGGTCGAGATCGTGGTCGCGGGCCTTCTCCACGTAGACCCGGCAGGTGGACGCGGTGACGGGCGCGGCGACGTCACAGATCCACTCGGTGCGGCCGCCCGGGTACTCGATGACGAGCTCACTGGCGAACGGCAGGTGCCACGTGTACCGGTACGTGGTCTCGACCTCGACCTCGGGGCCGTCGAAGGTCAGGCGGTCGAGCTGGCGCATGACCACCGTGCTGCGCAGGACGTCGCCGTCCGCCTCCACCTCGATGCGCGGGACGTTCGGGACCGGCGACGCGAACGTGCCGGTGTGGACGAAGGCGAAGTGGGCGAGGTCGTTGAAGTTCTCGGCGTGCCGGAGCGCCGATGCCTGCCAGATCTCCGGCCAGCACGACCCCCGCTGGCGACCCTGGGCCTCGAGCGCCGACCAGTCCGGGAGAGGACGGTCGTCGTCGGTGAGGCGGACCCAGACGAGTCCGTAGCGTTCCTCCGCCGCGACGGCCCCGAGGTGCAGACCGGCGGGCAGCGGCTCGTCCGGCTCGGCGAACGGGATGCCGACGCACCTGCCTGCCTCGCCGAAGCGGAGCCCGTGGTACGGGCAGGCCAGGACGCCGTCCTCGTAGCGGCCGGTGGACAGCCGGGATCCGCGGTGGGGGCAGCGGTCCGGGGCCACCACGACCGTCCCAGTGGGGTCGCGCCACGCCACGAGGGCGACGTCGAGGAGCACCGTCCGCACCGGCCCGTCGTCGACCTCGGCGCTGGTGGCGACGGGATGGGGGTGGGCGCTCAGCAGGTCCCACTCGGCTTGGCTGAACCCGGAGTCGTCCGGGCGACGGATGCCGACCACGGCCCTGACGTTAGACCCGGCCGATCTCTTCGGTTTTCAAGGTTCGCTTCGGCGCCGGGCGATGTGGTCGTCCCGGTGTCGGGGCGCGTGCCGGTGGCCGGCCGTTGTCGGTCGGGCGGTGCGCTGGGGGAGTGGGGGTGTGCCGGCGGGGTTCATGTGCGGGTGGGCCAGGTGGTGTCGCGGCCGGGTGGGCGGCGGCGGGGTGGGGTGGTTCCGGGCCGGCGGCGCACGGCGGGTGGTGTGCTGCCCGCTGGTAGGGGTGTGGCGGGTGGTCGGAGGGCCCAGCCGTCGGGGGTGTGGCGGAGGGTCCAGTGGTCGTCGTGGACGAGGTGGTGGTGTCCGGCGCACAGGTGCAGGAGGTTCTGGAGGTCGGTGGTGCCGCCGTTCTCCCAGGGGACGATGTGGTGGGCCTGGCACTGGTCCCAGGGCACGGTGCAGCCGCGCACGGCGCAGGTGACGCCGTCGCGGGCGAGGAGTGCCCGGCGTTGGTTGTGGGTGGCGGTGCGGATCTTGCGGCCGAGGTGGAGGACTTCGCCGTCGGCGTCGAGGACGGCGATGCGGATGTCGGCGCCGCAGCACAGCCGCCGGGCGGTGGAGGTGGGGATGCGGCCGTAGCCGTGGAGGTGGCAGCGTCCGTCGGGGTCGAGGCCTTGGAGGGTGGCGAGGTCGGTGATGACGAGGACTTCGGGGACGGGGTCGTGCCGGGACGGCACGAGTTCGGAGGTGCGGTGCAGGGCGCGGCGGGCGAGCTCGACGTAGGCGTCGGCGAGCAGCGCGGTGTAGGGCTCCGCCGGCAGGTCGGACGAGGAGGAGTGGCCGGACGGGTTCGCCCGTCGCCAGGTCTCATCTGCCAGGGCGTGGGCGGCGTTGCGGACGAGCGCGTACGTGTCGGGTGGGAGTTCGAGGCGGATGATGCCCATGCCGTCGCGGTCGACGCGTTCGGTGGCGGACCGTCGGGATCGGTGCCGGCGGCGAACCGCGTCGGGGTCGCCGTCGTCGAGTCTGGTCTCGAGGTCGCGGATGTGGGCGGCGAACGCTGCGGAGTCCAGTTCGGCAGCCCGGTCGAGCAGGGCGTCCACCGAGGCGTGCAGCCGCGGATCACTGCGCAGGATCGTCTCGGCGGCGGCGAGGCCGACCCGCCCCGAGTCCAACGCGGCCCCGACGACCGGGCCGATGGCGACCTCGCCGAGCAGTCGGGCCACGGCGGCGATGCGGACGGCGTCGCCGTGCCCCATGCCGCCGGTGCCGGTGAGGGTGTGCGCCGGGTTGCGGTCACCCAACGACGCAGGCAACCGCCGCGTGGCGGCCACCGCCGTGGCCCGCACCAGCGCCGCCTGCACCGACCGCAACAGCGTCCCTAGCGCAGCGATGTGCGCAGCAAGACCCGCACTGTCCAGGCCCGCCGGATCCACGGCCAGCACGTCGACCAGGTCGGCCGAGGGGGCCGGGAGGGTGTCGGTGGCCGTGGGTACCATGGCGCAACGCTAGCGAACACCAGTACGAAAAACAAACGTACGTTCGGATCTTGACGAACTCCTGAGCTTCGGGCGCCGCAGTGGTCCGCTCGTCTACGGTGCGGGGAGACGCTGGCCTGCGGGAGGTTGTGATGCGGACGCCGTTGTGTGACGTGTTCGGGATCGAGTACCCGATCTTCGCCTTCACCCATTGCCGTGACGTGGTCGCCGCGGTGAGCAAGGCCGGCGGCCTCGGGGTGCTGGGGGCGGTCGGGTTCAGCCCGGAGCAGCTCGAGATCGAGCTCGACTGGATCGACGACAACGTGGGCGGCAAGCCCTACGGCGTCGACACGGTCATGCCGCAGAAGGCGGTCGACGTCCACGGGGAGAACCCGGAGGAGTTGCTCGAGAAGATCCGCTCGATGATCGACGCCACGCACTGGCGCTACGTCGAGAAGCTGATCGAGGACTTCGACCTGCCGCCGCTGCCCGAAGGCGTGAAGCCCGGCGGGGTGGTGGGCTGGACCGACGAGGTGGCGCACCGGCAGGTGGAGATCTCCCTCGCCCACCCCATCTGCCTCATCGCGAACGCGCTCGGGTCGCCTCCCAAGGACGTGATCGACCAGGCCCACGCCCACGGGGTGAAGGTGGCGGCGCTGGCCGGTGCGGCCACCCACGCGCAGCGGCACGTGGCCAACGGCGTCGACGTGGTGATCGCCCAGGGCTACGAGGCGGGCGGCCACACCGGCGAGATCGCCACGATGGTGCTGGTGCCCGAGGTCGTGGACGCGGTGGCGCCCACGCCGGTGCTCGCCGCCGGCGGGATCGGCACGGGCCGCCAGATCGCCGCGGCGCTGGCGCTCGGCGCGCAGGGCGTGTGGCTCGGGTCGCTGTGGCTCACCACCGCCGAGAGCAGCGCCAGCCCGGCGGTGCTGCAGGCCTACCTCGACGCCACCTCCGCGGACACGGTGCGGTCGCGCTGCTACACGGGCAAGCCGGCGCGGATGCTTCGCAACGCGTGGACCGACGCCTGGACCGACCCCGAGGGCCCGGGCCCGCTCGGGATGCCGTTGCAGAACATCCTCACCGCCGAGGCCAACGCCCGCATCGCCCGCTCCGATCGCAAGGACCTGCAGTTCGCGCCGGTGGGGCAGATCGTCGGCCGGATGAACGAGGTCCGCCCGGTCCGCGACGTCATCTTCCGGCTGGTGGAGGAGTACATCGAGACCGTCGAGCGCCTGGAGCAGAGCACCGAGGTGTGAGCGTCAGGGCAGGGTGACCGCCACCTGGGCCGACCAGCGGCCCGGACCGACGACGGTGACCGCCCGCACCCGGAGGTACCGGGTGGTGCCGGGGCCGAACCCGCCGATGTCGGCCACACCGCCCGCGCCGACGGTGTGGCGGGCGCCGGTGCCGCCGGGCGGGTGGGGCGTGGCGGTCACGTCGAGCTGGTAGCCGGTGATCGGGCTCCGCCCGTCCGACGCCGGTGCGGTGACGGTTAACCGCACCGTGCTGGGGGACAGGGCGACGGCGCCGAGCCCGGGGACGCCGGGGAGCGCGGCGACGTGGACGGGGACGTCGACGGTGGTCGTGCGGGGGCCGGTGACGCCGGCGTCGGCGACCTCGACGGTGAGGGTGCGGGTGGAGGACGGGTCGCCGGGATCGATGACGAGCACGTCCCGGCCGCTGCGGGGGATGCCGACGACCCGGCCGTCGGGGGTGGCGACGGCGCCGTCGAAGTCGAGGAAGGTGACCGGGCCGATGCCGAACGACGACCGCTGCGCGGTGCCGGCCACGGGGTCGACGACGAGAACGTCCTGGGCGTTGAACGGCACGGCGTAGGCGCGTCCGTCGGCGCCGATGGCCGAGCCCATCCACTTGTTGCCACCGCTCAGGTCGGCGCCCATGGCGGTGCGGGTGGCGGTGCCGGCGATGGGGTCGATGACGAGGATGTCGGTGGCGTTGAGCGGGATGGCGTAGATCCGCCCGTCGGGACCGAGGAACCCGGTCGCC
>JBEIGA010000052.1:0-17279 GCA_040382135.1 Acidimicrobiales bacterium
GATCGACGAGGACCCGCAGGCCGGCATGGCGAAGACCGCCGACCGCAAGCTCGCGATCGCCGAGCGGATCCACGGGCTCTTCACCCGCAGGTGGGGACTCGACGAGGACGACCTCTTCTTCGACCCGCTCACCTTCACGATCGCCACCGGCAACGAGGAGGACCGGCGCCTTGGCCTCGAGACCCTCGAGGGCATCCGCCGCATCGCCGAGCGCTTCCCGCGCTGCCAGATCCTGCTGGGGCTCTCGAACATCAGCTTCGGCCTGAAGCCGGCCGCGCGCGCAGTCCTCAACAGCGTGTTCCTCCACGAGGCGCGCGCCCGCGGGCTCACCGCGGCCATCGTCCACGCGAGCAAGATCCTCCCGCAGAACCGCATCCCGCGCGAGCAGTGGGACGCGGCGCAGTGGCTCATCTTCGACCGCCGCGGCGCGGCGCGCCCCGAGGGGATGCCCGAGTCGTTCGACCCGCTGCTCCACTTCATCGGGCTCTTCCCGGACGGCGCCGAGTCGGCCGAGGTCCGGCGCACGCTCGCCGACCTCCCCGTGGAGGAGGCGCTGCAGCGGCACATCATCGACGGCGAGGACAAGGACCTCGAGGGCACGCTGGACCGCGCGCTCGGCGCGTACGGGCCGCTCGAGATCATCAACGACCACCTGCTCGCGGGCATGAAGGTGGTCGGCGAGCTCTTCGGCGAGGGCAAGATGCAGCTGCCGTTCGTCCTGCAGAGCGCGTCGGTCATGAAGAAGGCCGTCGCGCTGCTGCAGCCGCACATGGAGAAGGCGGGCGCCACGGGCAAGGCGAAGGCGCGCATCGTGCTCGCGACCGTCAGCGGCGACGTGCACGACATCGGCAAGAACCTCGTCGACATCATCCTCACGAACAACGGCTACGAGGTCCACAACATCGGGATCAAGGTCTCGATCAACGAGATGATCGAGAAGGCCCTCGAGACCAGGGCCGACGCCATCGGCATGAGCGGTCTGCTCGTCAAGAGCACGCTCATCATGCGGGACAACCTCGAGGAGCTGAACGAGCGGGGGCTGTCGCACATCCCCGTGCTGCTCGGCGGCGCCGCCCTCACGCGCACCTATGTGGAGAAGGACCTGCGCGAGGTGTACGACGGTCGCCTGTTCTACGGCAAGGACGCCTTCGAGGGCCTCCGGGTCATGGACCGCCTCGGCGAGATCAAGCGCACCGGCGTCGACGACCCGGACTACGGCCGGGTGCCCGAGGGCCGCCAGCTGCCCGAGCGGACCGTGGTGGAGGTCGACCACGCCACCCTGCCGGCACGCTCGCCCGAGGCCGAGACCGACAACCCGGTCTTCGTGCCCCCGTTCCTGGGCTCGAAGCTGGTGAAGGGCATCGCCCTCGACGACATCGCCGCCTACATCAACGAGACGGCCCTGTTCC
Organism: Acidimicrobiales bacterium; assembly: GCA_040382135.1. GTDB lineage: Bacteria > Actinomycetota > Acidimicrobiia > Acidimicrobiales > JBEIGA01 > JBEIGA01. The sequence continues at coordinate 1,410 of JBEIGA010000052.1, forward strand.
GCAACCAGTGGCAGTACCGGCCCGAGAAGGGCGAGACCGACGAGGACTTCAAGGCCCGCATCCGGCCGGAGCTCCGTTCCGAGCTGGCCAAGGCCAAGGCGCAGGACGCCCTCGTGCCGCAGGTCGCCTACGGCTACTTCCCGGTCAACGCCGAAGGCCACGACCTCATCGTCTGGAAGGACGACGAGCGCAACGCCGAGTGGCTGCGGTTCTCCTTCCCCCGCCAGACGAAGGAGCCCCACCTCTGCATCGCCGACTTCTTCCGGTCGGTCGACTCCGGCGAGAAGGACTACGCCGCCTTCCACATCGTCACGATGGGCCATCGGGTCTCGGACCTCTGCGCCGAGCTGTTCGCGGCGAACAAGTACCAGGACTACCTGCACCTCCACGGCATCGGCGTGGAGATGGCCGAGGCGCTCGCCGAGCTCTGGCACCGCCGCATCCGTGAGGAGTGGGGCTTCGCCGACGAGGACGGCCCCACGCTCCAGGGCCTGTTCCGCCAGCAGTACCGCAGCGGCCGGTACTCCTTCGGCTACCCGGCCTGCCCGGACCTCGAGGACAACGCCAAGATCTCCGAACTGCTCGGCGCCGAACGTCTCGGCATCGAGTGCAACGAGGAGACGAGCTGGCAGTACCAGCCGGAACAGACCACCTCGGCGCTCATCTGCCACCACCCGCGGGCCAAGTACTTCGTCGCCCGCTGACGCCGGGCCCCGGTCGGGTCAGGCGGGGCGGCGGACGGCGCGGAACGTGATCAGCCGGCGCTCCCGGAAGCCGAGCCTCTCGTAGACCGGGAGCGCGGTCACGTTGGTGGTGGCCACGTGCAGGCACGGGGTGTCGCCCCGGGTCTGGATCCGGCGCGCGACCTCCGACACCAGCACCGAGGCGAGGCCCTGGCGGCGCACGGACTCGGCGGTCGAGACGGCGCTGATCTCGACGAAGCCGGGCATGTGGAACCGCTCCCCCGCCATGGCCACCAGCTCGCCGCCGCGGCGGACGCCGAGGTAGGTGCCGAGCTCCCAGGTGCGCTCCCGCCAGGGTCCCGGACGTGCCGCGGCGACCAGCGCGGCCATGTCGTCGGCGTCCGCCGCGCCGAGCTCGAGCACCTCGTCGTCGCACCGGACCGCGGGCGGCGCGAGGTCGAGCACCATCTGGTGCCCGTCGCCGCCCCCGAGCTCCTCGGTGCCCGGGGGCGTCGGTTGCCCGACGAGGAAGACCACCTCGCCGGGTTCGAGCAGGTCCACCAACGTCGACCCGTCCGTGTCGGGGTCGACGGCCGCGAAGACCGACACGTCCGGGTGGTACCGGCGGGCCCCCGGCACGACCTCGGCGAAGCGGGCGGCCGGGCCGGTCAGCGCGGCGTGGGCAGGGGCGTCCAGCGGGTGCACGGGGCCATTGTGCGCGACGCTGAGGCCATGACGACCAGCTCCGCCCCCGACCGGTTCGATCCCGTCCGGTTCGACCCTGTCCGGTTCGACGAGGCCCGCCTCGACGCCATCGCCGCCCAGGTCGACGAGGCCGGGTTCGCCGTGGTCGAAGGGGCGATCGAGCCGGAGCTGGTCGCCGCGCTCCGCGACACGATCCGACGGTTGGAGGCCGACCTCGCCGTCGCCCCGCGGGGCACGGCGATGGAGGGCCACAGCACCCGGCGGATGTACAACCTCCTCGCCAAGGACCCGGTGTTCGCCGCGATGCCCACGCACCCCAACGTGCTCGGCGTGGTCGAGCGCCTGCTCGATCGGGGCTGCCTCCTGTCGGGCATGACCTCGATCGACATCGGGCCCGGGGAGGACGCCCAGCCCCTGCACGGCGACGACGGCGTGATGAGCCGGCACCTCCGCCGGCCCCACGCCCCGATGATGATCACCACGATGTGGGCGTTGACGGATTTCACCGGGGAGAACGGCGGCACGTTGCACGTCCCCGGGTCGCACCGCTGGCCGCAGACGCCGTTCGACCCTGACGCCCCCACGGACCTCGACCTCCGCAGCTGCGAGATGCCGGCGGGCAGCGTCATGGTCCTGCACGGCAGTCTCTGGCACGCGGGCGGCGCCAACCGGACCACGGACCAGTGGCGGCTCGGCGTGAACGTCCAGTACTGCCCGGGCTTCGTCCGTCAGCAGCAGAACCCGTACCTGGGCATCCCGCTCGAGGTCGCCCGCACGTTCGACGACCGCCTGCTCGAGCTCCTCGGCTACTCGCTCTACCTCGGGACCATGGGGCACGTCGACGGCAGGAGCCCGGCGTCCGTGGCGTTCGGCGACCGGCTCGACCAGACCGCCTACCGCTACGAGCGGGCCTGATCCCCCACGCCGACGGGCTGGGGTGACGCCCGTCCCAGCCCGGTTTCGGCCACACTGCGCGGAGCCGCCGGCGGTGCCGGAGCCGACGGGAGGGGTGCTCCGGCTCGCCGGCGGTGCGCGCCCCGGGGCGGCTCAGCCGCGGGCGAGGGTGGCGCGGGCTACGAGGTCCATGCCGAACGCCGTGAGGATCGCCAGGTACAGCAGGCCCGTCGCCGCCATCACCGCGGAGTACTGCCGCTCCTTCAGCGCCGCCCGGGTCACCGCGACGAGGCCGATCGTGGCGACCACGCACGCCACCCAGAACCAGCCGAGCAGGCCGTTGTAGCCGTCGTCGATCGTGCCGTCGAGGACCGACACCATCCCGACCGGCCACAGCAGCACCAGGAGCTCGAAGGGCCAGGTGATCGCCGTCCACTTGACGAGCTCGAGCAAGGGGCCCCGCGCGAGGCCCGGCTGCACGAGGTACCAGTGCCCGAGCAGCATGGCGTCGGAGACCGCCCCGAGGAAGGCCGCGCCCACGAGGACCCGGGCCACCGACAGCAACCAGGGGTCCCCGGCGTGGACGCCTCCCGCGATGAGCCCCACGACACCGACGATCGGTGCGACCAGGTCGAGCGCGGGCGGGAACTCGGGGACGCTCTTGTCGAACTCCTGCCGGTCGCGGTCGATGCCGGTCATCGCGGCGACACGGGCCGAGCGTCGCTCCTCCGCTTCCCGCTGTCCGGCCACGCCCGCCTTGCGGCGCAGCACCGACACCACCAGGGCGACACCCGCGGCGAGGGCGACCGCTGCGGACGAGGCCTCGCGAACGGGGACGGTCTCGAACAGCAGGCCCACCACGAGGGCGCCGATCGCCATGAGTCCGTACGTGGCCCGCAACAACCAGCCGTAGCCGATGCCCACCTCACGGCGGCGGGTGGTGACCCAGAGGAACAGGAGGCCACCGACGGCCCACTGCAACAGGACCGTCGCTGCGTCGAGCTCGATCACGACGCGGTGGCCTCGACGACGGCGAGCCCGTGGTCGACGCGGTTCAACGGGTCGGGGCCGTCCGGCGAGGCCACCACGATGTCCTCGAGACGGAAGCCGAAGCGGCCGGGCAGGTAGATGCCCGGCTCGATCGAGAACGCGTGCCCCGGAGCCAGCGGGGTGCGGTTGCCCTCGACGATGTACGGGTCCTCGTGGGCCTCGACGCCGATCCCGTGCCCGGTGCGGTGGATGAAGCGGTCGCCGAAGCCGGCCGCGGCGATGATCCGGCGCCCCGCGGCGTCGACCTCCTCGCACGGCGTGCCGACGGTGGCGGCGGCCACCGATGCGGCCTGAGCCTCCTGGAGGACCGCGTACACCTCGGCCGCCTCGGCGGTGGGCTCGCCGGTCCAGACGCAGCGGGTGATGTCGGAGCAGTAGCCGACGCCCAGGTCGTCGAGCATCGTGCCGCCGAAGTCGCAGAGCACGACCTCACCGGGGCGGATGACCCGATGCCCGGGCTCGTGGTGCGGGCTCGCAGCGTTCTCGCCGGCGGCGACGATCGCGAAGTTGACCCGGTGGTGGCCGCCCTCGACGATGCGCCGGCCGAGGTCGGCGGAGACCTCGGCCTCGGTCCGGCCGACGAGCGGGATGCGCCCGGCCTGGAGGTCGGCCGCGATCGCGTCCACGACCGACGCGGCCTTCCGGAGCCAGGCGATCTCGTGCTCGTCCTTCACGGCGCGGATCGGTCCGGTGACGTCCGTGGCCCGGCGCCACGTCACCCCCGGCGCCGCGGACAGCAGGTCCACCAGGAACCGGGCCCAGGTGTGGTCGCCGACGGCGGCGTGCCGTGCCCCGCCGAGCAGACCGGCCACGATGGCGACCGGGTCGTCGGTCTCGCCCCAGGGCTGGATCGAGAAGACGTCGGGACGCTCCACCACCCGGGGCGCCTCGAGGGCGGGCACGACCAGCGTCGCATCGTCGTCCCGTGGCACGACCAGCATGGTGAGCCGCTCGAGCGGCATCGCCTCGTACCCGGTGAAGTACGGCAGGTCGGGGCCGACGGAAAGGCAGACGGCGTCCAGGTCGGCGTCGGCCATCGCGGCGCGGAGCCGGGTGAGTCGATCGGCGAACATGGGGCAAAGGGTAGGCGTCCGACCCGGCCGCCCCCCTGCTCTACCCACAGGTGAGGTCGATGACCTCGATGGTGTCGCCGTCGACGGCCCCCGGGCCGTCCGGCAGCACCGCAAGCCCGTCGGCGCCGGCCATGGCGGTCAGCTGGTGGGAGCCCTGGCCGCCGGCGGAGCGGGCGCGCAGCACCCCGTCGTCACCGACGGCGAGCCGCACCCGGGCGAAGTGGACCTTGCCGTCGGGGTGGCGTCGGAGCGCCCCCTCGACCACGGCCCGACGGCGGGGGCGGTCGGGGGAGGGGTGCCCGCCCATGCGGCGCAGCGCCGGCCTGGCGAACAGCTCGAAGCTGACCATCGAGGAGACCGGGTTGCCGGGCAGGCCGAAGACGGGCACCCGGCCGATCAGCCCGAACGCCAAGGGCTTGGCGGGCTTGATGGCGATCTGCATCCAACGCATGTCGCCCATGCGGTCGAGCACGACCTTCACGTAGTCGAACGAGCCCATGCTGACGCCGCCGCTCGTCAGCACGGCGTCACAGTGCGCCACACCGTCGCGCAGCGCCGCCTCGATGCGCGCCTCGTCGTCCGGGGCGAGCCCGAGGTCGACCGCCTCGAACCCGGCCTCGTCGCACAGGGCGAGGAGGGTGTGGCGGTTGCTGTCGCGGATCTGCCCGACCTCCAGCGGCGTCCCGGCCTCCACGAGCTCGTCGCCGGTGGAGAGCACCCCGACGCGGGGGCGCCGGCGCACGACCACGTCGGCGTACCCCAGGCTCGCGAGCACCCCCAGGTGCCCCGGGGTGAGGACGGTGCCCGGCTCGAGCACGACCTGTCCCGGCCGCACGTCCTCGCCGGCGCCACGGATGTGCTGGCCCGCCGGCACCGCGTCGAGGACCCGGACGTTGCCGTCACCGACGTCCTCGGTGGCCTCCACCATCACCACCGCGTCCGCGCCGGACGGGATGGGGGCGCCGGTCATGATCCGCACGGCGTCGCCGGCACCGAGCGCGACCGACGGCTTGGCCCCGGCAGCGACCGTGCCGATCACCCGCAGCACGACGGGCGCGCCCGAGGTGTCGACCGACCGGACGGCGTAGCCGTCCATCGCCGTGTTGGCGAACGCCGGGATCGCCTCGGTGGCGCGCACCTCCTCCGCCGTGACCAGACCGCGGGCGGCCCGCAGCGCGACCCGCTCGGCGGGCAACGGCGGGCAGGCACCCATGACGTGGGCCCGGGCCTCCTCGAGGGGGATCACCGCGCCTCCCCGATCCCGTAGCGATCGACGATCCCACGGAGCACCGGCGCGAAGTCGGGCGCGATCTCCGGGTTCTGCAGGGCGAGCTCCACCACGGCACGGAGGTACTCGAGGCGGTTGCCCGCGTCGTAGCTCGAGCCGTCCATCACCACACCGTGGAGGCCCGAGCCCCCCACGAGGCGGGCCATCCCGTCGGTCAGCTGGAGCTCGCCACCGACACCGGGCTCGATGCGCTCGAGCTCGGTGAAGATGTCCGGGGAGAACACGTAGCGGCCCACCACGGCGAGGTTCGACGGTGCGACGTCCGCCGCCGGCTTCTCGACGATCTCGTCGATGCGCCAGGCTCCGGCCGCGTCGTCCCGATCCACCTGCGGGCAGCCGTACCGCGAGATCTCGTCCATGGGGACCTCGCGCAGCGCCACCGCCGAGCCACCCGTCCGCACGGCGACGTCGGCGAGCGCACCGAGCAGCGCACCGCCATCGGCGAGGATCTCGTCCGGCAGCAGCACGGCGAAGGGCTCGTCACCGACGTGCCAACGGGCGAGCGACACCGCGTGCCCGAGCCCGAGCGGCTCACCCTGCCGCGTGAAGTGGAACCGGGCCATCTCCGCCAGCTCCCGCACGGCGGCGAGCTCGGCGTGCTTGCCCTTCGCCTGGAGCAGCGCCTCGAGGTCCGGGGCCCGGTCGAAGTGGTCCTCGACCGCCTTCTTCGAACCGCTCGTGATGATGAGGATGTCCTCGATCCCCGCCCCGACCGCCTCCTCGACCACGTGCTGGATGGCCGGACGGTCGACGACGGTCAGCATCTCCTTCGGGATCGACTTGGATGCGGGCAGCACCCGGGTCCCCAGGCCGGCGGCGGGGATGACGGCCTTGCGCACGCGTCGGGTCATGGGGCGGCTCCGGTCGGTCGGGGTCGACCCTCCGACGGTACCCCGGGACGAGGCCCGCGGCTCACCCCTGGATCCCCCGCTCCTCGCCGCGCAGCAGCCGCCGGATGTTGCCGGCGTGGCGGGTGATCACGAGCGCGGCCAGCCCGCCGGCCACGGCGATCTCCCAGCCCGGCCGGCCGGTCGCGGCGACCGCCACCGGCAGCAGGACGGCGATGGTCAGCGAGGCCACCGAGGGCCGGCGGCCGATCGCGGCGACGGCGGCGAACACCAGGAGGAAGCCGACGGAGAGCACGGGATACAGCACCACCGCGCCGCCGGCCCCGGGGGCCACGCCCTTGCCGCCTCGGAAGCGGCGGACGATCGGGAACACGTGCCCGAGGGCGGCGGCCGTCCAGCAGGCCGCGGCGAGCGGCCGCCCCGATGCCGCGAGCGCCAGCCCGGTGGGCACGGCGCCCTTTCCCGCGTCGAGGGCGAGCACGGCAGCGCCCGCCCGGCGACCGGCGATCCGCAGCACGTTGCTGGCACCCGGGTTGCCCGAGCCCTCGCTCGTGGGGTCGCGGCCGACACGCCGGGCCACGAGCTGCGCGCTCGGGAGCATGCCCACGAGGTACGCGAGCGACACGGCGACGAGCCCCGGTACCACCCGGCCATCGTAGGTCCCGGGCCGGACCCGCTCCTAGACTTGGCACTCGCGCACCGCGAGTGCCAAGTTCCGTCCCGTTCAGCTGCGAGAGCCGTTGACCCCCGTCGAGGTCCGCCGATGCCCACGTACCAGTACCGCTGCAAGGAGGAGGCCTGCCGCCACGAGTTCGAGGCGGTCCAGTCGTTCTCCGACCCGACCCTCACCGAGTGCCCCGTGTGCGGCGGTCAGATCGCCAAGGTGTTCTCCGGCGTCGGCATCAGCTTCAAGGGCGGCGGCTTCTACACCACCGACCACGGCTCCCGGTCCAAGGCCACCACCTCCTCGGGGGCGTCCGGGTCCGGGGGGTCCTCCGCCGACTCGTCCTCGAGCAGCAGTTCCTCCGCCGACAGTTCCTCGAGCAGCAGTTCCTCGAGCAGCAGTTCCTCGAGCAGCACGAGCTCTGCCGCCGACTGACCCTCCGGACTAGGGTGGCGCCCGGCGCTTCCCCCCTGTGCCCCCGCACCGGAGGGATCCGTCATGCCCCCTGCGCTCCCCGAGCGGCCGCCCCTCGTGCCGCGCCTCCCCCTCGACCGGGTCCGGCTGGCGTTCCGCCGACGTCGGCTCGGCTGGTGGCCGGCGCTCGTCCTGCTCGCCGTGGTCACCGCCTCGTCCCTCGCAGGGCTCTCCGCCGAGGCGCGCGCCACGGTCGCCCGGTACGGCACGACGCGTCCCGTGCTCGTGGCCGCCGTCGACCTCCCCGCCGGCGTGCCCGTCCCGCTCGACGCCGTCCGGACCGAGGACCGGCCCGTGGGGCTCATCCCCGAGGACGGCCTCGACACCCTGCCCCCCGGCGCCGTGACCCGTGCACCCATGGCTGCGGGCGAGGTCGTGCTCGGCAGGCGCCTCGATCCCACCGGCGCGTCGGCGCTCGCCGCCGCCCTGCCGGACGGCACCAGGGGCGTCGCCGTCCCCCGCACCGAGACCGTCCCCGACGTGCAACCGGGCGACCGGGTCGACGTGCTCGTGGCCGCATCGGGTCTCGACCCCGGCGTGGCGCCGGCCCGGACGGCGGCGACCGGTGCCGTCGTGGCCCACGTCGGCGAGCTCGCCGTCCTGGTGGCGGTCCGGCCGCACGAGGTCGGCGACGTCGCCGCCGCGGCCGGCGCCGGCCTGGCGATGGTGGTGCTGGTGCCGGCCGGCGGCTGACCGCGAGCAGCCCGCGCGCTATCGCCCGCTGAGCGAGACGTCGTCGATGACGAGGGTGCACGCGCTCGTGCCGTCGGGCAGGCGGGTGAGGTCCGATCCCACGGCCACGACGCCGGTGAGCAGACGCTGCACCGTGGAGGCGACGGTCGCCTCGCGGAGCGGCTCGCCCACGGCGCCGCCGCGGATCCGCAGCCCTTCGACGCCGACGGAGAAGTCCCCGCTCACCGCGTTGACCCCCGAGTGCAGCCCGGCGAGGGACTGCACGAGGATGCCGTCGTCGACCCCGGCCACGAGCTCCTCGAGCGACCCGGTGCCGGGGGCCAGCGCCAACGCCTGCGCGCCGACGGCGGGCACGCTCGACGTGCCGCGCACGGCGGACCCGGTGGACGCGGTGCCGCTGCGCCGGCCCGTGTACGCGTTCTGGAGGAAGCCCTGCAGGACGCCGTCGAGCAGGAGGGGTGTCCGGCGACAGGCGAGCCCCTCGCCGTCGTGGCTCTCGGCCCCGAAGGACGCAGGGTCGGTGGGATCGTCGACCAGCGTGAGCAGCGGCGAGGCGATCTGCTCGCCGACCCGACCGGCGAACGGGGTGCGACCCTTGAGCACCCGCTCACCGCTGCACATGCCGGCCACGATCCCGAGCAGGCTCGACGCGAGGCGCGGCTCGAGCACGATGGCGGTCCGGCCCGACGCCGGCTGGGTGGCGCCGAGGAGGCGGGTGGCCCGCGCCACCGCGTCCGCCGCGGCGCGTTCGAGGTCGAGACCGTCCGGGGTCCGGGCGACGTCGACGCCGTACCCGGTGGTGGTCTCGCCGTCGGCGGACGCGAGCGCCGACACCGACAGGGAGCAGGCCGTGCCCCTGCCCGCCGCCCGGATGCCCGTGCTCGTGACCACGGCCGCGGCACCGGCCGAGTCCGCGAAGACCGCGGTCCGGACCCCGGCGATCCGCGGATCGCCGCTGCGCACCCGCCGTTCGAGCTCGATGGCGAGGCGGATCTTCTCCTCGGCGGGGAAGCGGAGCACGTCGTCGTGCCACAGCGTCTGGGGGACGGCGGCGACACCGTCGGGCACGGCGAGACCGTTCCACTCGTCCGGCTCGGCGAACCGTGCGTTGTCGCGCGCCTCGGCGAGGGTCTCCGCGACCACGTCCTCGTCGAGGGTGCCGGCGTGGGCGAAACCCTGCCGTCCGTCGACCACCACCCGGATGCCGATGCCGCGGGACTCCGCTGCGGTGAAGGCCTCGACCTCGCCGCCGTAGGCGCGCACCGACGTGGAGGTGCCCCACGCGACGTAGGCCTCGATCTGCTCGCCGGGCGCCGCCCGCTCCGCGACGCGCGCCGCGATGGCGATCAGCTCGTCGTCCTGCACCTTCGCTCCTCCTGGCGGGGCGTCGGGCTCACTCGCCCGACATCGTCACGTCGGCCACGACCAGGGTCACGCCCGCGGCGTTCATCGGGAGCCACTCGAGGTCGTCGCCCACGGCCACGACGTCCTGCAGCATCCGCTGCAGCGTGGAGGCGATCGTGAACTCGCGGACCGGCTCGGCCAGCGCGCCGTTGCGGATGCGCAGGCCGTCGGCGCCCGTGGAGAAGTCGCCGCTGACCGGGTTGACGCCCGAGTGCAGGCCGCTCACGCCCTGCACCAGCACACCGTCGTCGATGGAGGCGATCAGCTGCTCCCGGCTCTGCGTCCCGGGCCGCAGGGCCAGCGCCTGCACGCCGACGCCCGGGGTGGACGAGTAGCCGCGCACGGCCGACCCGGTGGTGACCGTGCCCATCCGCCGAGCGGTGTAGGCGTTGTGCACGAACATCTCGAGACGGCCGTCGGCGATCAGTTCGTTGCGCCGGGTGGCGATGCCCTCGCCGTCGATGGCGGTCGCGCTGAACGCCGCAGGGTCGGTGGGATCGTCCACCAGGGTGAGGAGCGGCGAGGCCACCTGCTCGCCGAGCCGGTCGGCGAACAACGACCGGCCCTTGAGGACCATCTCACCGGAGAGCGTCTCGCCGATGACGCCGAGCAGCTCGGCGGTGACCATGGGGTCGAGCACGACGGTGATCCGCCCGGTGGGCGGCTTGCGGGCACCGAGCAGGCGGACGGCCCGCTCCACCGCGTCGGCCGCGGCACGGCCCGGATCGAGGGTGGCGGGGTCCCGGCCGACCGAGAACCCGAAGCCGGTCTGGACCTCGCCGTCCTGCTCGGCGAGCGAGTAGACGACGAGGAAGCTGCTCGCCTCCCGTGACGACGCCCGGATCCCCGTGGTGGTGGCGATGGCCGCCTCCGTCACGCCGTCGGCGTAGTCGGCGGACTCGACCCCGATGATGCGCGGGTCGCCGGCGCGGACCGCCCGTTCGAGCTCGATGGCGAGGGCCATCTTCGCCTCGAGCGGCAGCGCCTCGACACCGGGGTGGTAGAGGTCGAGGGCCACCGGTGCGACCCCGTCCGGCTCGGCCAGGCCGAGGTGCTCGTCGACCGTGCCGAACGCCGCGTTGTCGCGGGCGTCGGCCATGGTCTCGGCGAGCACCGCCTCGTCGAGGGTGCCGGCGTAGGCGAAGCCCTGGCGGCTGCCGCTGATCACCCGGATGCCGACGCCGAGCGACTCGGCCGAGGACAGCTGCTCGATCTCGCCGTCGTAGGCGCGGATCTCGGTCTCGCGGGAGCGGACCACCACCGCTTCCACCTGCTCGCCGTCACGCGCCCAGGAGACGACGCGTGCGGCGATGTCGTCGAGGTCGGCCACGGTCAGGCCGCCGTGCCGCCGACGGTGAGGCTGGTCACCCGCAGGGTCGGGGTGCCGTCGCCCACCGGGACGCCCTGGCCGTCCTTGCCGCAGGTGCCGGGCGATCCCATGGCGAAGTCGGTGCCGAGGGCGTCGATGCGGGTGAGCACCTCGGGACCGTTGCCGATCAGGTTGCCCTCCCGGATGGGGGCGGTGATCCGCCCGTTCTCGATCAGGTAGGCCTCGGTCATGCCGAAGACGAAGTCGCCGGTGGCGGTGTTCACCTGCCCGCCGCCGAGCTGGGCCACGTACACACCCCGGTCGGTGGAGGCGACGCTGTCGGCGGGGTCGTCGGCGCCCTCCCCGATGTAGGTGTTGGTCAGGCGCACCATGGGCAGGTGGCGGTAACTCTGCCGGCGGCCGTTGCCGGAGCTCTCCCGCCCCTCCTTGCGGGCCCGGAGCAGGTCCCACATGTAGTCGGTGAGGACGCCGTCCTGGATGAGCACGTTGCGCCGCCCGGGGCGGCCCTCGTCGTCGATCGCGAAGCAACCCCACTCGCCGGCCATGGAGCCGTCGTCGATCAGGGTCACGAGCGGACTGGCGACCTGCTGCCCGGTCCGCCCGGCGAACACCGATGCCGACTTCGCGACGAGGTCGGCCTCGAGCCCGTGGCCGCACGCCTCGTGGAACAGGACGCCGCCGCCGCCGGGCCCGACGACGACCGGCATGGCGCCGCTCGGGGCCGGGACGGCGTCGAGCTTGGTGAGCGCCCGGCGGGCGGCGCGGTCGGCCAGTTCCTCGACCGACACGAGGTCGAAGAGCTCGAAGCCGATGGTGTGGCCGACGGACTCCCGGCCGGTCTGCATGCCGGTGTCACCGACGGCGACGCACGACACGGAGAACAGCGTGCGGGTCTGGTCGTCGGTGGCGAGCGCGCCGTCGCTGTTGGCGACCAGGATCCGGCGCCGGCTGTCGCCGTAGCGGGCGCTCACCTGGCGGATGGCGCCGCCTGCGGCACGTGCCGCCTGGTCGGCCCGGGTGAGCAGCTCGACCTTCCGGGCCTTGGCCACGGCGGACGGATCGAGCTTGACCACGACGGGCGACGGCGCCACGACCTGCGACAGCTCGACCGAGCGCACCCCGCCGCCGCCGCCCCGGGCCGCCGCCCCTGCGGCCTCGGCCGCGGCGCGCAGCCCCTCGGGCGAGAGGTCGGCGGTGTGGGCGAACCCCGTGGTGTCGCCCCGGACCACACGGATCCCCGCGCCCCGGTCACGGCCGGAGGTCAGCTCCTCCACCTTGCCGTCGTCGAGGAGGGCGGAGGAGTTCCGCCGGTCCTCGACGAACACCTCGGCGAAGTCCCCACCGCTGCGCAGCGCGCTCTGCAGCGTGGAACGGATCACGTCCTGGTCGAGCACGGAGGACCTCCGGAGGCCGGGGACCGACGCGACCGACATGGCCGCGGGCTTTGCGGAAGCCGTATGGTACCCACCGTGCCCGTGGAACCCGGCCTGAACGGCAGCGTCGCCATCACCGTCTCCGACGTCGACACGGCCGAGGCGCTGCGGTCGGGCGACGTCCCGGTGCTCGCCACCCCCCGGGTCCTCGCGCTGTGCGAGGAGGCCACGGTCGTGGCGCTCGCCGGGCACCTGGCCGACGGGGTCACGTCGGTCGGGATGCGGGTCCAGCTCGACCACGTGCAGCCCACCGCCGTGGGCGGGCGGGTGGAGGCCTCGGCCGTGCTGGAGAAGGTCGAGGGACGCCGGCTCACCTTCGTCGTCCAGGCCAGCGACGACCGCGGCACCGTGGCCGAGGGCCGGGTCGTGCGAGTCCTGGTCGAGCGCGACCGCTTCCTCGACAAGCTGCGCTGACGGGCGCCCGTCCCGGGGGTTCAGCCGAGGTTGCTCGACCGGGGGTAGACGTCCTCCGGATCGGTGAGCACGTTCACCAGGTAGGGCACCCCGGCGGCGAAGGCACGGGCGAGCGCCGGACCGAGCTGGTCGGCCCGGGTGACGGTCTCGCCGGCCCCGCCCAGCGCGGCGACCACGTCGTCGTAGCGCGTCCCCTCCTGCAGGTCGGCGGCGACGTCGTAGCCGTACAGGGCGCGCATGGGGTGCTTCTCCAGCCCCCAGCAGCCGTTGTTGCCGACGACCATCACCGCGGGGAGCCGGTGGCGGACGAGCGTGTCGACGTCGGCGAGCGAGAAGCCGATGGCGCCGTCGCCGAACAGGCCCACCACCTGGGACCCGGGGTGGGCCAGCCGAGCGGCGGCGAGGTAGCCCATGCCGGTGCCGAGGCAGCCGAAGGGACCGGCGTCGAGCCAGCGCCCCGGCTCGTACGAGGGCAGGTACTTGCCGGCGTAGGAGACGAAGTCGCCGCCGTCGCACACGAGCACGGCGTCACGGTCGAGCACGCGACGCAGCTCGCCGTAGATGCGGGCGGGGCGGATGGGATCGGACTCGACCGCCATCGCCTCGTCCTCCGCCCGGGCGCCGGCCGCCTCGGCGTCCGCGACCCGACGCACCCAGGCCTCGCGGTCACGGGCCGGACCGGCGGCATCGGCGAGCGCTGCGAGGATCGTGCCGAGGTCCCCGGCGACCGACGCGGCGAGCGGGACGTGCCCGGCGACGCGATCGGGGTGGTCGACCACGTGCACCACCGCGGCGTCCCCGAACCCGCCGAAGGACAGGCGGAAGTCGAGCGGGGTGCCCACCACGACCACCAGATCAGCCTCGGTGCGGAGGAGCCCCCGCGTACGGCTGGCGGCGAGCTCGTGGTCGGCGGGGAGCAGGCCCCGGCCCAGCCCGTTGGCGAACGTCGGGAGGCGTTGGACCTCGACCAGCGCCCGGAGGGCGTCCCAGGCGCCGTCCCAGTAGACGTCCGACCCGACGACGAGGGCCGGCCGCGCCGCGCCGGCGAGCAGGGCCGCCACGCGGGCCACGGCGTCGGGATCGGGCGCGGGACCCACGGGCCATGCGCGGTCGGGCAGCTCGCCCTCGCCCTCGGCGAACAGCACGTCGAGCGGGTAGTCGAGGAAGACCGGTCCGCGGTGCGGCGAGAGCGCGAGCTCGACCGCGTCGTAGGTGGCTCGGGCGATGTCGTCGACGGCGCGGACCGTGGCGGACCGCTTGGTGATCGGGGCGTAGATCGGGACGTGGTCGAACTCCTGCAGCGAGCCGCTCCCCCAGCGGCTCTCCGGCGCCCGACCTCCGAGGACCACGAGCGGTGAGCCGTTCGCCTGGGCCGACGCCGTGGCGCTGACCCCGTTGGTGATCCCGGGGCCGGCGGTGAGCACGGCGACGCCGGGGCGGCGGGTGAGCTTGGCGGTGGCCTCGGCGGCGAAGACCGCCGTCTGCTCGTGGCGGACGTCGACGATGCGGGTCCCGTCCTGCACCGCGGCGTCGTAGAACGGGAAGACGTGGCCGCCGGAGAGGGTGAACAGCTCGCCGACGCCGAAACGTCGCAGCGCGGCGAGCCCGAGCCGGCCGCCGTGTCCCGAGATCCGCATGGCGCTGCCTCCCCTGCGCGGGACCCGACCGCGCAGGGGGCACGCTAGCGGCCGGGGCCGAGGGCGACCGTCGCTCCCGACCCGTCAACCCGGGGGCGCCGCCCGGTCGATCCTCGGGGCCACGATGGGCGGGGCGGCTCAGCAGACCACCACGCCTCGACGTCGACGGCCACCCCACCCGGCCCGAGGGGCGGGATCGTGCCGCGGACCTCGGCCACGGCCTCCGTGCCGGACGCCCGGTCCGTGAGCCGCACCTCGAACCGGGCGCTCTCTCCCTCGGCGCCGGTCAGGGCGACGTGCGGGACGGTCACCACGAGGACGTCCGCAGCGGGACCCTCGGCCACCTCACCCGCCCGCCGCAGCAGGGCCAGCACCTCGCCCGGATCCCGCACGGCATCGTGGACGCCCGGCACGACAGGGGCGGTGCGCCAGGTGTCGTCGCCGATGCGTGCGTGGAGCAGGCCGTCCACCACCACCAACTCCCCCACCGTCGAGGACACACCGTCGACCACCGCGGCACCACGGTGCGACCAGGCACCCTCCGACCAGCCGGACCAGGTCTCGTCCACCACGGTCGAGCCCGTGACCGTGACCGTGAGCCGAGCGCCGGCGGTCCCGACCGGACGACCGACGGCCACGGCGGCGGCCGCCGCGAACCGCACGGCGGGCAGGGCGGGGGACGACACGGCGGGCAGGGCGGGGGACGACACGGCGGGCAGGGCGGGGGACGACACGGCGGGCGGAGCGGGGGACGACACCGCGGGCGACGGGGCGCAGCCGACGAGCAGGCTCGTCACCACGACGACGAGCACGAGGACGCGCCGGAGCGCGGGGATCGGGGTGGGGCCCATGGGACCTCCTCGGAGACCGGGCGCAACGCAGGCGCGCCCACGAACGACGGAGGCGACGCACCGACCACGGTCGAGCCCTGCAGGTGGGTGGCGCAGGTGGGGCGCGCCGCGAGATGGACCCCGGCGGGACGCTAGCGGCACGCCGGGGTGCCGGGGAAGGGCGCGCCTACAATCGACCGTCACCGCGTCGGGCGGCACGCTTCGACGCGGACGACACAGCCATGAGCGACATCGCGGCGAACCCCGGCGCCCCGGGCGATCCTCCCGGACCGGAGGACGAGGACCACACCCCGCCCAGCACCGTGCCGGCGCGCCCGCCTGTTCGCTTGCGCTGGTGGCACGAGGCGCTCTTCATCGCCATCTTCTACGCCGTCTACTCCGCCGTCCGGAACCAGTTCGGGTCCGCGGCGGTCGACCCGGGCAGGGCGC
>JBEIGA010000053.1:0-17264 GCA_040382135.1 Acidimicrobiales bacterium
CTGGCTCGGTGAGTCCTCGTGGAACGAGTACTCGACCGGGATGGACATCGCCTCCAGCATCAGGAGGGTCCGCCGGCGCAGGTCGCTCGCCACGTCGGCCGTGGTGAGGTCGAAGTAGGACGCGGCGTCGAGTGGCTCGGGTGGCCGGGACGGATCGCCCGAGCGGAAGTAGAAGAACTCGACCTCGGGCGCGGTGTAGAACTCGAAGCCCTTCGTCCGGGCGACGTCGAGGTTCCGCTTCAGCACCTGGCGCGGATCACCGGCGAAGGGCGTGCCGTCGAGGTTGGCGATGTCGCAGAACATGTAGGCGACCGGCTCGTCGGTCCGGGCCCAGGGGAGCAGCTCGAAGGTCGTGGGGTCCGGCTTGCAGAGCACGTCCGACTCCTGCACCCGGCTGAAGCCGTCGATGGCGCTCCCGTCGAACTGCAGTCCCTCGTCGAACACGACCTCCAGCTCGGCGGGGGAGATCGCGACGGACTTGTGCTGGCCGAGCACGTCGGTGAACCACAGCCGGACCAGCCGGATCCCCCGCTCTTCGACCATCCGGAGCACGTAGTCGTGCTGGCGGCCGCGGGGCCGTCGGTCGCCTGCGTCGTCCTGCGAGGGTGTGTCCTGCGAGGTCGTCATGTTGCGAAGTATGGCGAGCGCGCAGGCGTGCCGCGGTGTTCGCGCCAGGAAGACCCCGGGGGCGTTCACACGCCGTTCACAGAAGTGCAACGGCCGGGAAATGGCCCGGGGGTTTCCTGCAGGAGACCCCACGACACAGCTCCTGCGCCGTGGTGGCCGCCCGTCGGATCGGCCTGCGACCGGCCGACGGATCCCGGACCGAAGAGAGGCAACGTGACCACACCGAAGGACGTCATCCAGCGGGCCCAGGATGAGGGCGTCGAGTTCGTCGACTTCCGCTTCACCGATCTCCCCGGCATGCAGCAGCACTTCACCAAGCCGGTGAGCCAGCTGAACGAGGGGCTGTTCGAGGACGGGATGGGCTTCGACGGCTCGTCCATCCGGGGCTTCCAGAGCATCGACGCTTCGGACATGCTCATCGTGCCCGACCCGACGACGGCCCACATCGACCCCTTCATGGCCCGCAAGACGATGGTCATGAACTGCGACATCAAGGACCCCATCACGGGCGAGATGTACGACAAGGACCCCCGCGGCGTCGCCATGCGCGCGGTGGAGTACCTGAAGAGCACCGGCATCGCCGACACCGCCTACTTCGGCCCCGAGGCCGAGTTCTTCATCTTCGACTCCGTGCACTACCGGGCCGAGCCGAACTCGGCCGGCTACACGATCGTGTCGCGTGAGGCCGCGTGGGCCACCGGTGACCCGTCGGACATCTTCGGCGAGCACAACACGGGCTACAAGGTGCCGCACAAGGGCGGCTACTTCCCCGTGCCGCCGCTCGACTCCTTCCAGGACCTCCGCAACGAGATGGTCGTGGCGCTCGAGTCCGTCGGCATCGAGGTCGAGCTCCAGCACCACGAGGTGGCGACCGCCGGCCAGGCCGAGATCGACATGAAGTTCGACACGATGGTGTCGATGGCCGACAAGACCCAGCTGTACAAGTACGTCGTCAAGAACGTGGCGTCGCAGGCGGGCAAGACGGTCACCTTCATGCCGAAGCCGATCTACGGCGACAACGGCTCGGGCATGCACGTGCACCAGTCGCTGTGGCTCGACGGCACGCCGCTGTTCTACGACGAGAACGGCTACGCCGGGCTGTCCGAGCTCGCCCGCTTCTACATCGGCGGCCTGCTCAAGCACGCCCCGGCGGTCCTGGCCTTCGCGGCCACCACCACCAACAGCTACAAGCGCCTGGTGCCCGGCTACGAGGCGCCGGTGAACCTCGCCTACTCGGCCCGCAACCGCTCGGCCGCCATCCGCATCCCGATGATGTCGCAGAGCCCGAAGGCCAAGCGGCTCGAGTTCCGGTGCCCGGACCCCACGGCCAACCCGTACCTCGCCTTTGCGGCGATGATGCTGGCCGGCCTGGACGGCATCCAGAACCGGATCGATCCGGGCGCTCCGCTGGACAAGAACATCTACGACCTCCCGCCGGAGGAGGCCAAGGGCATCCCGCAGGTGCCGGGCTCGCTCACCGCGGCGCTCGACGCCCTCGAGGCGGACCACGACTTCCTCACCGTGGGTGGCGTCTTCACCGACGACCTGATCAGCTCGTACCTCGAGCTGAAGCGGGCGGAGATCGACCTGGTCAACATGCGGCCCCACCCGATGGAGTTCCAGCTCTACTACACGGTCTGACCGCGACGAACTGATCGACGCGATCCCACGGATCGGACCGATGGGGGCGGCCACGGCCGCCCCCATCGGCGCGTCCGGGGAGGGGCCCGGCGGGTCAGGAGGTCGGCTCGGGACGTCGGTACAGTTGCCGCGTGGCCAGGATCCGGGTTGCGCTCTGCCAGGTGAACACCGTCGTGGGCGACCTCGACGGCAACGTCGAGCGGGTCGTCGCCGCGCTCGCCGAGGCGGAATCGGCCGGTGCCGACGTTGCGGTCTTCCCCGAGATGACGCTGACCGGGTACCCCGTCGAGGACCTCGTGCTGAAGCCCGGCTTCGTGGCGGATTCGGTGGCGGCGCTCGAGAAGCTCGCCCAGCGCAGCGGGGACTGCGTCCTCGTCGTGGGGTTCGCCGACGCCGGGCCGGCGAACGCCCTGGCGGTCTGCGCCGGCGGTCGTGTCCAGGGCACGTACCACAAGCGCGAGCTGCCCACCTACGCCGTGTTCGACGAGGGCCGCACGTTCCGCCCGGGCGCCGAGCCCATGCAGCTGTACGGCATCCGGGACCTGCGCGTGGGGGTCTCCATCTGCGAGGACATCTGGGTCGAGGGCGGGCCCGTCCACCAGCTCGGAGCCGGTGGCGCCGAGCTGGTCCTGAACATCAACGGCTCCCCGTACCACCGCGGGAAGATCATCGAGCGCGAGGCGCTCCTCCGCGAGCGTGCGGCCGCCGCCGGGTGTCCGATCGTGTACGTGAACCTCGTCGGCGGCCAGGACGAGCTCGTCTTCGACGGCGGGTCGATGGTGGTGGACCCGGCGGGGAACGTGGTGGCCCGCGCCGCCCAGTTCGCCGAGCAGGTGCTCGTTGTCGACCTCGAGGTGCCCGAGCGGGCCCCGGGGCTCGCCGACTTCCCGGTCCTGGAGCTCCCGGCCGGACCGGTCCGCGACCGCTCCGACGTCCGGCCGCCCGTGGTGACCCCGGTCCTCGACCCGCTGGCCGAGCTCTACGAGGCGCTCGTCCTGGCCACACGGGACTACGTCCGCAAGAGTGGGTTCGCCGAGGTGGCCATCGGCCTCTCGGGCGGCGTCGACTCCTCCCTCGTCGCCGCGGTGGCCGCCGACGCGCTGGGTCCCGAGCGCGTCCACGGGGTGCTCATGCCGTCCCGGTACTCGAGCGACCACTCGGTGGCCGACGCCGTGGCGCTCGCCGAGCGCCTGGGCATCGATCACCGAACGGTCCCGATCGAGCCGGCGCACGCCGCCCTGCTCGGGATGCTCGCCCCCTCCTTCGAGGGGCGCGACCCCGACCTCACCGAGGAGAACCTGCAGTCGCGCATCCGCGGCGTCGTGCTCATGGCGCTGGCCAACAAGCTCGGCTGGCTCGTGCTCACCACGGGGAACAAGAGCGAGACCGCCGTGGGCTACTCCACGCTCTACGGCGACACCGCCGGCGCGTACGCGGTCATCAAGGACGTCTACAAGCTCGGGGTGTACGAGCTCTGCCGCCACCGCAACGCGCTGGCGCGTGCCCGGGGCGAGGAGCCGCCCATCCCCGAGTCCGTGCTGGTCAAGCCTCCCTCGGCCGAGCTCCGGCCCGACCAGCGCGACGACCAGAGCCTCCCGCCCTACGAGGTGCTCGACCCCCTGCTCGAGGCGTACGTCGAGGGCGACGCCACCGCCACCGAGCTCGAGGCACAGGGGTTCCCGGCCGACCTCGTCCGACGCGTGGTCCGGCTCGTCGACCTCTCGGAGTACAAGCGCCGGCAGAGCCCCCTCGGCCCGCGGGTCACCCGGAAGGCCTTCGGGCGTGATCGGCGCATCCCCATCGTGAACCGGTACCGGGGCTGACGTGGCGGCCGATCCGTCCCTGCGGACCCTCGTCGTCGCGCTCGGCGGGCTCGCCGAGGTCGAGGGTCGCCTCTTCGAGCTCGTGGGCTCGTGGGTCCCGGGCACGACGGACGACGCCCTCGCCGTGCGGTTCGCCACGGTCTCCCGGGAGCTGGGCGAGCACGCCCTCTGGTGGCGGGAGGTGCTGCCCGAGTCGGTGCTGCTCGACCCGGCCGCGGCGCTCCGCCTCCCGGCGGGCTGGCCCGCCGCCCTCGACGCTTGCGCTGCGCTGAGCGCGGACGCGGCCCGCGGCGCCGTGCTGCAGCTGTTGCTGCTGCCCGCCGTGGCCGCTGCCTGCAGCGACCTGCCGGCGGACGAGCGGTTCGTTCGGCGGATCCGGGATCGGGTGCTGGACGACCTCGCCGCCGCGATCGTCGACGGTGCCGACGTCACGGCGCGTGCGTGCGCCGATCCGGCCGCCGCCGCTGCGGTCGGCGCCGCGGTCGCCGCCGTGGCGGCGGCCCTCACCGCGCCCTGAGCGTCCCAGCACACCCGGTGGACGGGGTCCATGGGCCGTGTGGACCGTCTGCGACCTTTCGCTCAAGATCACAGGTGACCGGGTCCGACACCTTCCTGCACACCGGGTCGGTCCGGGGCTCCCTGTTGGTGACCTCTCGCAGGTCGGTATCGTTTGGGGTCGTGGATCGGCTGTGACGGTGCGCCGGGGGTCCGATGTCGGTCCTCCGGGGTGGGTACGGGAACAGTCCGGGCGCCGCGGGTGAGCTCGGGTTCAGTGGCAAGAGAGGGTCGATCGTGCCGAAGGAGCGTGTCGAGCGCGACGAGGAAGACCTGGTTCGTCTGTACCTCACCGACATCGGGCAATACCCGCTGTTGACGAAGGACGACGAGGTCCGCCTCGCGCAGCAGATCGAGGCCGGCAACGCCGCCCGTGAGGAGCTCGAGCGGTCGGAGGACCTCTCGCCCGCCCGGAAGCGGGAGCTCAAGCGGGAGATGAAGAAGGGCGAGGACGCCGAGCGCACCTTCGTGCAGTCGAACCTGCGCCTCGTGGTGTCGATCGCAAAGAAGTACCAGGCCAGCGGCCTCCCCCTCCTCGACCTCATCCAGGAGGGGAACCTCGGCCTGATGCACGCCGTCGAGAAGTTCGACTGGCGCAAGGGCTTCAAGTTCTCCACGTACGCCACGTGGTGGATCCGCCAGGCCATCACCCGGGGCATCGCGAACACCGGGCGCACCATCCGCCTCCCGGTGCACGCGGGTGACACCCTCGCCCGCCTCCAGAAGGCCCGGGCCCGTCTCGAGCTCAAGCTCGGCCGCCCGGCCACGCTCTCCGAGCTGGCGAAGGAGGTGGAGATGCCCGAGGACAAGGTCACCGAGGCGCTCCGCTTCGCCGCCGAGCCCCTTTCGCTCTCCGAGCCGCTCCGCGAGGACGGCGACGCCGAGCTGGGCGACGTCGTGGAGGACCGCTCGGCGGAGTCGCCGTTCGAGGTGGCCGCCACCGCGCTGCTGCCCGACGAGATCGCCCGGCTGCTCGCCCCGCTCGACGAGCGGGAGCGCGAGATCCTGAAGCTGCGCTTCGGTCTCGACCGTGGTGAGCCGCGGACCCTCGAGGAGGTGGGGGAGCACTTCAACCTCACCCGGGAGCGGATCCGCCAGATCGAGGCCCGCGCCATGTCGAAGCTCCGCCACCCGAGCAGCGACACCGGCGCCCGCGACCTCCTCGCCGTCTGAGCGACCCCACCACCCCCGTCGGCACGCCGGACGATCCGTCCGACGCCTGGCGCGCCCTGCATCCGGCCATCCGGCAGGTCTGGCTCGCCGGCGCAGTGGTGGCCGGCGCCGCGACCGGTCTGGTGCTGAGCGTCCTGACGGCCCTCCGGGCGGAGGATGCGGACGTGGTCGGCTGGGCGGTGCGTCTCCTGCTGGGGCTCGTCGCCGGGTCCGGGCTCGGATTGCTGTACGGCACCCTGCGCATCGGTCGGCGGTACGCCGCCTGGCGGTACCGCTTCGGGCCGGACGCGCTCGAGCTGGAGTACGGCGTCTGGTGGCGGAAGTCCTCGGCCGTCCCCTACCAGCGGATCCAGCAGGTCGAGATCCAGCACGGTCCGATCCAGCGGCGGTTGGGACTCGTCGCGCTGTCGCTGCGGACCGCTTCGGTCTCGACGCTCGGTTCGCTCCCCGGCATCGCCGAGGCCGAGGCCGGGGCATTGCGCTCCTGGCTCCTCCGGCGCGCCGGAGCCGACGACGGCGCATGAGCGAGGCGGAGCCGTCGGGCCTCGCCGCGGGGTCGGAGCTGGCGGTCGCGCCCGACGCCCGTCGCCTGCACCCGCTCTCGCCGGTGCTCGGCATCGTCCCGGCGCTCAAGCCGTTCGCCCTGCCGATGCTCCTCACCGCGCTCGGCGGCGGTCGGCTGTTCCTTCTGGTGGTCGCAGCGCTCGCCGCAGGTGCGGTGGTGGTCGGCGCCGTCCGGCAACGGTGCACGCGCTACGTCCTGCGCGACGACGAGCTCGTGGTCTGGACCGGGGTGCTCAACCGTCGGGTGCGGGTGGTCTCACCCAAGAGGGTGCAGAAGGTCGAGGTCGTCCGCCTGCTCCGCCATCGCCTCGTCGACCTCGCGGCGGTCCAGGTGGAGCTGGTCGGTGCCGGTCGGGACGAGACGAGGGTGGAGCTCGACGCGCTCCGCGCGCCGGAGGCCGAGTGGGTCCGGGACGCCCTCGAGCGGGGGCGTCGCCGGGTGGCCTCAGAGGCCGCGCCGGGACCCCAGCCGGTGCCCGACCCCGCGGCGCCGGTGCTCTCCCCGGCGGACGCGGTGCCCGACCCACCCCTGCTGCGTCTGGGCACGGGCATGCTCGCGTTGGGCGGCGTCACCGGTGCACCCCTGTTGCTCGTGCCCGTGGCCGTGCTGTCGCTGCTGTCGGAGCTCGGCGGCCGGGTCGAGGACGCCGTCGGGTCCTGGCTCGCCGGCGTCCGACTCGCCGCGGTGATCGTGGCGGCGTTGGTGGTCCTCCTCGTCGGCGTCTGGGCGGTCGTCGCCGCGGCGATCATGATCGTGCGCTTCCACGGGTACGAGCTCGCCCGATCGGGCGACGACATCGTGGTCCGGCGTGGCCTGCTCGACACACGGATGTCGGTGATCCCGCTGCGCAGGGTGCAGCTCGTGCACGTGACCGGCACCGTCCTCCGCCGATCGCTCGGTCTGGCCTCGATCGACGTGCGGACCGCCTCGCAGTGGAGCACCTCGGGCGCGTACTCGCTCGGGGTCACGGTGCCGGTGCTGGCCGCGCCGGACGTCGGGCGGATCCTGCCGGTGCTCCTCGGCCGCCCGGTCGTCGTCGACGCGGACCGGGCACACCCTCCCGCCGCCCGCCATCGCGCCGTGTTGCGCCGCGCCGCGCTGCTCGTCCCCGTCGGCGGGCTGGTGGGTTCGGTGACGACGGCCGGCGCGGGAGCCGATGCCGGTGTCGTGGTGGGCGTCGCGCTCGCCGGCGTCGCGTCCGGGATCGTCGTCGCCCGGGTCTGGGGAGCGGCCTGGTACCGCAGGCTCGCCCACGGTCTCGGTGACGGCCTGCTGGTGGCCACGGACGGGGTGCTGGTCGCCCACCGTCGGATCGTGCCGCTCGACCGGGTGCAGAGCGTGGTCGTGACCCAGTCCCCGTTCCAGCGCCGTGCCGGCGTCGTCGACCTCGTCGCCCACCTCGCGGGCCCGACGCCCGATCTCCGGCTCCGCGACCTGGCCCCCGGACAGGCACTCACCGTGGCCCGGTCCGTCCGCGGGCTCAGCACGACGTCGCTGTCGCTGGGGGGCGCCACCGTGCCGGGGGAACCCGGCCACGTCCGCCCGTCGACGGACGCGACCGGGTTCCGGTCGGTTGGCGGAGGTGGACGGGAATCGAACCCGCCGGACGGGGATCACCCGTCCCACCCGCTTTGAAGGCGGGGGAGCCCACCAGGCGCTCGGACACCTCCGCCCCGCACGGTATGCCCTGTGCCCCGTCTGCGCCATGCGCAGCCGCGCGTCGTCCGAGCGGTCCTAGGATCGGTGCATGAAGAAGCTGCTCGTCCTCATCGTCCTCGGCGCTCTCCTCGGCATGGCCGCCAAGAAGATCAAGGCCGTCTGAGGCCGGCGGTACAGCCGTCTGAGGCCGGCGGTACAGCCGTCACGAACGCCGTCGGGCCCACGTCGCCACTGCGGCGACGGTGCCTGCCGCGGCCAACGCCCCGCCGAGCACCAGCAGCGGCCCGCGGGGCGGGAGTGACACCCGTTCGCGCAGCCGGACCGGTCGGTCGAAGACCACGACCGGCCACCCTCGTGCGGTCGCGGCTCTGCGCAGTTCGCGGTCCGGGTTCACCGCCACGGGGAACCCCACCGCCTCGAGCATCGGCAGGTCGGTGATGGAGTCGGAGTAGGCGAACGAGGCGTCGAGGTCGATGCCCGTCGCGGCGGCGAGCTCGCGGATGGCGACCGCCTTGTTCGGCCCCTCGTTGGAGAAGGCCACGGCCCCCGTGTAGCGGCCGTCCTCGTCGATCATGGCCCGCGTCGCGATGCTGCCGTCCACGCCGAGGTAGTGGCCGAGCGGCTCGACGATCTCCTCGGGCGCCGCCGAGACCAGGTAGATGCGGTGACCGTCGCGGCGGTGGTCGGCCATCAGGTCGAGCGCCTCGGTGTAGACGATCGGCTCGATCACGTCGATCAGGTTCTCGCGGACGAAGGCCCGCAGCCGGTCCCGCTCCCAGCCGGCCGCCAGCCGCAGCGCCAGCTCCCGGGCCTTGGCCATGCTGGCCTCGTCCGCCCCGAAGAAGCGGAACACGAGCTGCCCCCATGCCGCCCGCAGCGCCGTCGGCGCCGTGATGAAGCCCGCCCGGTGGAGCGGTCGGCCGAACGCGGCGATGGACGCCTTGGCGATGACCGTCCGGTCCAGGTCGAAGAACGCTGCGGCCGTCACGTCCCCGAGGATAGGCGTCGGGGGTCGACCCTCTTGCCGCAGTGGAGGGCCACGGATAACGTGCGCCGGACCCGAGGGCCTCGGCCCGGGTCCTGCTCCCCTGCGGAACACCTCCCCTCCAGAACGCCGTGAGGCGCCGCGCGTCCCGTGCGGTGCCCGGTCGCAGGGAGGTCCTGCATGTTGTGTTGCTGCTGGTCCGCCAAGGGCGGATCGGGGACGACCGTCGTCACCGCGTCGCTCGGGCTCGAGTTGGGCGAACGCGGTGCCGACGTCCTGCTCGTCGACCTCGCGGGCGACCTTCCCGCCGTCCTCGCCGTCGAGACCCCCGGTGGTGGGGTGTCCGACTGGCTCCTCGCTCCGGACGAGCTCCCGGCCGATGCGTTGGAGCGCCTCACGGTCCGTGTCGCCCCGTCGATCGACCTTCTCCCGGCGGGCGACCGGCTCGACGGACCGCTGCCTGCGGATCGCGTCACCCTGCTACGGGATCTGCTGTCGGCCTCGGCCCGCACCGTGATCGTGGACCTCGGCACCCTCGGGCCGGATCCGTCGCCGTTGGCCGCCGGGCTCCTCGATCGTGCCGAGAGCGCGGTCCTGGTCACCCGCGCCTGCTACCTCGCCCTCCGGCGGGTCGCGATCGGTCGCCTGCGGGTCGACGAGGTGGTGCTCGTGGAGGAGCCCGCACGGGCGCTCCAGACCCGGGATGTCGAGGACGTCGTGGGCGCGCCGGTCCGGGTCCGGGTGCCGCTCGACCCTGCGGTCGCCCGGGCCGTCGATGCCGGGCTCCTCGCAGGCCGGCGGCCGAGGGCGCTGCGGCGCCTGGCCGCGCTGGTCCCGTGAACCCGTCGCGATCCGAGGCGGTGCTGGTCGAGGTGGTGCATCGGGAGCTCGTGGAGCGCCTGCGGACCGCATCGAGCACCGAGGACGAGCGGCGATCGATGGTGACCGAGCTCGTCCGGCGGCACGAGCCCCTCGCAGGGGCCCGTCGCATCGCTGCCGTCCGCGACCGGGTCCTCGCCCGGGTGCACGGGCTGGGGGTCCTCGAGCCGCTCCTTGCGGACGACGGCGTCACCGAGGTGATGGTGAACGGTGCCGGTCCGGTCTGGGTGGAGCGCGACGGCCGGCTCGAGCGGACCGGCGTGGTCGTCGACGAGGCCACCGTCCTGCTGCTGATCGAACGCATCGTCGCCCCCTTGGGGCGGCGGATCGATCGTGCGTCCCCGTCGGTGGACGCCCGACTGCCGGACGGATCCCGGGTGCACGCCATCGTGCCGCCGCTCGCGGTGGACGGGCCCTGCCTCACCATCCGGCGGTTCCGTGTCCGCGACCTCGGTGTCGAGGACTTCGTCCCGGAGCCGGTCGCGGGCTTCCTGCGCTGGGCCGTCAGGGCCCGCTGCAACGTGCTCGTGTCCGGCGGGACGGGCAGCGGGAAGACCACGCTCCTCAACGCGCTCGCGGCGTCCTTGCGCGAGGGCGAGCGGGTGGTCACCGTCGAGGATGCGGCCGAGCTCCGTCTGCGGACCGGGCACGTCGTCCGCCTCGAGGCCCGGCCGGCGAGCAACGAGGGCACCGGAGCGGTCGGCATCCGCGAGCTCGTCCGCGATGCCTTGCGGATGCGCCCCGACCGCATCATCGTGGGCGAGGTCCGCGGGGCGGAGGCCCTGGACATGGTGCAGGCGATGAACACCGGGCACGAGGGGTCGCTCTCCACCTGCCACGCCAACGGGCCGCTCGACGCCCTCCGCCGCCTCGAGACGATGATGCTCCTGGCCGGGAGCGGTCTGACCCAGCTCGCCGTCCGGGACCAGCTCGTCGGCGCCGTCGATCTCGTGGTGCAGGTCGCCCGGCGGCCCGGCGGCCGACGCCGGGTGGTCGAGGTCGCCGAGGTCGTCGGGCTCCGCGACGGGGCATGGGAGCTGCGGAGGCTCGCCGACGAGGCGACCATGCTCGGGTCGCCGGCACGCGGAGGCCGGGACCCCGACGTCCCGCCGTGGTCGGAGGAGGTGGGACGGTGACGTTCAGCCGTCCCGAGTGGTGGGGGGCGCTGACCGCCCTGAGCGTCGTGGTCGCGTCGCGCCCTCGCCCTACACGCCGCCTCCCCCCTGACCGTGTTCCCTCCCGCCCTGCCCTGGGAGCGGGCAGCGACGCCCGGAGGCCTGGGGTGATCCTGACGTTGCTCGCACGGGCGGATCTCGGTCATCGCGTACGCGCCCCAGGTCGTACCTGGGCGGCGGTGGTCGCGCTGGGAGCCGTGACGGGCGGCGTGCTCGATGGTGGATCGGGTGCGGTGCTCGGGGCCCTGGTCGGCGTGGTGAGCCCGCCCGCATCGGTGCTGCTTCGCGGGGATCGGACGCACGTCCGGATCGCGCGCGACCTCCCGGTCGCGCTCGATGGGGTCGCGGCGGCGATGCGCTCGGGGACCGGGCCCGTGGTCGCTCTGGCCGACGGTGCCCGGGCCGTCGGCACCTCCCCGGTCGGCGCCGATCTACTCGGCGTGGTGCACGACGCGGTTTCCGGCGTGGCCCTGTCAGCGGCGTTGCAGGCATGGGCCGAGCGGCGCGGGGGGCGGGAGGTTCGGCTGGCCGCCGCGGCCCTCTCCATGGCGGTGGAGGTCGGCGGACCGCAGGCGCGGACGGTCGACGAGGTCGCAGCGGTCCTCCGGGAGCAGCGGTCGCTCGAGGAGGAGGTCCGGGTCCAGGCTGCGCAGGCACGGGCTTCGGCGACCGTCATCGGTCTCGCTCCTCTGGCGTTCGCTGCGGTGGTCGTGGCGATCGATCCCGATCGGGCTGCCGCCATGTGGACCACGCCCGTCGGGGCGGGAGCGGTGGTGGGCGGGCTGCTCCTCGAGGTCGTCGGCCTGCTCTGGATGCGGCGGATCGTCGCCGCCGTCGGGGTGGTGGCCTAGGTGCCGTGGCCCGACCCGACCCGGTGGGTCGCATGGCTCCCGGCGATCTAGTTCGTCGCCGTCCTCCTGGTCGGCAGGTCCCGCCTCGCTCCCCGATCGCGGGATCTGCTGGGGCGTGGGTCGCCGGGTGGGGCACTCCCCAGCCGGGTCCTCGGCGCAATGGGCGCCCGAGTCCGGAACCTCACCGGGGTCGGGGCCGCGGACGGCGATCTCGCCCGCGGCGCGACGCTGGCCGCCGTGCTGGCCATGGCGTTGCTGGCGCCACCCCTCGCGGTGCTGCCCCCGGCCGTGTCGGCGACGAGGGGGCTGCGTCGCCGTCGCCGCGCCCGGTCGCTCGCGGACGCCGCCCTGTGGCGCGAACTGCCGGAGGCGGCCGAACTGCTGGCCATCGCGATCGGCGCCGGGTGCAACCCGCTCGGCGCGGTCGAGGCCGCAGCCCGTAGGCTCGAGGGTCCGGTGGGCGTGGCCCTCGCGTCCGTCGTCCGGCGTGTCCGTGCCGGTGAGCGGCTCGACGACGCGCTCGGGGAGGCGGCGCTTCTGCTTGGCGATCCGGCGCGACCCCTGCTCGACGCCCTCCGCGCCGGCGAGCGCTACGGCACACCCCTCCTGCCCGGGTTGCGTCGTTGCGGGGTGGATCTGCGCGCAGCACGCCGTCGGCGCGCCGAGGAGGCGGCCCGGCGGGTCCCGGTCCGCCTCCTGTTCCCCCTCTGCGGCTGCGTGCTCCCGGCGTTCGTCCTGCTCACCTTCGTGCCGCTGCTCACCGGTGGCGTCGGCTCGCTCGACCTCGGCGGCTGACACCCACGTGTGCCCGTCGCCCGTTCCCGCTTCCCCTGCCGCTGTCCCCTCCCGCCGTCCGTTCCGCCATCTCCACGAGGAGCGACCATGCACCGACCCATCCCGTCCACCCCTTCCCCGACCACCCTGCTGCCGGTCACGCTGGGCTTCC
Organism: Acidimicrobiales bacterium; assembly: GCA_040382135.1. GTDB lineage: Bacteria > Actinomycetota > Acidimicrobiia > Acidimicrobiales > JBEIGA01 > JBEIGA01. The sequence continues at coordinate 12,880 of JBEIGA010000053.1, forward strand.
TCCGCCTGCTCGCTGCACGGGCGTGGCCCCGCTCCGAGCGGGGGCAGGCCACGGCCGAGTACGTCCTCGTGCTGCTCGGCGCCGCAGCCGTCGCCACCCTGCTCCTGGCTTGGGCCACGAGCACCGGCCGCATCGGGGATCTTCTCGACGCGGTCGTCGACAGCATCGCCGAGAAGGTCTCGTGATCGGCCCGCACCGTCGAAGGGACGCTGGTCAGGCCACCGTCGAGCTCGCGCTGGTCCTCCCGGTGCTCGCCGTGGTCGGCCTGCTCGTGGTGCAGGTGGCCCTCATCGGGCGGGGTGAGGTGATGACCGTCCACGCCGCCCGTGAGGCGGCACGCGCCGTGGCCGTCGGCGAACCCGACGCCCAGGCGCAGCGGGCGGCCATGGCCGCCGGATCGTTCCCCCCGCACCGCGTCGACGTCCACGTGGGACGGACGGGCGACACGGTCACGGTCCAGGTCCGGTACCGCCAGGCCACGTCGGTCCCGATCGTCGGTGCCCTGCTCGGCGATGTGGAGCACCGCGCCGAGGCCACCATGCGCCTCGAGCGCTAGCGCACGTCCGGCTCCGAGGTGGGTGGGGCCTGGCCCCGCCCACCTCGGCCGAGGATGGCGCGGATCACCCAGGCCGCGGCCGCCTTGTCGAGCGGCTCGTTGCCGTTGCCGCACTTGGGCGACTGGATGCACGACGGACAACCGGCGACGCAACCGCACGCCTCGATGAGGTCGGCGGCCGCACCGAGCAGGTCGTCGGCGACCTGGTAGCCGAGGTCGGCCACGCCGGCGCCGCCGGGGTACCCGTCGTGGACGAACACGGTGGGCCCCCCGGTCTGGTGGTGGTGGGCGATCGACACGCCGCCGACGTCCCAGCGGTCGCAGATGGCGAAGAGCGGCAGCAGCCCGATGGTGGCGTGCTCCGCGGCGTGGAGGGCGCCGGGCAGCCGGATCTCGGGGAGCCGGTCGAGGAGCTCGTGGGGCGCGACCCACCACATGGCCCGGGTGGTGATGGTGTTGGGGGGGAGCTCCAGTACCTCGTTGGCGACGATGCGGCGGCTCACGGTCTCCTTGCGCTGGTACCCGACGACCTGGCTGCTCACCTCGACCATCCCGAGGTGGAGCCGGGCGGCGCTGAGCGGGCGCTCCTCGAGGATGCGTTCGATGCTGATGTCGACCACGGTGCGCGCCTGGGTGAACGTGGCGCCGTCGTCGGGCTCGACGAGCGCCACCAGCGAGTCGAGGTCGAGGTCGACCACGCGCCAGGCAGCCCCGCGGTGCAGGTAGCAGGCGCCCGGGTGCACGGTGGCGAAGGCCCGCGCGGCGTCGACGGTGCCGATGAGGGTGCCGTCGGGGTCCACGATCCGGTACTCGCCCCCGCCTCCCGACCGGAGCCCCACCCGCCGGGCAGGGGAGCCGCGACCGGCGAAGTAGGCCCGGGGTCCGCGGGCCTGCCGTCGGACCACGAGCTCGTCCGCCTCGACGAGCTCTCGGACGCCGTCGTGGAGCTCGTCGCCCCACCAGCGTTCGTCGTCGTGGCGGAGGGGCAGCTCGTACGCGGCGCAGGCGAGGTGCGGCCGCAGCACGAACGGGTTGGCCGGGTTGACGATGGCCGGCTCCGGTGGGCGGGTGAACAGCTCGGTGGGGTGCGCCATGAGCCACTGGTCGAGCTGGTCCTCGCCGGCCACGAGCACGCCGACGGAGGTCTGACCGTGGCGTCCGGCGCGTCCGAGCTGCTGCCGGGTCGAGGCGACGGTGCCCGGGTAGCCGGTGATGACGCAGGCGTCGAGTCCGCCGATGTCGACGCCGAGCTCGAGCGCGTTGGTGGCCACGACCGCCTGGACCGCGCCCGCCATGATCTCGGCCTCGATCTGCCGGCGCTCCTCGGCGAGGTAGCCGGAGCGATAGGAGCGCACGGTGTGGGCGAGTTCGTCGGGGAGACGGCGGCTGAGGTCCCCGGCGATCAGCTCGGTGCCCCGTCGGCTCCGGGTGAAGACGATGGTGCGGTGGCCCGCCGTGACGAGGCGGGTGGCGGTGGCCGCGGCCTCGGCCGTGGTGGAGGTGCGGATGCCGGCCGCGGCGTCGACCACCGGGGGGTTGAGCAGGGCGACGACCTTCGCACCTGCCGGGCTGCCGTCGTCGGTGACGGCCTCGACCGGGGAGCCGCAGAGCAGTGAGGCCAGCCGGTCGGGCTCGCCGATGGTGGCCGAGCAGAAGGCGAAGGTCGGGTCGGCGCCGTACTCGGCGCAGATGCGCCGCAGCCGCCGCAGCACGTGGGCGAGGTGGGTGCCGAAGATGCCGCGGTACACGTGCAGCTCGTCGATGACCACGTACCGCAGACGCATGAGGAAGCGCGACCAGCGGGCGTGGTTCGGCAGGAGGGCGGCGTGGACCATGTCGGGGTTGGTCAGCACCACCGTGGCGTGGTCGCGGACCCAGCTGCGGGTCTCGGGTGGAGCGTCGCCGTCGAAGGTCGCCACCGTCACGTCGTTCGGGGCCAGGGCGCCGAAGGCGCGGAGCTGGTCGTGGGCGAGGGCCTTGGTGGGGAACAGGGCGAGGGAGGTTCCCGGTCGGAGGCGGTCGGTCGCCGCCTCCAGGATCGGCACCTGGTACGTGAGCGACTTCCCCGAGGCGGTTCCCGTGGCCACCACCACCGAGCGACGGTCTCGCAGGGCGTCGATGGCGGCGACCTGGTGGGTCCAGAGCGCGGCGGGGACCCGGCGCGCAAGGTCCTCGGGGAGGGGACGGGCGAGGCGACCGTGGCGAGCGGGTCGGGCGGGGATCCGCTCGACGTGGACGAGACGCCCGTCGGCCGCCAGTTCCTCGAGCACGGCGTCGAGCGTGGATGCACCGGGTGCGACCGGGGACGTCACGTGGCGCATGCTACGGGTCGGGTCCGACATCCCGAGGGCGCTCCGGTACGGTTGGGCCCCGTGGGATGCCACGGGCTGGGTTCATGCCGGAGGCCGGGGGAGGATCGGTGCAGCTGAGCGTCCACGCCGTCTCGGTCCGGGAGGTCACGGTGCTCGCCCTCGACGGTGAGCTCGACCTGGTGTCGGCGCCGGTGCTGCGCCAGCACGTCGTGGCCGAGGTCGCCGGGGGGCGCCGGTGGCTGGTGCTGGACCTGACAGGGCTCACCTACCTGGACTCCGCCGGGATCGGCCAGGTCGTGGCGGCGCTCAAGCGGGCCCGCAGCCACGACGGTGACCTGCAGGTGGTGGTGCCGGAGCCGCGGGTGCGTCGGGTGTTCGAGCTCTGCGACCTGGACCGGGTCCTGCCCCTGCACCGCACGGTCGCCGAGGCGGTCGCGGCGGTCGAGCGCGGCCCTTCCCCCGGACGTGCTCGTGCCTGAGGTCGTGCTCGAGGTCCCGGCGTCGCCGAGGTACCTGCACCTCGTGCGGTCGGTGGTCGCTGCCACGGCGTCGGTCGACGCACGGATCGCCCCCCAGCGCGTGGCCGATCTCCGCGTGGTGGTCTCGGAGGCGGCGACCAACGCCGTCCGGGCGCAGGAGCGCTCCGGGTCGCACGACGGCGTGGTCATCCGGTGCCACCTCGACGAGGAGCGGCTCGAGGTCGAGGTCCGCGACCGCGGGTCCGGGTTCGACGAGCAGACCCTGCCGGTCCTCCCGGCAGTCGAGACGCCGGACCGGTTGCAGCACGAGTCCGGGCTCGGCGTTCCCTTGATGCGCATCCTCACCGACGAGGTCGAGATCCGTTCAGGAGCGGACGGGACGTCGGTCCGTCTCGCCGTCCGCATCCCGGGGACGGGCTCGCTCAGGGATCGAACGGGCCCCGCAAGCCGCTGACTAGGCTGCCTCGGCCAGACATTCGCGCTCAAGTCCCGCTCGTGGCGGTCGATCGGAACATCTATGTCCGCTTTCGGAAGCATCTCCCCCAAGACCTGGCTCGGTTCCGAGCGCCCCCTCGCACGCAAGGTGGGCCGACCGCTCCAGAACTTCATGGCCATCGAGGCGGCGAGCGGCATGCTGCTCATCGCCGCCACGGTGATCGCCCTCATCTGGGCGAACTCGCCGTGGAAGGAGAGCTACCACGACGTCTGGGCGACCGAGATCCGGATCGAGGTCGGTGACCTCATCAAGCTCGAGGAGCACGGCGGCGGGCACGCCGAGGAGGCCGAGACGCCGGTCGGCGCCGCGTCGTCCGGTGCCGAGACGGGTGCCGCCGGTAGCGGCGAGGCCGGTGCTGCTGGCGCCGCCGAGGAAGAGCACCACGGGCTGAGTCTCGGTGCCTTCGTCAACGACGCCCTGATGGCCCTGTTCTTCTTCGTGGTGGGCCTGGAGATCAAACGGGAGCTTGTCGCGGGTGAGCTCCGGAACCCACGGGCGGCGATGCTGCCGGCCATCGCGGCCCTCGGCGGCATGATCGTGCC
>JBEIGA010000054.1:0-16874 GCA_040382135.1 Acidimicrobiales bacterium
CCCCCCCCCCCCCCCCCCCCACGGCCGATCCCGTGTGCACGGGGCCTGCTCAGAGGGGCACCGGGCCTGCTCAGACGGGCTCCGCACTCCCGCCTGGCGTGACCCGCACCCGGGCTCCGGCCCACTCCCGCAGGGTCATCGCCGCGGCGACCTCCCGATCGGCGATCAGCCCGATGCCCCGTGCTCCCCCATCGAGGTCGACGAGCACGACGCCCTCGGCAGGTCCGTCGCCGTCGAAGCGCACGGTGGAGGACACCACCGTCCCCTCGCCGACGTGCTCGTCCTCGGTGGCCACCCGCCGCTCGGGGGTGGCCGCTGCGACCTCGGCCGTGACGTCGCGGTGCCGGAAGCCGTCGGCCGGTGGGGTCGTGGACCAGACGGTCATGCCCTGCTTGGTGAGCATGCCGCTCACCGCGCTCACCAGCGCGTGCTGCCCCGGGTTCCCGGCGAGCAGTTCGGCCGCACGGACCGTGGCCTGCAGCACCGCGTTGTTGAACGGCCCGCCCGCGAACGCCATGCCGCCGCCCACCGAGAGGGGACGACCGTCGTCGATCCCGAGCTCGCGCGCCTGCAAACGCACGGCGATGGGGAAGCACGAGTACAGGTCGACGTGGGCGAGGGCAGCGGGATCCACGCCCGCCGCGTCGAACGCCGCGCTGCCGGCGATGCCCGCACCGGGGCATCGCCACAGCTCCTCGCGGGCCACGACCGGGACCATGTGGTTGCTGTCCGCGCCCGCCACCGGGAACACCCACCCGGCCTCGTCGAGGCCGAGCGAGCGGGCCGTCCCGACGGTCGTCACCAGCAGTGCCGACGCCAGGTCCACGTTCCACTGGGTCACGTGCCACTTGTTGTACGGGTGGGCGAGCGGCCGGTTCGACGCACTGGGCGTGGCCAGATCCGCAGCGCTCATCGGCGCCGGGTTCCAGGCCAGCGGGTTGCTGGCGGCGCTGCGGTTGCATGCCGCCCACAACTCGGCGATCACCCCACGGTGCTCCTCGAGCGACATGCCGTCATGGGCGCGCACGGCGTTCTCGATGAGGGCGTACTGCTCCACCGCCTGCACGAGGCGACGGTCGACCTCGAGCCGGTGGATCACGTCGGCGGCGGGTGCCAGCACCTCGTCCGGTCGGACGTCGTCGGGCTGCACGCGCTCGACGGCCTCGGTCCCGGCCTTCGCCGCACGGATGACCCGGTCACGGGCCTCGCCCCCCGCGACCAACACCACCCCGGCACGCCCGGCGGCGACGTCCGACGCCGCGGCGTGGAGCAGACCGGACTGGAGCATGCCCAGCTCCGCCACCACGGTCCGGGCGCCGGGACAGCCGAGCCGAGCGGCCAGCAGCCTGCCCGGATCCCGATAGCCCCAGGTACCTCGAGGTACCACGATGCGGTCCACCCGGCCGAGCACACCCGGGGAACCGGCCCGAGCCGCAGCCGCCTCCGCAGCGAGGGCCATGAGCTCGATCGCCTCGGGAGGGTCGCCCGGCAGGAGGCGGGAGGAGGAGGCGGCGGCACCGACGAGGACCGGGGTTCGAGGATCCATGCCCCCAAGCCTGCCGCAGCGCGTACCATGCCGACGCACCAGCACTCGGGGGGACGACGATGACGACGAGTACGGACCTGGCAGCCATCGACCTGTACGACCACCGGCAGTACGCGCAGGGCGTGCCGTACGAGAAGTTCGACATCCTCCGACGCGAGGACCCGGTGCACTGGCACCCGCTGCCCGACGGGGACGGCGCCTGGTACCTGCTCGCCCACCGCGACGTCATGGCCGCGTCGAAGGACCACCGCACGTTCTCCGCGGCGCTCGGTGGCATCGTGCTCGAGAAGCAGACCGAGGAGCAGCTCGCCATCGGTCGCACCCAGCTGCTGTCGATGGACCCGCCCGAGCACAAGGAACTGCGGAACCTCGTGTTCACGGCGTTCAAGCCGAGCGTGGTCGACGCCATGGAACCCTGGCTGAGGGACCGCAGCGCCTGGATCTTCGACCGGGCCCTCGAGATGGGCACCCTCGACTTCGTGCAGCAGATCGCCGGCGAGCTGCCGATGCAGCTCATCAACCAGATGATGGGCATCCCCGAAGAGGACCGGACCCGCCTCGCCGACTGGGCCGACCGGGTGATCGCAGGCGGCGGAGGCCGGGACCGCAGCGCCGACGACGACCCCGGGAAGGAGCTCGCCGCCTACGGCTACAGGCTCGCCACCGAGCGCATGGGCAAGGGCGGCACCGACCTCATCACCCTGCTGACCGAGGGCACGTACCAGGGCAAGCCCCTCGATGCCCAGGGGTTCGCCGGCCTGTTCATCCAGATCGCGGTGGCAGGCAACGAGACCACCAAGTCGATGATGTCGGGGATGGCCGTCACCTTCGCCCGCAACCCGGGGCTCTACCAGGAGCTGGCGTCGCTCGACCGGCTCCCCGCCACCGCCATCGAGGAGATGCTGCGCTGGACCACCCCGGTGCACTACTTCCGGCGGACCGCCACCTGCGACACCGAGTTCGGCGGCAAGCACATCGCCGAGGGTGACCGGGTCGTGCTCCACTACACGGCGGCCGACTTCGACGACACCGTCTTCGCCGACCCGATGACCTTCGACCCCTACCGGGACCCGAACCCCCAGCTCTCGTTCGGCTGGGGCGAGCACTTCTGCCTCGGCGCCCGGCTCGCCCGGATGGAGGCGCGCACCTTCTGGGAGGCCTGCTTCCAGCGGTTCTCCGCGATCGAGCTCGTCGAGGAGCCGGAGCGGCTGCCGTCGAACCTCACCAACACCTACACCCGGGCCATGGTCCGGATGGTGCCGCGGTAGCTCGAGGTTCGGGCCGCAAGGCTCACGTTGCTGCCACCCGTCCGGGGGTACTGTCGTCGGTATGCGTTTCGGGATCCACCTCCCCCAGTACGGGCGGGCCTCCGGACCTGACGCGATCGCCCGCGCGGCGCGGCAGGCGGAGGATCTCGGCTTCGCCGACGTGTGGGTCTCCGACCACCTGATCGTGCCCACCGACCAGGGCTACCCACCCCCGTACCTGTTCGACCCGCTGATGGCGCTGACCTGGGCGGCGGCCGCCACCACGTCGGTCGGGCTCGGCACCTCGGTCCTCGTGCTGCCCCAACACAACCCGGTCGCCCTGGCCAACTCGCTCGCCTCGCTCGACGCCCTGTCCGGCGGGCGGGTCACCGTCGGCGCCGGGGTGGGCTGGTCCGCAGCCGAGTTCGCGGCCCTCGGTCAATCGTTCACGGACCGGGGCGCCCGCACGGACGAGATCATCGAGCTGCTCCGTGCCTGCTGGGAGGACGACCCCGTCAACTTCGACGGCGACTTCTACTCGCTCCGCAACATCCGGCTCCTCCCGAAGCCCGCCCACGAGATCCCCATCTGGGTCGGCGGCCGGACCGAGCCGGCCTGGAAGCGGGCGGTCGAGCGCGCCGACGGCTTCCACGCCATCGGTCTCGAGCCGGACGAGGTGCCACCGGTGGTCGCCCGGCTCCGCCGGGACCGACCCGAGGAGACCTTCACCTTCTCGCTCCGGGTGGGCTGGGACGGCCTGCTCCAGGACCCCGAGGTGCTGCTCCGAGCGCTCGACGACTACCGCGCCGCGGGCGTGCAACACCTCATGACTGCGCCGGCGCAGGGGACCCTCGACGACTGGCTCCGGTCGGTGGAGCGCCTCTGGGCCACCTTCAGCCGGTTCGCTCCAGGCTGACGGTCAACCGTCCTCCACGCTCATGCCGGCGAGCAGCGGATGGGCGAACGGCCGCCAGTCCACGGTCTCGAGCCCGCCGGCGGTCTCCTGCAACCGGCACACACCCCAGATGACGCCGCGACCGACGCGGAACACGACCTGGAACCGATCGGCGGGTTGGAGCGACCGGGACGTCGACGCGGCGATCGCGGACGCGGCCCTCCCATCGATCTCTGCGGCCGCAGCGGCGAGTGACGGACGGTGGAGCGCAGCCAGGAAGACCTCGAGCGAGAGCCGTCGACGGACGCGGCCCTCGGTGGAGCACCAGCCGGCGAGGCGGGCAGCGACCGTATCCGCGGTCGAGAGGACCGGCGCCGTGCGTTCCGGGGTCTGGACGAACACCATGGACCGCACGAGCGTGTCGTGGATGAGGTCGTCGCGGTTCCGGTACAGGTTGTAGGCGGCACTCGCCGAGTAGCCCGCGGTCCGGCCGATCCGCTTCATGGTGGCACCCTCCACCCCGCTGCGGCCGATCACGTCCGCAGCGGCCTGGAGCAGACGGTCCCGAAAGGGGTCCTCCGGCGCGTACTCGATCCGATCGGGCGGGTCGGGCGTCGGTGGTGCGCCCCTCCAGGTCGCACCGGCACCCTGGTGCAGCCAGCGCACGACGAGGGGAGCCACGTCGCCGTAGCCGGGGTCGACGGCACGGTAGATGCCGGCGCCGAGCAGCATGGCGAGGACGGCGAGCGAGCGCGGCCGGTCGCGGAGTCCGTGCTCGTCGATCCACGCCGCGAGGTTGCGCGGCACGACGTCGGCGAGCTCGGGGATCCGCGCCGACGCCACGGCCAGCTCGACCGCAGTCGCGGTGAGCGGGTCGTCCCGGAACCGTGCGAGATCAGCCGCCTCGGGGGGCGCCGCCGTGGCCATGCGGTCCGCCGCGGCGATCATGGCGCGCACGTGCGCCGCCGCCCGGTGGACCCAGACATCGGCGGCGAGGTCGGCGAGCCCGTCGTACCGGCTGTACAGGGCGCCGTGGGTCAGCCCCGCCCGCTCGGTCACGTCCGTGCGGACCATGCGGTCGAGCCCGGTCTCGGCGATGGCGGCCACGGCCGAGTCGAGCAGGCGCTCGTCGTTGTCCCTCGCCCGGGCGGTGCGCGGTCTCGGCCGGTCCATGGGGTCATCCCAGCACGGACGGCTCCCCCGGGACCCATCAGGTGCGGGCCTCCGCGCCGGACCTGTCAGTAATCTGTGAATACGTTGCATTCTCCAACCGCCCGTGTTCTACTGCTCGGGCGGACGGAAGGTCTGCCGGTTCCGTCCTCGGCGGGAGGCAGGCGTTCGGTCGGCTTGTGGCGGGAACCCAGGGGACCCCGACGGTCCGAAGCCCTGCTGTGGCTCCGGACCGTCGGGGTCACCGGCGCCGACCGGCTCATCGGAGTCCGAGCCGTGGCGACGTGGACGGTCGCGGCACCGTGGTCCGCGGGGACCTGCCCCCGCCCCCGCCCACGCTCCGGGGTGCCTACACCTGACCGCTACCCCGCCGCTGGATCGCCTCGCGGTTCGCGGCCAGCCGCTCCCGGTCGAAGGACGACGCCATCCACTCGTTGGAGCGACGACCCTCGATCTGCCACGCCTCACGGTCCTGGGAGAGCCGGATCTGGTGGTAGGTGCCGTGCAGGTTGGCCACCGCGTCCGGAAGGCACTGGGTGATCGACCGGGCGATCTCGCGACAGCGTGGCAGCAGCTCCTCGTGCGGGACGACCTCGTTCACCAGACCCCAGGCGAAGGCGGTGCGGGCGTCGATGTAGTCGCCCGTGAAGCTCATCTGCCGGGCTCGACGCACCCCGATGGAGTTGACGAGGTTCACCGTCAGACCCCAGCCCGGCATGATCCCGACGCGGCCGTGGGTGTCCGCGAACCGGGCCCGATCCGAGGCGATGAGGAAGTCGCAGGCGAGCGCGTACTCGAAGCCGCCCGTGACGGCCGGACCGTTCACCGCGCCGATCAGCGGCTTCGAGATCAGCGGGAACGGGCCGTTGCCGTCGGCGCCGGGGAGGGCGGCCTCGGCCGCTTCGGCGCTGGTGCTCAGCTCCTTGAGGTCGATGCCGGCGGTGAACGCCGGGTCGGCACCCGTGAGGATGATCGCCCGCACGTCCTCGCGTGCGTCGAGCTCGCGCAGCGCCCGGGGCACCGCAGCACGCAGCGCCGCGTTCAAGGCGTTGCGCGCCTCGGGTCGGTTCATGGTGAGCACGGCAACGCCGTCCTCGACGTCGAGCAGCAGCACATCGGTCATGGGCGGGAGGGTAGCCTCCGAGCCGCTCCCGGGACCGGGAGCGGATCCGGACCGGGGGTGTCACCATGACCGAGCAGCGCACGGCCGAGCAGGGCAGGCGGTTCGAGGGCAGGTTCGACGGCAGGGTCGCCATCGTGACCGGCGGCGGCAGCGGGATCGGCCTCGCCTACTGCGAGCGGCTGTTGCAGGAGGGCGCCCGGGTGATGGTGTCCGACATCGGCGTCGAGCAGGGTGAGAAGGCCGTGGCCGACCTCGGCGGGCTCGGCGAGATCGGCTTCGTCCGCACCGACATCGCCGACGAGGACAGCGCCGCCGCCGCGGTCGCCGCCACGGTCGATCGCTTCGGCACCGTCGACATCCTCATCAACAACGCCGCCATCTACGGCGACTACGAGGGCCACAACAACAGCCTCGAGTACCTGAAGAAGGTGTTCGACGTGAACGTCCACGGCCAGTGGCTGATGGCCCGGGCGGCGACGCCGCTCATGGTGCGCAAGGGCTACGGACGGGTGGTGAACATCGCGTCGATCGCCGCCTACCTGCACCAGCTCGGCGCCATGCCGCAGGACCCGGAGCACTTCCAGCTGAGCTCCTACGCCTACGGCCACAGCAAGTTCGGGGTGCTCGGCCTGACCCGGATGATGGCCGGACAGCTCGGGCAGTACGGCGTCACCGTCAACGCCGTCGCCCCGGGCCTGGTGATGACCGAGGCGACCGAGAAGCAGGTCCCCGAGGACTTCCGCCCCATGTTCGCGATGATGTCGGCGAGCCGTCGCAACACCGAACCCCGCCACATGGTGGGCCCGGCCCTGTTCCTCGCCAGCGACGACGCGGAGATGGTCAACGGCCAGATCCTCGTGGTCGACGGCGGCAACATCATGCCGGTCTGAGGTCGGCTGCCACGATGTCCACCACCACGCCCACCGCGCTCGTCATCGGCGGCACCGGCCCGACCGGCCCCTACGTCGTCAACGGCCTCGTCGCCCGCGGCTTCGACGTCACCGTCCTGCACTCCGGCCGGCACGAGCTGGCCGAGGTCGACCACGTCCCACACCTCCACGGCGACGTCTTCTCCACCGACGGGCTGCTCGCCGTGCTCGGCGACCGCACCTTCGACGTCGTCGTCGGCATGTACGGCCGGCTGCGCAGCGTGGCCGAGGTGCTCGTCGGACGCACCGGCCACCTGGTGACCGCGGGCGGCGTGCCCGCCTACCGGGGCTACTTCGACGCCGGACGTTGGTCGCCGGCCGGACTCCCGGTCCCCACGGCCGAGGACGCGCCCAAGAGCGACGAGGGCGACGACGGCAAGAGCTACCGGATCGCCCGCACGGAGTCGATCCTGTTCGAGCTCCACCCCACGGCCACCCACTTCCGGTACCCCTACGTGTACGGGCCGCGCCAGCCCACCCCGCGCGAGTGGACGGTGGTGCGCCGCATCCTCGACGGGCGGCCGCACATGATCGTCCCGGACGACGGGCTCACCCTGATCACCCACGGCTACGTGCAGAACCTGGCCCACGCCCTGCTCCTCGCCGTCGAGCACCCTGACGCCGCCGCCGGGCACGCGTTCAACGCCGCCGACGAGGAGTGCCTCACCATCCGACAGGTGGCCGAGCTGATCGCCGAGGAGCTCGGGCACGACCTCGAGCTCGTCTCCATGCCCGCATCGCTCGCTCCGGTCACCAAGCCGTTGCTGCAGGCGGCATCGCCCACCCATCGGCTGATGGACCTCGGCAAGCTCAAGCACCTGCTCGGCTATCGCGACGTCGTCCCGGCCCGACAGGCGGTGCGGCTCGCCGCACGATGGCTCGCGGAACACCGGCCGGAACCCGGCGGCATGGAGGAGCGCGTCCTCGAGGACCCGTTCGACTACGCCGCCGAGGACGCGCTGATCGCCTGGTGGCGCGGCGTCCAGGCCTCCGCCCCTGCCCTCACGTGGGCCGGCGCCGAGCCCGGCTACGGCCTGGCCTACGGCGGCCCCGGCTCCACCTACGTCCGGCCCGACACCCGGATCTGAGCCGGCCTCGAACCGAGGCTCGCGAGCCACGCGCCCACGAGGACCACGGCGCAGCCACCGAGCTCCCACCCCGACACCGTCTCGTCGCGCAGGGCCACACCGAGCGCGACGGACACCACCGGCATGAGGTACGTGACGATGGCACTGGCGATGGGCCCCTGCCGGCCCGCGAGGTTGGCGGACAGGACGAACGCGATGCCGGTCCCGCCGACCCCGAGCGCCACGCACGCCAGCAGGGACGAGGCCTGGAACGACGACCCCGACAGCCCGAACAGGCCGAAGGGCAGGACGAGCAGGAAGGCGAACCGCAGGGCGCGCACCAGCACGGGCAGGGCGCCGTACTTCTGCTGCAGGGGGCCGGCGAGGTTGACGGCGATGCCGTAGGAGCCCACCGCCGTGACCACGAGCAGCACGCCCAGGGCGTTCGTGTCGCCGGCGCTCGCCGTGGGCAGCCCCATCATGAGGATGCCGACCATCCCGACACCGACCCCGACCACCTGCGGGCGGCGGACCGGCCCATGGAACAGCAGCGCCGTCACGATGACGGTGAGCAGCGGCATGGCCGAGTTGAGCATCCCGGTCAGGGACGAGTCGATCCACTGCTGGGCCAGGGGGAACAGCGTCAGCGGGAACGCCATCCAGGTCAGCCCGAGCAGCCGGATCCGGTTGTGGTCGGACGGGTCCACCGGCCGACGCGACCCCGGGAACAACGAGAGGGTGAGGAGACCGAAGCCGACCCGGCAGAGGGTGACCAGCCCCGGCTCGAACGCCTCGAGGGCCTCGGCGGTGAACAGGAAGGACGCACCCCAGATCCCCGCGGCCCCGAGGAGCAGCCCCCAGTCGAGGGGGGCGAAGCCGCCCCGGCGGGCGGAGGTCACGGTGTCGGTCACGGCGGCATTCTCGCCGGTGTCGCCGCGACCTGCCGTCTTTTCCGCGGTCGGCCCCCGTGCCACCACTCCCCCGGCGTCGGCCGGTACGGTCGACGCCGTGCGGCGCTCCCTCCTCCTGCTCGGCGCGGCCGCCGTGCTCGCCGCCTGCACCTCGTCGGTCGACGACGGCACGACGGCGTCCACGGAGCCCCCCGCCCCGACCACGACCACGGTGCCCGCAGCGGCACGCCTCGTCGTCAACGCCACCGGCGAGCTCACCTTCGACCCGGCCGTCGTGCCGGCGGCAGCGGCGGACCCCACGACCACGCTCGCCGCGGTGGCGGCGACGTTCACCGCCGACGACCTCACCGTCGCCACGCTCGCCTGCGCCGTCGGCGAGCCACCGGCTCCGTGCAGCCCGGCGGCCCTCGCCGCCCTGGCCGCCGCCGGTGTCGACGTGGTCGCCCTCGCCACCGACGGCATGGATCCGGCGGGCGCGGGCGCCACCGCCGATGCGGTCACGGCCGCCGGCATGACGCCGGTGGGCGCGGGTCCCGACGCCGCTGCGGCCCTCGCTCCTGCGTTCGTCGAGGTGTCCGGCCGGACCGTCGCCGTGGTGTCGGTGAGCGTGGTCGGCCCCGAGGAGGTCTTCGCCACCGCCACGACGGCAGGGGTCGCCGACGGGCGCGACGTGTTCTCCCTCGGGACCCTCGTGGCCGACGCCGCCGGCCGTGCGGATCTCGTGATCGTGTCGGTGCACTGGGGGGAGGAGCAGAGCCAGGGCCCGCGCCCGGAGGACGCGCTGCTCGCCAGGGCGCTCGCCGATGCGGGCGCCGACCTCGTGGTCGGCCACGGTCCGCACCGGCTGCACCGCCTCGAGGCGTACGGCCCGTCGCTCCTGGCGCTCAGCCTGGGCGACCTCGTCGGCCCGGGTGACCCGCCGCCCACCGCCGACACCGCCGTGCTGCGCGCCGTGTGGACGCCGGACACCCCGCTCCTCGGGTGCCTGCTGCACGCCACCATCGCGTCGCCCGGCGTGCCCACGCTCGACGAGCCGTCCGGCACCACGTGCCTGGGCGAGGTGTGACTCCGGTCATCTAGGCTCCGGCCGTGCCCGGACCCATCAGCCTCCTGTTCCCCGAGACCCGCTCCGTGACCGCGGTGCGCGAGCTCGCCGTCCGCACCGAGGCCCAGGGCTTCCGTGGGATGGAGCTCGGCGCCGCGTTCGGCTTCGACCCGATCATGGCCCTCGCCGCGGCCGGACCCGCCACGAGCGAGCTGCTCCTCGGCGTGGCGGTCGTCCCCACCTGGCCCCGCCACCCGGTGGTGATGGCCCAGCAGGCGGCCACCGCCTCGGCGCTCACCGGTGGCCGCTTCCGTCTGGGCGTCGGTCCCAGCCACGAGCCGGTGATGGGCATGTACGGGATCGACGCGTCCCGTCCGCTCGGCCACCTCGAGGACTACCTGACCATCGTGCAGGGCCTGCTGCACCAGGGGAACGTGCGCCACAAGGGCGAGCGGTACCGGGTCACCGCCTTCCTCGACGTCGCCGACGCCCCTCCCCCTCCGGTCCGACTCGCCGTCCTCCGGCCCCGCATGTGCCGACTCGCCGGGCGGCTCGCCGACGGTGCGCTCCCCTGGCTCACCCCGGCCGCCTACGTCGCCGACGTCGTCGTGCCCGGGGTGGCCGCCGGCGCCGCCGAGGCCGGACGGCCGGCACCGCCCGTGTTGGCGGAGCTGCCGTGCGCCCTCGCCACCAGCCGGGACGAGGTCCGCGCCATGGCCGCCACCGACCTCGCCATCTACCCGATGATGCCGAACTACCGGGCCATGTGGCAGGCGGCCGGCATCGAGCCGCCCGAGCAGGGCTGGTCCGACGAGATGATCGACGCCTCGATCCTCTGGGGCGACGAGGACCGGCTCGCCGCCGGCATCGACGAGCTCCTGGCCGCGGGCGCCGCCGAGGTCGTGCTCTCGCCGTTCGGCGTCGGGGACGATCCCACCGCATCCCAGGCACGGCTGATCAACGTGCTGGCCGACGTGAACCGGAGCCGGACATGACCGACGAACCCACCGCCCCCACCCCCGACGAGCGCCGCGCCGCCAACGAGGCGGCCGTACGTGCCGTGTTCGCCACGATCTCGGCCGGTGACGGAGCCCGCCTCGGCGAGCACGTCACCGAGGACCTCGTCTTCGAGCTGCCCTACGCCCCGCCGGGCATCCCGACGCGCACCGAGGGCCGCGAGACCTGGGAGCGCAACACCCTCGGCATGTTCCGCATGTTCGAGCGCTTCGAGAGCACCGTCGACACCGTCTACGCCGGCGCCGACCCCGACGTCGTCATCGCCGAGTACCACTCCGACGCCGTGGTCAAGCACAACGGCAACCCGTACAAGAACCGCTACATCGGCGTGTTCCGTCTGCGCGACGGCCGCATCTGCCTGTGGAAGGAGTTCCACGACCCACGCGCCACCGACGCCCTGCGCTGAACCCCGGGCGGTCTCAGGGGGCGAGGGGCAGACCACGCTCCCGGAGCTCCCAGCGGAGCGACGCGGCGCCGGTGAACAGGACCGCGTCGAACCCGAGCGCCGCAGCGGCGGCCACGTTCGCGGCGTTGTCGTCGACGAACACGGCCTCGGCGGGCGCGAACCCGTGGCGCTCGCACAGCAGCAGATAGATCGCCGGGTCCGGCTTGACGAGCCCGACCTCGGCGGAGGTGACCACCGCCTCGAATCGGTCGAGGAACCCGAGCCGGGGCCGCGCCGCCGCGAACGTCTCCCGGCCGAAGTTGCTGAGCGCGAGGCAGCGGACACCGGCGGCGACCAGCTCGTCGAGCACCTGGACCGATCCCCCGATCACCGGACCGAGCGAGTCGAGCCAGCGGTCGCGGTACCGGGCGACGAGGTCGGCGTGCTCGGGCCAGTGGGCGACCAGCTCGGCGCACACGCCGACCAGGGTCTCGCCGCGGTCCACACGCAGGTTCACGTCCGGGGTGAGCACCTCGGACAGGAAGCGACGCCGGCCGTCCTCGTCGAGGTCCGGGTACAGGCGACCCAGATCCCACTCGACGAGGACGTTGCCGACGTCCAGGACCACGACCGGCGTCGCGGAGGGGTTCACACCCCGGCGAGCACCTGGCGCTTCACGAGCGACATGCCGTTCTCGCGCATGACGAGGCGGATCTCCTCGGGGGTGAACCCGGCGAGGTCGTGCACGAACTCGGTCGGCTCGGCGAGGCCCTCGGCGTGGGGCCAGTCGGAGCCGAAGATGATGCGCTCGACGCCGATCCGGTCCTTCAGCTCGTGGAGGTCGTCCTCGTAGTACGGCGACACCCACACGTGCTTGCGGAACGTCTCGACCGGATCCTCGGCGAAGGCGTAGGTGTGCTGCTTGTAGGCCTTGCCCATGCGCTTGAGGAGCGGGCCGACCCACTCGGAGCCGGTCTCGATGGTGGCGAAGCGCAGGTTCGGGAAGCGGGCGATCACGCCCTCACCGATGATCGACGCCATGGCGTCGGCGATGGGCGACGGGCTCAGCATGCTCCGCAGCGGGTTGTACCGGAAGGCCTCGAACTCGCTGTCGAGGCCCCAGTGCTCCAGGAAGAAGCCGTACCCGGCGTCACCCGAGTGCATGGCGACGGTGATGCCCGAGTCGTTCGCGAGCTGCCAGAAGGCGTCGTTCGCCGGATCGCCGAGCGAGCGGCGGCCGCCGGACGCGACCACCGAGCCGGGACGCAGGTTGATGACGCGCACGTCGTGCTCGAGCGCCCACTGCAGCTCCTCGACCGCCCAGGCCGGATCGGCGAGGGAGATGTACGGGGCGGCGAAGATCCGCTCCTGGTAGGCGAAGCCCCAGTCCTCCTCGATGTAGCGGTTGAACGCCTTGAGCGCGGCGAGCAGGGCCGGGAGGTCGTGCTCGAGAGCGGCCTCCATGCCGACGCCGAGCGTGGGGTAGAAGAACGCGGCCTCGACGTTCTGCGCGTCCATCGATGCGATCCGGGCGTCGCGGTTGCGGTACTCGGGCCGGTCGGCCATGCGCTCGAGGGTGCCGAACGCCTCGCGCATGTCGCTCGCCGCGACCTTGCCACGGAAGTAGTCGTCGAGCGATCCGGGCCGGGCGATGGGATCGAACGTGGGGTTCGGGATGAACCGGTTCACCTTGCCGCCCACGAGCAGCCGCTTCTTGCCGTCGACCTCGGCCCACTGCATGGCGCGCTTGGCCATGCCCGGCTCGATGTGGCGGATGAACGCGTCCTCCGCCTCGTAGTAGTGCTGGTCGGCGTCGAACGCCGCGAACCCGAGCTCGCTCATCGGTACCCCTGTGTCGTGACGGCCTGCCCGCCGGACCCGTGGTCCGGGCCGGTCGGGTGGAACAGGTTCCAGCGTACGACGGACGGCACGCTCCCGCCGGGTCCGACGGCGGGGGTTCAGGGGTTCGCGTGTGCGGCGAGCAGCACGGCGATGCGATCGACGACCGCGGCCGGACCCACGGCGTCGAGACCCGGCACGACCGGCGCTCCGGTCGGGGTCACGACGACGAGGTCGGCGCCGCCTGCGGTCAGCGAGCCGGCCAGCTCGTCGAGCCCGTCGATCGTCCCCGAGTCACCGAGGTGGAGCAGGACGAGGTCGGGAGCGAAGCGGTCGACCAGATCGGGCCACGTGGCGGTCGCCGCGCAGCCGTCCGGGAGCACGCAGTCCTCGGTCGCACCGATCACGACGTCGAGCGCCCCGGCGCTCCGCAGACCTGCGCCGAGCACGAGCCCGTCGTGTCCGCCGAGCACCAGCACGACCGGCGCCGGACGATCCTCGGTCGCGCCGAGCACCGCCACGCCGCCCGAACCGCCGGCCCCCGGGGCCTCGGCGACACCGGGTTCGAGCAGCTGCACCTGCGACAGGTCCGCCAGCTCCGCGAGGTCCTCCGGCGGTCCCACCGGGGACGCGACGTAGCCGACCTCCGCCGCCTGCCAGGCGCCGACGACGATGCCGACGGCCACCAGGCCGCAGAGGCCGGCCAGCGCCTGACGACGCACCCGACGAGATGCCCCTTCTCCGCGTTGCACACCCTCCGATCGGCCGGATCGACCCCGTGGTGAGGGTTTCCCCGCCGGTTCGCGGCCGATCGGGGAGGCGCGACCCGCCGACGCCTGGTACGAAGTGACGGACATAGCCACCGGACGAGGCCGCACGAGGGGGAGCCATGGACGAGCGAGCGCGGGTGCTGCAGGCGACGGAGGCGCTGCTGCGCGACTTCCGGGACGCCGACCGCCGCACCTTCCTGGGAGCCCAGTTCGACGCCGGGCTGGCCTTCGTCCACTTCCCCGAGGGGCACGGCGGGCTCGGGGTGAGCCCGGCGCTCCAGCGCGACGTCCAGGCGCGCATCGGCGCAGCCGGCGGACCGTCGCCGAGCCACGACATCGGCTACGGGATGGGCGCGCCCACGATCGTCACCCACGGCACCGACGAGCAGCGCAGCCGATGGCTGCGACCGCTCTTCACCGGTGAGGAGGTGTGGTGCCAGCTGTTCTCCGAACCGGGTTCGGGCTCCGACGTCGCCAGCCTCGCCACCCGCGCCGTGCGCGACGGCGACGAGTGGATCGTCAACGGCCAGAAGGTCTGGACGAGCCTGGCGCACCTGGCGCGGTGGGGTCTGCTCGTGGCGCGCACCGACCCGTCGGTGCCGAAGCACAAGGGCCTCACCTACTTCGTCATCGACATGGACCAACCCGGGGTGGAGGTGCGCCCGCTCCGGCAGATGACCGGCCACGCCGAGTTCAACGAGGTGTACTTCACCGACGCCCGCGTGCCGGACGCCTTCCGCCTCGACGCCGTGGGCGAGGGCTGGCGGGTCGCGCTCACCACGCTCATGAACGAGCGGGTGTCGATCGGCGGCGGCACGCCGCCCAAGGGATCCGGGATCATCGCCGGCGCCGTGGACGCCTGGCGCCGCAACGGGCACACGGACCCGGCGCGCAAGGACCAGCTGCTCCGCCTCTGGGTCGAGGCCGAGGTCCTCCGCCTCACGAACCTCCGCGCGGCGTCGGCCCGGAAGGTCGGCGTGCCGGGGCCCGAGGGGTCGGTGGGCAAGCTCGCCGCCGCCGAGCTCAACAAGAAGGTCAGCGCGTTCACGATCTCGTTGATGGGCATGGAGGGCACGCTCCACCCGAGCGGCTACGACCTCGACCGGTTCCACGCCCACCTGCTCACCGAGGGCGACGCCCGGCAGCTGTTCCTGCGGTCCCGGGCGAACTCGATCGAGGGTGGCTCGTCCGAGGTGATGCGCAACATCCTCGCCGAGCGGGTCCTCGGCCTGCCCGGCGACGTCCGGGTCGACAAGGACGTCGCCTGGATCGACGTCCCCCGTTCCTGATCCCCGACCGGCCGTCAGGTTCCGGTCAGACCGTCGACGCACGGCGGTAACGACGGGACCACGGAACCCTGCCATCCGGTTCACGACCGGTTCATCCTCCTGCACGGATCCCGAAACGCCGGGCCGTCAGGCTGCCGACATCTCGACGTAGCGGGGCTGGAACCGCGTCGGGGACCCCGGTGAGAGCCACCGGGGTCGGACCACCCGGAAGGGTGGCCGGAAGCAGGAGGACATCCGAACATGACACGCCGCCGCCTCGCGGCGACGGTCGGTTCGTTGCTGGTGGGGGCCACCTTCGTGGTCCTGGCAGCGACGCCGGCCGGCGCCCAGACCGGACCCGAGATCGACGCCCCCGGCGTGGGGCTCTCGCTGAACCTGCTGTGGGTGGTGCTCGGCGCCTGCATGGTGATCTTCATGCAGGCGGGCTTCGCCCTGGTGGAGACGGGCTTCTGCCGGGCCAAGCACGCCGCCCACGTGGTGTCCACCAACTTCATGATCTTCGGCCTCGGGTTCACCGCCTTCTTCCTCGTCGGGTACGCCTTCATGTTCGGCGGCTGGAGTTACCCCGGGTACTTCGGGTACGACGAGCCGATCGGGTCGGCGCTGATCGGCTCGGGCGAGTGGGTGTTCCTCTGGAAGGGCGGCTTCGCCCTCTCGGACATCGACATCACGCCGGCGATCATGGGCTTCTTCCTGTACATGGCCGCCTTCATGGACACGACGGCCACGATCCCGACCGGCTCGATGGCCGAGCGCTGGAAGTGGAACTCGTTCGTCGGCTGGGGACTGTTCTGCGGGGCGATCTACTACCCGCTGTTCGGCGCCTGGACCTGGGGCGGTGGCTGGCTCTCGCAGCTCGGCAACAGCCTCGACCTCGGCTTCGGCTACGTCGACTTCGCCGGCTCGGGCATCGTGCACGCCACGGGCGGCGCCGCTGCGCTCGCCGGTGCGATCGTCCTCGGACCTCGGCTCGGCAAGTTCGGCGCCGACGGCAGGCCCCGCGCCCTGCTCGGCCACAACATCCCCATGGCGGCCCTCGGCACGTTCATCCTGCTGTTCGGCTGGTTCGGGTTCAACGCCGGCTCGACCTTCGCCGCCACCGACACCCAGTTCGCGATCGCTGCGACCAACACGGCGATCGCCGGGGCCCTCGGCTCGGTGGCCGCGCTCCTCTACGTCACCAAGCGGACCGGCAAGCCCGATCCGTCGATGATGATCAACGGGATGCTCGCCGGGCTCGTGGCGATCACCGCACCCTGCCCCTTCGTCGACCCGTGGGCGGCGGCGGTCATCGGCATCATCGCCGGCGTCCTCGTCATCGAGGTGGTGTGGGTGCTCGAGCGTCGCTTCAACCTCGACGACCCGGTCGGTGCCATCGCCGTGCACGGCGTGTGCGGCTCCTTCGGCGCCCTCACGATCGGCATCTTCGCCAACGGGGAGTACGGCGCCGGCTGGAACCTCACCGACTCGGCCGAGACGGCGGACACCGGCGTGACCGGCCTCCTCTACGACGGCGGCCTCGGCTTCTCCCAGCTCGTCGCCCAGCTGATCGCCGTGGCCGTCATCTGGACCGTCATGTTCGGCCTGGCGTTCGGGTTCTTCACGCTCCAGAACAAGCTCACCAAGGGCGGCATCCGGTCG
>JBEIGA010000055.1:0-16855 GCA_040382135.1 Acidimicrobiales bacterium
CCGCCCTCGCCGACCCCGCCCCCGGCGTCCGCCGCCGCGCCCTCTCGATCCTCGCCGGCTCTGGCGGCGCGCCCCTGGGCGACGACGCCGTCGCAGCGGTCCTCCCCCTTCTGGCCGACGCCGACGCCACCGTCGTCGAGGTGGCCGCCTGGGCGCTCGGCGAGCTCCCGACCGTCGACGATGGAGCCGACCGCGCCCGCAGCGCCGCGCTCGCCCGCGTGGCCACCTCGCACCCGGACCCGCTCTGCCGCGAGGCGGCGGTCGCCGCGATCGCCTCGATCGGCCACCCGGACGCCATCGAGACCGTGCTCGACGCGCTGACCGACAAGCCGGCAGTCCGTCGACGCGCCGTGGTGGCCCTTGCGGCGTTCGACGATCCGCGGGCCGAGGCCGCGCTCGAAGCGGCGCTGCAGGACCGCGACCGACAGGTGCGAGAGACGGCCGAGGAACTCCTGGCCGTCCCGCTCGGGGATCCCGAGGACGACCTGCACCGACCGTGAGGACGTGCGGCGATCAGCGGCGGGCGTCGAGGAACATGGCCTTGACCGAGTCGTAGCTCTCGATCACCTGGCCCGCCCCCAGCACGACACACTCGAGCGGTGCCGACACCAGCCGGACGGGCACCTCGGCCTCGCGGCCGATCCGTGCGGCCAGACCACGCAGCATGCCGCCGCCGCCCACCAGGTGCAGACCCTGCACGATGAGGTCCTGGGCGAGCTCGGGGGGCGCCTGCGACAGACAGGACAGCACCGACTCGACGATGGCCGTGACGGGCTCGTCGATGGCGCCGCGGATCTCCTCGGGTGTCAGGACGATCGTCTTCGGGAGGCCGGACATCAGCTCGCGCCCTCGGACCTCGGCGCGCACCTCGTCGTCGGTCGGGTCGGCCGAGCCGATCAGGAGCTTGATCTCCTCGGCGGTGCGCTCGCCGATGGCGATGCCGTACTCGCGCCGGACGTAGGCCTGGATGGACGCATCGATGTCGAACGAGCCGATCCGCACCGCCTCGAGGGCCACCACGCCGCCGAGGGAGATGAGCGCCGTCTCCGACGTGCCGCCGCCGATGTCGATGACCATGTTGGCGACGGGCTCCGAGATGGGCAGACCGGCACCGATCGCCGCGGCCATGGGCTGCTCGAGCAGCTGGGCGTCGGCCGCCCCGGCCCGACGGGCCGCCTCCGTGACCGCACGTCGCTCCACGGCCGTGATGGCCGAGGGGACGCAGATGACGACCCGCGGTCGGTTGAAGCGGTTGACACCGACCCGCTGCAGCACCAGGCGGATCATCCGCTGGGTCACCTCGAAGTCGGTGATGGCTCCCTTGCGGAGGGGACGCACGGCCACGATGTAGCTCGGCGTGCGGCCGATCATCTGCCAGGCCTCCTGCCCGATGGCGAGGACCTCGCCCGAGCGGCGGTTGAGCGCGATGACGGACGGTTCGTTGAGGACGATCCCCTCACCTCGTGCGTAGACGAGGGTGTTCGCCGTCCCGAGGTCGATCGCGAGGTCGCGGGCCAGGGCTCAGCGCTCCCGGCCCGTGGAGCGGTCCGGTTCGATGCGGACGACTGCGCTCGGCTGCTCGAAGGGCCGCTCGGCCCGCTGCGACAACGCCCGCAACCCGTGGTGGTAGTCGCTCACGGTGCCCCGCCGTGTCCGGCGCGTCGGCCGGTGGGCGGAGAACCACACCACGAGGGACCCGAGCACGGTGAGCCCGATCGCCAGGATCAGGAACGCCACCTCATCACCTCCCCCGCCCATCGCCCGCGGAGGGCGGAGCGAACTCGTCGACGTCGACGATGTGCTGGGCGTCGAGCGCCCAGCTCTCGCCGCCGTCCCAGACCTCACGCTTCCAGATCGGCACGGTGGCCTTCAGCGTGTCGATGCAGAACCTGGCCGCCTCGAACGCCTCCCCGCGGTGCGGGGCCGAGACCACCACGATGACCGACGAGGTGCCCACGGGCACCGGTCCCAGCCGGTGCAACAGGGCGATCCGGCCGACCGTCGTCCACCGGGACCGGGCCTCGGCGGCGATGGCCTCGAACCTCGGCACGACGTGCTCCTCGTACGCCTCGTACTCGAGCTCGGTCACGCCCTCCCGACCGGCGCTGTGGTCCCGCGCCGTCCCGGAGAACAGCACGACGGCCCCGCAGTCGGGCCGCACGGCCCAGTCGAGCGCGACCGCCGCTGGAAGCTCGCCGTCGCCGAGCCCGAACCAGTCGTCGGTGTCCGCAGGGGGGAGGTCAGCAGCCGGCACGGACCCATCGTACGTCGGGCGCCAGCCCGGGCCGCCATCTCGCGGAGCGTGGGTTCCCCCCGGCCCGATCGGCCGGCCGGCCGCGGACCGTGGCGGGACCGGCTTCGGTATCCTCGCCCTCCGTGGGTTGGGAGGACGACGACGACGAGG
This sequence comes from Acidimicrobiales bacterium, assembly GCA_040382135.1. Lineage (GTDB taxonomy): Bacteria > Actinomycetota > Acidimicrobiia > Acidimicrobiales > JBEIGA01 > JBEIGA01. Next base: position 2,405 of record JBEIGA010000055.1, read on the forward strand.
GGGCCTGGCGGCCGCCGCTGCCACCGGAGGACCGGCTGTGGCGTCATCCGTCGGAGATCGCCGCGATCCGCGGCGTCACCGTCGCGGCCACGCCACCCTCGGGCGGCCGCAGGCTCTGGGGCATCGGCGCCGCATCCGCCGTCGGCGGCGCCCTGGCCGTCGGAACCCTGTGGCTCGCCATCGGCTCCCCCACCCGGACCACCGTCACGAACACCACCGTGGCGGTGCAGGAGATCGCCATGACGCCTCGCCTGGTGTCCGCCCCCGACTGGGCGGCGGCGGTCACCGACGGGATCGTTCCCGCCCTGACCACGGTGGAGACCGCCGGAGGATCGGGCTCCGCCGTGCTCGTCCGGGACGACGGCACCTTCGTCACGGCCTCGGCGGTCGTCGGCGACGTCGTCCGGGCCGTCGTCCACCTCCCGGACGGCTCAGCCGCTCGTGCGACCGTGGTCGGCACCGACCCGTCCCTCGGGATCGCCGTCCTACGCCTCGAGGCCGAGGGATCCACCCGGATGGCCACGGCACCGGTCGCCGTCCAGGACACCGTCCGTCGGGGCGACTGGATCGCAGCGGCGGGAGCGGACGCGATGCCGCTCGCCGCCGCCGTGGAAGAGCTCTCCGCCTCGACCGGGGTCGGGTCCGACGCCGTCCACGGGTTGCTGCGCCTCGACGTCCCGGTCCCCCAGAGCGCCCTCGGCGGTGCAGTCGTGGACGCCACGGGTGCGCTGACCGCGCTCCTGGTCGCTGCCGACGCGACCTCCGCCTACGCCCTGCCCGTAGCCGACGTGATGTCGGTCCTCGACGACCTCGACCGCCACGGCGAGATCCGACGCCCGTGGCTCGGGGTGGAGGGGGCCGACACCGGCTCCGGCGTCCGCCTCGATCGGGTGGACTCCTCCGGCCCCGGTGCCATCGCCGGCCTGGCCCCCGGCGACGTGCTCACCCGGGTCGCCGGGCGACCGGTCACCTCGGTGGCGGACCTGGTGCTCAGCCTCCGTCCCCATCGGCCGGGCGACGCGATCACGATCGAGGTCCAGCGGGGCGAGTCGGCCTGGACCGCGGAGATCATCCTCGGTCGCCGACCGGCCTGAGGTCCCCGCCCACACGCCCTCAGCTGCGCCGACGACGACGCCGAAGGTGGGTGACGCCCAGACCCACCGCCGCCAGCAGCCCGGCCCCGACCGCACCGGCAGCACCCAACGCGAGCTGCTGCCGCCGCTTGGCGTTCAACATGTCGAAGCGCCCCGCGGCGTGACCGGCCACGTAGGCCTCCTCGTTGGTGTGGCTCGGCACCCATCCGAGGGCACGCGCCCGATCGTTCGCGACGACCCAGGGATGGACCGTGTAGGGGTGCATCCCCGGCGGCGTCCGGCTCAGGCCGGACCGCCACCTCGCCCACGCCAACCCACGGGTCATCCAGTCCGGCAGCCGGGGTCGGGGCGTCGGACCGGCAAGCTCGGCCATCACGTCGGCTGCGATCCACCCGTCGGGGGCGACGTTCAGGACCCCGTCGACGCCTTCGACGACGCCCAGGACGACGGCGCTCGCCAGATCGACGGCGTGGAGGAACTGCGCAGGGGCATCACCGGCGTCGCTCCGGATCCGTGCCGCCGAACGCAGGACCCGGGCCAGACCACCGGGCTTCCCCTCGGCGACCGTGACCGCCGGACGGAAGACGGTCACGCGCCGGTCCGGCCCGCCGGCGCGCCAGGCCGCCGCGAGGCGTTCCAGCTCGGCGCGGTGCCCGGCGAACACGCATCCAGGGTTCGGGTCCGGCGGCGCATCCTCGGTGAGGGGGACCGGGTTGCCCGGCCGTGCCCCGTAGACCATGGCGGAGGACAGCACCACGAGGTGCCGCACACCGACCCGTCCAGCGGCGGCGAAGAGCGACCGGGTCACCTCGAGCTCGGCCATCCCGTCCCGGGGCGACCCGGCCTCGGGCCTGATGCCCGATGCGAGGTGAACGAGGACGTCACCTCCCCGGAGCAGGTCGTCGAGGTCGGCGCGCGCGAGATCGACCACCTTCGCGTCGACACCGAGCGCGTCGGTCGAGAGCGGGAAGGCCCGCCGGTCGAGCGCGAGCACCTCCGCGTCGTCGACCGCGAGCGGCAGCAGCTCGCTCACCCGCCGGCCCACCGATCCAGCGGCGCCCGTGACGATGATCTTCACGGCCCGCCTCCTCTCCGGCTCGCCGCCGGGCCGATTCCGTCGACGCACGCACGCGCCGACCGTTCCGGAGCGTGCGCCACCTACGATGCCCATGTGAGCGATGACGGTCCACTCGAGGGCAACGGGTCACCGTTCGAGGGCATCCCGTTCCTCGGTGACGTCTTTCGCATGTTGCAGTCGCAGGGGCCCATCGGCTGGGACGCGGCACGTCAACTCGCAGTGGCCATGGCCACCGAGGGTGGCAGCGAACCGAACGTCGACCCGCTCGCCAGGATCCGCCTCGAGGAGTTGGCCCGCGTGGCCGAACTGCACGTCGCGCAGCGGACGGGCCTCCCCACCACTCGCGACGGCCGCCCCGTCACGATCCGTCCGGCGACCCGTGCCGAGTGGGCGATGCGGGCGTTCGACGATCTGCGCCCGCTGCTCTCCACCATCGCCACCAGCCTCGTCGCCGACCCCGGGGCCGGGGCTGCCGCCCCTGACGATCCGGAGCAGGCGATGCTCGCCCAACTGCTGCGGTTCATCGGGCCGACGATGACCTCGATGACGACCGGCACCATGGTGGGGCACCTCGCCGCACGCTCGCTCGGTTCCTACGATCTCCCCCTCCCGAGGCCCGGGCACGAGCTGTTGCTGGTCCAGCACAACGTGCAGGGCTTCGCCGACGAGTGGTCGATCGAACCGGACGAGCTCGCGCTGTGGCTCTGCGTGCACGACCTCACGTTCCACGCCGTGCTCGGCGTCGACCATGTCCGGGCCCGACTCGAGGAACTGCTCACCCGTCACGCCCAGGCCTTCCGCCCCGATCCCGACGCCCTGCAGCAGCGCCTCGGCGAGGTCGACCTCGCCGATCCCGCCGGGCTGGGAAGGATCCAGGCGGTCTTCTCGGACCCCGAGGTGCTCCTCGGTGCGGTGCGGTCCGACGAGCAGCGCAGGCTCGAGCCGGTGATCTCGGCCCTGGTCTCGGTGTTGGTCGGGTACGTCGACCATGTGCTCGACGGTGTCGGGGGACGGCTCATCGGATCCTACGGGCGCCTCACGGAGGCCCTCCGGCGTCGCCGGGTCGAGTCCACGACTGCCGACCGCTTCACGGAACGGCTCATCGGGCTCGACCTCACCCGCGCCCAGGTCGAGCGAGGTCATCGCTTCGTCGCCGGCGTGGTCGAGCGAGGCGGGGACGAGGCGCTCGCACGGCTGTGGAGCGAGCCGCGGACGCTCCCGACGCCGGCCGAGGTCGACGCCCCGGGGCTCTGGCTCGCCAGGATCGACCTGCCCGACACCTGAGCCGACCGCTCCGGCTCACCCCTCTGGCGGGTCCCGGCGGGGTGGGTACGGGTCGATCTCTACCCCGTCACCGCTGCTGACCCAGGGGCGGAGCGGTCCCGAACCTCCGGCGGCGGAGGGGCCGTCCCACCTCGGGGCGGGCTCCGGCGACGGCTCGGGAGCCGCGGCGGGTGGCATCGCGGGCGATGTGGCGTCCCCGAGTCGGACCGTCGGGTCGGGAACCGGTGTCGGCGTCGGCGCAGGCGCTCCTCCTGCGACCCAGGTGGGGTCCACGACCGGTCCGGCCTCCGGCGGCCGGCGCCGGAGGGGGTTCGGGATGTCGGGCATGGACGGGCGGGCCGGCAAGCGCCGGCGGAGCTCACGGGAGACCCCGGTCCGCTCGAGCGGCGTCTCGTAGCCGGCCATCCCGAGCGTGTAGGACAGGCAGGCGAGGAGCATCACCACTGCGATCATGGTGAGGCCGAGCGACAACCCCAGCGGGAGCACGGCGAGGAGCGCGCCGGTCGCCCACATCAGCTGGAACCGGGCCTCGAAGCGGGCGAACGATCGGCCGTGGTTCGCCTCGGGTGCGTCACGCTGCACGATGGCGTCGAACGCCAGCTTGCAGGAGCCCGCGGCCACAGCCACGGCGAGCGCCGCCAGGAACGCCCCGCCCACACCGCCGGCCCACGCCCCGATCCCGGCGACGACGCCGGTGATGGGGAGACCGCCTTGCAGGATCCGTTCCTCGGCGACCCGCCGGCGCAGCGGCGGTGCAGCCCGCGCGCCGATGAGCGCACCCATCCCCGCGCCCAGCAGGACGAGCCCGAAGTGCCAGGCCGGAGCGCTCGGCGTGCCCGAGATGTCGACGTCACGGAGGATCGCCGTGGAACCGCCGACGGCGCCGCCCCTCCCCCTGATGTCGACACCGTCCTCCCCGCCGCGGAAGACGAACGCCACCAGGAAGGTGAGGAACCCCACGACCATGCGCAGCAGGCCCATGCCGCTGGCAGCGAGGACGATGCCCCGGCCTCGGAGCTCGGCCCGCTCCTCGGCGTCCGGCGGCTGATCGGCCACCGCGATCGATGGCAGCTGGAACGCGGCGATGACCCCTGCCACGTAGACGAGCATCGCCAGACCGCACACCCAATCGGGCCCACCCAGGGTGAAGACGGCACCCACACCGGCCCCGCTCATGCCGGCGATCGCCGACAACAGCGCGAGACGGGCGTTCGCGTCGACGAGCTCGTCCTCGGAGCGCACCAGCTTCGGCACCACCGCGCTCTTCGCGACCGAGTAGCTCTTCTGCAGCACCAACATGCCGAAGGCCTCGGGGAAGAGCAGGATCGAGTCGATGTGCTGGATCATCAGGAAGGCGAGCACCGCCCGCCCGAGTCCGGTGGCGAGGATCATCGTGCGTCGCCCGCTCCGGGCCCGGTCGATGGCCGGGCCGATCAGGGGCGTGACGACGGCGAACGGCGCGATCGTCAGGAGCAGGTAGAGCGCCACCCGCCACCGGGCGGCGCTCGGGTCGATCGAGAAGAAGATCGAACCGGCCAGAGCGACCGCGATGAGCCCGTCCGCCGCTGCGAACAACCCGTGCACCCGGGCCATGCGCATGAAGGGCGTGATGATCAGGAGCCGTCCGGGTTCCGCGTCGGCATCGGCCGATCGGGCCGGGCGACGGAGCGGTCGCCAGCCGGATTCGCCGCTGTCCTCGCTCACCGACCGCTCCCCTCTCCGCGCCCGGTCATCCTACGGACCGTCGTCCCCCCGCAGATCCAGCTCCGCGAGGAGCCGACGGTCGTGGTCGTAGGAGAGCAGCCCGGCGGCGTCCGCCGGGGTGAGCCACCGCAGTTCGTCGACCTCGTCGTTCGGCGCGAACGCGGGGCGGGGCGAACCGTCGACCTCGATGCACCAGTAGCGGACGACCTTGGGACGACCCCGGTGGTCCCGGTAGTGCGCAGCGCTGAGCTCCCGGCCGAGGCGCCCGACCAGACCGGTCTCCTCCTCGAGCTCCCGGAGGGCCGCCGCCTCGTCCGTCTCGCCCGGATCGCACTTGCCCTTGGGGAACGACCAGTCGTCGTAGTGGGGGCGGTGCACGACGGCGACCTCCACACGGGGCGAACGACGCAGAGGGACCCCGCCGGCGGCTCGAACGACCTGCTCGCTCACCGTTCCCCCGCCCGGGATACGGCCAGGTCCTGGAAGCGACGCTGCGACTCGACCCCCGGACCGCGACGGCGCACCCATCGGCCGTCGGAGTCGAGGTCCCAGGCGAGCCGGTGGTCGTCGAGGTTGACGTCGAGCACCTCGCGCAGCCGCGCCTGGAGCGACGGGTCGTGGATGCGCACCATCGCCTCCACCCGCCTGCTGAGGTTGCGGTACATGAGATCGGCCGACCCGATCACGTAGACGGGCCGACGCGGACCGGCGCCGTTCTCGAAGTAGTACAGGCGGGAGTGCTCGAGGTAGCGGCCCACGATCGACTGCACCCGGATGCGGTCCGAGAGGCCGGGGACGCCGGGCCGCAGACAGCAGATGCCGCGCACGAGCAGGTCGATCGAGACACCCGCCCGGGACGCCTCGTACAGCAGCTCGATCATGCGCGTGTCGACGAGGCTGTTCATCTTCATGACGATGCGGCCACCCACGGCCATCTCGTGGCGGATGAGGTCCTCGAGCCCCGGACGCAACCCCTCCGGCGCGACGAGCAGCCGCTTGTAGCGCACGTCCCGCCCGTACCCGGTGAGCAGGTTGAACAGCATCGCCACGTCGTCGCCCACGACCGGATCGGCGGTGAGCAGGCCGAGGTCCTCGTAGAGGCTGGCGGTCCGGCTGTTGTAGTTGCCGGTGCCGATGTGGCAGTAGCGGTGGATGCCGTCCCCCTCGCGTCGGACCACCATGCAGACCTTCGTGTGGATCTTGAGCCCGACGATCCCGTAGGCGACGTGGGCCCCAGCCTGCTCCAGGCGGCGCGCCCAGCCGATGTTCGCCTCCTCGTCGAAACGGGCCTTGAGCTCCACGAGCACGGCGACCTGCTTGCCCGCCTCCGCCGCCCGGACGAGGGCCTCGATGATCGGGCTGTCGCCGGAGGTGCGGTAGAGCGTCATCTTGATGGCGAGCACCGCAGGGTCGACCGCGGCCTGCCGGATGAAGGTCTCGACCGACCCGGCGAAGGAGTCGTACGGATGGTGGACGAGGACCTCGCGCTCGGCCAGCACGGCGAAGATCCCCCGGTCCTCCGCCTCGTCGAGCGGGGGCTCGACCACCGGCGTCCACGGCGGGTCCTTCAGGTCCGGTCGGTCGAGGGCGACGATCGCGAACAGGCCGGAGAGATCCAGGAGACCCGACGGGCTCTCGAACACGTCCTCGGGCAGGAGATCGAGCTCACGGATGAGCAGGTCGCGGAGCGCCGGCGTGATCGTCGACGCCACCTCCAACCGGACCGCCCGCCCGAACCGGCGACGGCGGAGCTCCATCTCCACCACGGCGAGCAGATCGTCCGCCTCCTCCTCCTCGATCGTGAGGTCGGCGTTGCGCGAGACCCGGAAGGCGTGGTGCTCCAGCACCTCCATCCCCGGGAACAGGGCGTCGAGGTGGGCGGCGATCATGTCCTCGAGCGGGAGGAAGCGCAGCCCGTCCGGCAGCGGCACGAAGCGCGGGAAGATGTTGGGGACCTTCACCCGGGCGAACAGGGACCGCTCCGTCGCCGGGTCGCGGAGCAGGACGGCCAGGTTGAGCGAGAGGTTCGAGATGTAGGGGAACGGGTGGCTCGGATCCACGGCGAGGGGGGTGAGCACGGGGAACACCCGGTGCTCGAACTCGCCCGAGGCCCAGGCGCGGTCGACCGGATCCAACGCGTCCCACCGCACGAGACGGATGCCGTGGCGGGCGAGGTCGGGGTGGACCTCCTCGGTCAGGATCCGCTCCTGCTGCACCACGAGCCCGGAGACCACCGACGCGATCTCGGCGAGGGCGACCGCAGGACCCCGCCCGTCAGGGCTCGTACGGGACACCCCGGCGGCGAGCTGGTCCTTCAGACCAGCCACCCGCACCTGGAAGAACTCGTCCAGGTTGGCGCTGAAGATGGCGAGGAACTTCACCCGCTCCAGCAGGGGGACGTCCGGGTCGGCGGCGAGGGCCAGGACCCGCGAGTTGAACGCCAGCCAGGACAGCTCGCGGTTGAGGAAGTCCGTCGGGTTCTCGTCGAACCCTCCGACCGTCACCACGCCGTCGCGGCCGCGGACCGGCCCTTCGCCCATGTGCACGCCTCGCCCTCGGACGAAGGGGGATCAGCTCCCCTCGTACTCGTCGTACCCGAGGTCCCAGTCCACGAGGATGTTCTCGCGCTCGGCATCGCGGTTCACCCGCTCACGGTTGCGGCGGAACTGAGGGTCATGAGGCGGCAGGAGCAGCAGGCGGGCGTTCACCCGATCGCGGAACGACTCCATGAACGCCCGATCGCCGAAGTCGAAGCGGACCTCCCAGTGCGGTGCGACCGGTCCGAGGTACACGATGCGCGCGTGCCCCACGGGCGGTTCGGTCGCGACGGTGTCCGCGGTGTCGGTCATGAATGCTCCTCGGGTACGTCCGGACCATGCCAGCGTAGTCCGGCCTCACCGTTCCCCCGACCGGCGTCGAGCAGGGGGACCGATCGTCACTTTCGGGGAACTTTCCGGGTGGTCTGTTCGTACTACTCGGCAGTGGGCGCCTGAGGAGGACCATGGATACGAGTTGGATGGCCGAAGGCAAGTGCGCCGAGCACCCGCCGTCGACCTTCTTCCCGAGTGACGGTGTGGGCGTCGAGCTCGCCCGCAGGATCTGTGCCGATTGCCCGGTGAAGTTCGCCTGCCTCGAGCACGCCCTCGAGCACCGCATCGACCACGGGGTCTGGGGCGGCTGCTCGGAGCGGGAGCGCCGCCGGATCCTCAAGCGGCGTCGCGAGGCCGCAGGCCTCACCGTCGGCTGACACCGGCCGCAGGCCTCACCGTCGGCTGACACCGGCCGCACGAGGCCGACCAACGACAACGACCGCCCCGATCCTCACGGATCGGGGCGCTCGTGCGTTCAGGCGTGGGTCAAGCCTTCTTCTTCTCGTCCTTCTTCTCGTCGTCGGAGTCCTCCGCCATGCCGGCCTTCAACTCCTTCTGGGCCTGGCCCAGGGAGCGAGCGAGCTTGGGGAGCTGACTTCCGCCGAAGAGGAGCAGCAGGATGACCAGGATGATGAGGAGCTCTGAGCCTCCGAGGTTCATGCCGTCAGGCTAGCCCTGTTGGAGGAGCGGTCGTCCGCGGCTCAGGCGGTGGCAGACGGCTCGCCGGCCACGACCAGCGAACGGGCGAGCGCACGTTGCCGACGGATGCGGCGACGCTCCCGCTCGGACATGCCGCCCCAGATCCCGAACTTCTCGCCGTTGCGGAGGGCGTACTCGAGGCAGTCGTCGCGGACGACGCAGCCCCGGCAGACCTCCTTCGCCTCCCGCGTGGATGCACCACGTTCGGGGAAGAAGAGGTCCGGATCGACGCCGAGGCAGTTGGCGTAGTCCTGCCACGACATGTCCTGTTCGGTCTTCGTCAGGAATCGCATCGGGTGTCCTCCGGCCCGGACGACGCGCACGGAACGACTGGCGGACCGCCGTCCTCCCGTACCCAGATGCCGTCGACCATGGTCCATGCTCCGTTCGTCGAGGGTCGCGCCCTCGGCAAAGATCCGTCCGCGCCCGCCGTGGGCCTGGATCCGCGACCCGGCGCACACCGGGGAACGGAGCGGGGTCCACGTCCCACTCGTGTAATTACACCACTGTCACTCGAGGCTGTCCAGACGTGGCAACAGCACCACCTTGCGTGGAAGGAGGCCGTGTGCTGCTCCGCACCATCCGTGCCGACATCACTGCACTCGCGACCGACGCGATCGTGAACGCTGCGAACGAGCGCCTCGCCCCCGGCGGCGGCGTCTGCGGCGCCATCCACCGGGCCGCGGGTCCGGCGCTCGCGGAGGCGTGCGCAGCGATCGGCCACTGCCCCCCGGGCGAGGCCCGCCTGACCCCCGGCTTCGCCCTGCCCGCCCGGTGGGTGGTCCATGTCGTCGGCCCGATCTGGCAGGGGGGCGACCGGAACGAGGCGGATCTGCTGGCGTCCTGCTATCGGGAGGCGGTCGCGGTGGCCGATGCCGCAGGTGCCGCGACCATCGCCTTCCCCGCCGTCTCGACGGGCATCTACGGTTACCCGGCGGAGGAGGCCGCCGGCATCGCCGTGGCAACGCTCCGCTCCCTGACGCCGCTCCACCTGCGGGAGGCGGTCCTGGTCGCCTTCGACGAGTCGACCCTCGAGCGCTACGAGCGCCTCCTGCAGACGTGACCGGTGTGCAGCGCCGGAGCGATCAGCCGGCTCGGGCGCCTCGGCGGTTCGCCCGCTTCTGCTCCACGAAGTCGACCAGGACGTAGTCGCCCAGGTTCTGGTTCGTGGTGAAGAAGGCACGACCACCGTTCATCTTCGAGATCTTCTCGATGAAGTTCGTGAGGTAGTGGTTGGCGTCGAGCATGAAGGTGTTGATGCGGATCCCGTCACGGGTGCACCGCGCCACCTCCTTCAGGGTCAACTCCACCGTCTCGTAGGAGGGCGGGTAGCTGAAGTAGGGCTGCCCGGCCGGGGTGATGTGGGCCGTCGGCTCGCCGTCGGTGATCATGATGATCTGCTTGGTGCCCGTCTGCTGGGCCAGCATCCGCCTCGCCAGCATGAAGCCGTGCTGCATGTTGGTGCCGTAGACGTAGTCCCACGAGACCTCGGGCAGCCGCTCGGGCTTGATCTCCCGGGCGATCTCGCTGAACGTCACGATCCCGAGGTAGTCGCGGGGGTACTGGCTCGAGATCAGCGCGTGGAGCGCCATGGCGACCTTCTTCGCCGGGAGGAAGTTGTCGCGCATGGGCATCGAGAGCGAGAGGTCAAGCATGAGCACGGTGCTCGACCGCACCAGGTGCTCGGTGCGCTCCACCTCGAAGTCGTCCGGCGTCAACCGGACGGGCGTGCCGCCGCCGGTGCGGCGGATCGCGTTGCGCACCGTGCGTTCGATGTTGAGGTTGAACGGATCGCCGAACTCGTAGGGCTTGGTGTCCATCTCCCGCTCGTGGCCGATGCCGCTGCGATCGATGGCGTGGCGACCGATGCGGTCCTGGTTCAGCTTGCGGAACAGGTCGCCGAGCACCTGCTGGCCGATGCGACGGATGGCGCGCGGCGTCAGCTGCAGGGAGCCTTCGCGGTTCTCGATGAGCCCGGCCTCCTCGAGCATGCGGGCGAGCTCGGACATCCGTTGGAGGCTCTCCGCCGCATCGTCGTCGAGCAGTTCCCGCACCCGGTCGATGTCGACCTCGGCGAGGGCGCCGGGGCTGGTCGTCTGCCGGAGCATCCGCTCCAGCGCGTCCATGTCCCCCAGGTCCTCCATCATCTGCATGGCCTGGCTCATGTCGAGCGGGTCCGCGCCGGAGAAGTCGTAGGACTGGTTCCAGCCCATCTGGGGGAGCATCTCGCGGAGGTTCTGGCCGAGCTGGTCCATCTGCCAGCGGAGGTCCATGTCCTCGAGGAGCTGGTCCGAGAGCTGCTGCAGCTGGGCCCGCTGCTCCGGGGTCATCGAGTTGAGCATCTGCTGCATGGCGGCCATGCGCTGCGCCATGATCTCGAGCAGCTCGTCGAGGCTCTCCGGGTTCTCGGGGAAGAAGTCCCCGAAGCGGTCCATGAAGCCGTCGAAGTCGGGCTCCTGGCCGCGGGCGCGCTGCTCGAGCATCTGGTTGAGCTCGGCGAGCATGTCCTTCATGCGGGACATGTCCTCGGGCGTCATGTTCTGCATGGCGCCGGACATCTGGTCGACCATCTGCTGCATCAGCTGCTGGCGCAGGCGGTCGAGGAGCTCCTCGAAGCGCTGCTGGGCCTCGGCGGACCGGAAGTCGTAGTTCTGGAGTCCCTTGACCTTGCCTGCCAGGTCCTCCGGCAACATGTCGAGCTGCAGCTGGCGCTCGGCGGCGGCCTGCTCCCCGACCTCGCCCCGGCGGCGGTCCTCGTCGGCTCGTGCCTGCTCGGCGAGCTCCTCGAGGGTGCTGCGCTCCTGGTCGACGACGTCGCGCAGCTCGTCGGCGATCTCGTCGTAGACGCCTCCGAGGTCGAACTGCTCCAGGCGCTGCTGGCGCTCACGGCGCAGGCGGTCGAGCAGGTCCCGGATGCCCTGGACGTCCTGCCCGTTGCGGTCCTTGAAGCCCTCCAGCATCATCCGCCGCAGGGCGGAGTTGGGGTCGCCGTCGTAGACCAGGTCGTCGAGCATCTGCGAGAGCAGGTCCTCGGCGTCGAAGTCGAGGCCGGTCTGGCTGCCGTCCCAGCGGGAGTAGACGACGTGCGACGCGTCGCCGCGCTTGCTCCGTGCGGACCGGGCGCGACGTCGGAACACCATGGGACCACCCTACCCCCTGCGCCACGACGGCATCCCGGCCCATCCGTACCGGCGGGTCGGGCGACCCCTCAGGCGTCGGGCGTGGCGCCGCCGCCGAGGTGCACGAACGACCCGACGCACCGGCACGTGACCGCACCGTCCTGCAGGACGTGGGCGCGGGTGGTGACCTCTCGCCCCTCCACCGACTCGACCCAGGCCTCCCACCGCGTGGGCACGTCGAGGAGCGTCGGACGCTCGTAGCGCACGTCGAGGGTCCGGGTGGGGCCCGGGACGCCGTTGCGGAAGTTGGCCACGTTGCAGACCTGGTCGAAGACGCCGGCGATGATCGCACCGTGCACGCAGCCGGGCGGCCCCTGGTAGGGCCGGGTGAAGGTGGCGCGCCCGACGGCGAGCGGCGGCTCCCAGGACATCTCCACCGGCAGGGCGAGCGGGTGGTAGATGCCGAGCACGGGGTCGAACGGGAAGATGTCGTGGGGGTGGGCGTCCGTCCCGGCGCCGCCGTAGCGCGAGTGCACGGGCTCCACCGCATGCGCCTCGAGCAGCTCGGCCACGGCCTCGAGCTCGGCGGCCAGCAGGTCCGTGGTGGCGGCGTCGGCCAGGTGCGACACGGTGAGCTCCACCACCCGTCTCCCCGCGTCGGCGAGGGCGCGGAACTCGCGCTCCCGACCCGCGACCGCGGGATGACCCGAGGGGTGGAACGGCCCGTCGGGTTGGTTCAGGTGCCCGCTCACGACCGACCCCGTGCGAGGCGGTCGATGACCTCCCGAGGGAGGTCGCGGAAGGTCCCCTCGACCACGACGGTGGTCTCGCCCTCCTGGAGCAGGCGGCCCTCGGTGTGCAGCCGGCCACGGTCTGCGTGGGCCACGAACCAGCCCTCGAAGCGGCACGGGACGTGGAGGCGTGTCGGCCGCCGGTACCGGGCGGCGATGCGGAGCGTGGGACCACCGAGGCCGACGAGCCGGTTCGCGCCGCTCAACACCATGTCGAAGCAGCCGGCGATGACGGCACCGTGCACGAGCCCGGGGGGGCCCTCGTAGGGCGTGCCGAACACGGCCTCGCCCACCGCCAGCCGTCGGCCGTCGACCTCCTCGTCGTCGCGCATGCGCAAGGGCTCGTCGTGCATGCGCAAGGGCAGTGCGAGCGGGTTGTACATCCCGTGCACGACGTCGTACGGCGACCCGGTGTGGGGCCCGCCCGTCGGCGGGGTCGGGCCGTACGGGGGGAAGGGTTCCTCCGGCCGCAGCAGCGCCAGCGTGTCGGCGATCGCCGCCAGCCGTGCCGCCGCCTCCGCGGTCACCTCGGCCGACGGCGCCGTGGCCACGGTGGCGTGCACCACCCGCCGCACGGCGTCCGCGAGCCGTCGGAGCTCGCGCTCGCGGCCGGCGACGGCCGGGTGCGCGATGGCCAGGAACGGTCCACCCTGCTGGTTCCAGTGCGGCGCCTCGGGCGCGTCGGGCGTGGCGTCCTCCCCCATCGGCCGGACCCTAACGGGTCGGGTCGGCGCGCCGACCGTTTGCCGTCCCCCACCGCCGGACCTACCGTCGGGGCGTCGGTTCGCACGCGGAGGAGTCACGACCATGCCAATCAACCCCGATGCCGTCGGCGCGGAAGGCGAGGAAGGCGAGTTCAGCTGGGCCTCGAAGGACTCGCTGCTCTATGCGATCGGTGTCGGTGCCGGCGCCACCGATCCCACCGGGTTCGAGCTCGAGTTCACCACCGAGAACACCTCGGGCGTCGAGCAGAAGGCGCTCCCCACCCAGGTCGTCGTGATGGGCATGGGCACGGGCGCCAAGGGCCCGGACTTCGGCACCTTCAACCTGGCGGCCCTCGTCCACGGCGAGCAGGCCATCACGCTCCACAAGCCGCTCACGCCGTCGGGTACCGCCCGCTCCAAGGCCCGGGTCCCCGCCATCTACGACAAGGGCAAGGCCGCGCTCGTCGTGCTCGAGACGGTCGTGACCGACCTCGACGGCGACCCCTGGTGGACGAGCAGCTCCACGATGTTCATCCGCGGCGAGGGCGGTTGGGGCGGCGACCGCGGCCCTTCGGGCCCCCGCAACGTGGCGCCGGACCGGGCGCCGGACCACGTGGTCACGTACCAGACCCGGCCGGACCAGGCGCTCCTGTACCGCCTCAACGGCGACCGGAACCCGCTGCACTCGGACCCGAACTTCGCCACCGCCGCCGGCTTCCCGAAGCCGATCCTGCACGGGCTCTGCACCTACGGGTTCACCGGCCGGGCGCTCCTCCACGCCGTCTGCGGCAGCGATCCCGCCCGCTTCGGCGGGATGGAGGGCCGCTTCTCCACGCCGGTCATGCCGGGCGACGCCCTCGACGTCCACATCTGGGAGGAGGGCGACCACGCCGTCTTCCAGACGAAGGTCGGCGACAACGTCGTGCTCGACTCGGGCCGCCTCACCCTGGCCTGACCCGGCCGCACAGAGCCCGGTCGCACCCGACCACACCCAACCGGCCGGTGTTTGGTACGCTCCCGGGTCAGTACAACGGGCGGTGCGGGTGGGGGGGCGGCGCACAGGCGGCAGGTGAGAGGGGGTGGGCTGGGGCACCGACCGAACGGCCAC
>JBEIGA010000056.1:0-16747 GCA_040382135.1 Acidimicrobiales bacterium
CCGATGGTCGCGGTGTCGAAGCCGTGGGCCTCGGCGATGCGGGCGAGCTCGAACGTGGGACCGAAGGGGTCACGCGCGCCGGGGTCGGTGAGGAGCGGGAGGGACAGGGAGAACCGCATCACCGCAGGAAACCACATGCGGGTGGGTGGCGTAGGGTTGGACCGTCGTCACCACCGGGGGGAGCAGACGATGGAGATCATCGACGCGTCGCACGTCGGCATCGCGGTCGCCGACATGGACCGGTCCATGGCCTGGTACCGCGACGTCCTGGGCTGGCAGCTGCTGTTCGACGAGCAGCTCGAGGGCGAGTGGTTCGAGACCATCACCGGAGTGCCCGGCGCGACCGGCCGCGCCTGCGGTGGACGGATCGGCAGCCTGCGGGTGGAGCTGATGGCCTTCCCGCACACCCCGCAGCGGCCGAGGGGCGCCGGGCTCGGGCTGTCCGTGCTGTCGATCCAGGTCCCGGACCTCCAGGCGGCCCGGGACGAACTGGGGGCGCGGGGCATCCGGGCGCTCGGGCCGATCGTCGAGATGTTCGGGACGCGCATGTTCTTCATCGCCGACCCGGACGGGCAGCCGGTGGAGCTCGTCGAGTACCTCCCCGGCAGCATCGCCTGGGGTGGCGAGCACGCCCGGTGAGCGACGGCAGTCGATGACCGGAGGGGGACGATGAGCGAAGCCTCGAGGGAACACCACCGGGTCGTCGTGATCGGCGCCGGGCCCGGCGGGATGTGCGCGGCCATCCGCCTCCGCGAAGCAGGCGTCGACGACGTCCTGCTGCTGGAACGGGCCGACGGCTTCGGCGGCACGTGGCACCACAACCGCTACCCGGGCGCGGCGTGCGACGTCACCTCGCACCTGTACTCCTTCTCGTTCGCCCAGAAGGCGGATTGGTCCCGCCCCTACGCCGGGCACGAGGAGATCCGCGCCTACATGCGCCAGGTCGCCCACGACTTCGGCCTCGAGCCCATCACCCGCCTCGGGACCGGTGTGCGCAGTGCCCGCTGGGACGATGCCTCGGCACGCTGGACGGTGGTCACCGACGCCGGCGACGAGATCGACGCCGACGTCCTGATCAGCGCCGTGGGCATGTTCTGCGAGATCAACGTGCCGGACATCCCCGGCCTCGGGGACTTCGCCGGCCCCGTCGTGCACACCGCGCGGTGGGACGAGTCACTCGACCTGAGCGGGCGTCGGGTCGGCGTGATCGGCAGCGCGGCCAGCGCCGTCCAGCTGGTGCCCGAGGTCGCGAAGCTCGCCGGGCACCTGGCCGTGTTCCAGCGGTCCGCCAACTGGGTGCTGCTCAAGAACGACGAGCTCTACTCCGAGGAGCAGCTCGAGCACTTCCGACGCCACCCCGAGGAGATCGCCGCCATGCGGGAGGCGGCCCGCCAGCGCACCGAGACCGCCATCACCTACGACCCGCCGGTGCTCGAGGCGGCCACGCGCATCGGCCTGCAGGCGCTCGAGGTCGTCGAGGACCCCGAGGTCCGGCGGAAGCTCACCCCCACGGTCCCCTACGGCTGCCACCGTCCGCTGATCTCGAACGCCTGGTACCCCACCTTCAACCGGCCGAACGTGGAGCTCGTGACCGATCCGATCGAGCGGGTGACCGCGTCGGGGGTCGTCACCGCCGACGGCACCGAGCGGACGTTCGACGTGCTGGTGCTCGCCACCGGCTTCCGGACGACGCGCTACGCCTCCACGGTCGACCTGGTCGGCCGGGACGGGCTCCGCATCGAGGACGCCTGGGCCGACGGCGCCCAGGCGTACCTGGGCATCACCACGAGCGGGTTCCCGAACCTGTTCATGCTCTACGGCCCGAACACCAACAACGGCTCCATCATCCAGATGATCGAGTACCAGGTCGACTACGTCGTCCGGCACGTGCGCCATCTCACCGACGAGGGGCTGGCCTGGACCGACGTCCGGCCCGAGGTGATGGCCGCCTACAACGAGCGGCTCCAGCGCGAGCTCGACGCCGTGGAGGTGTGGCAGGCCGCCTGCCACGGCTACTACCGCCACCCCGTGTCGGGCCGGATCGTCACCCAGTGGCCCCACACCATGGCGGTCTACCGGGAGCGGACCAGCGCGCCCGACGAGGACGCCTACGCGTCGGCCGCCCGCTGACGGTCGGAGGGACCGAGCCTCAGAAGACCGACGGGAGCCGGTCCATGGGGTGGACGACGAGCACCGAGCGGTCGGCCGCGCAGGCGGCGCGGACGGCGTCGGCGAGTCGGTCCACCTGCGGCACGACCTCCGCCTCCACCCCGAAGGCCCCGGCGAACTGCACCCAGTCCGGGTTGCGGAGCAGGGTCCCGTACTCCTTGCCGGCGTAGTTCTCCCGCTGGTCCCGGTTGGAGTTGCCGTACGCACCGTCGTCGAACAGCACGGTGACCGTGTGGATGCCGTGCTGGACGGCCGTCGCCATCTCGGTGGCGGCGAAGAGGAACCCGCCGTCGCCGGTGATCGTGACGACGGGACGGTCCGGACGGCCGTACTTCACGCCCAGCGCCGCCGGGTACCCGAAGCCGAGGGTGCCCATGTAGCTGGTGGAGAAGTAGCTCCGCGGCTCGTAGACGGGCAGGAGCATGTGCGACATGTAGGCGACGGTCGTGGTGTCCGCCACGACGAGGGCGTCGTCGGGCATCCCCGCCCGGAGCGCGTCGATCATGGCGGCCTGTGGCCCGACGGCGCGCAGGGCCGCCTGCGTCTGCTCGCGCATGGCACCGACGACGGCCGCCCGGGACGCACGAGGCGGGAACCGGCGGTCGAGCGCGGCCAGCAGCGCCTCGAGCGTGCGGCGGGCGTCGCCCGCGACGGCGACGTCCGCAGGGGCGTTGCGGCCGATCTGGTCCGGGTCGACGTCGATGTGGACCAGGCGCTGTCCGGGGGCGACGCCCATCGCCTGGTACCGGGAGCCGACGGCGAGGATGACGTCGGCGTCGTCGATCACGTGGCGGAGGCGCTTGTTGTTCCAGGCGGTGCCGGCAAACAGCGGGTGGCGGCTGTCGAAGCCGCCCTTGCCCTCGCGGGTGTCGACGACGGCGGCCTGGAGGTGCTCGACCACCGCCCGCAGCGCTGCCGACGCATCACCGAGCACCACACCGCCGCCACAGACGACGAGCGGCCGCTCGGCGCCGGCGAGCACGTCGGCCGCGGCCTCGACGGCGTCGTCCGACGCGGCCACCGGCCCCGGGTCGTCCGGGGTGAGGAACGCCACCTCGCCCCGGCCGCCGAAGACGTCCGGCGGGATCTCGACCTCGGTGGGCCGGGGCCGACCGGTCCGCATCGCCCGGAAGCTGTCGCGGATCGCGCCCGGCACGCGGCCGATCTCGGTCACCCGCTCCGCCCGCTTCGTGACCGGCCGCACCAGGTCGAGCTGGTCGTGCACGTCGTGCAGCGCTCCGAGGTCGCGGCCGATCGCCGCGGTGGGCACCTGCCCGGCGAGGAGCAGGACGGGCGACGAGCAGGCGTAGGCGGTGGCCAGTCCGGACCCGGCGTTGTATACGCCGACGCCGGGGACGACCATGGCGACGCCGGGCGTGCCGGTGGCGCGTGCGTAACCGTCGGCCATGTAGGTGGTGGCCTGCTCGTGGCGGGTCACGACGAACGGGATGCCGCTTCCCGCCAGGGATTCCAAGGCGTGCATGAGCTGGTCGCCGGGGAGCCCGAAGATGACCTCGACGCCCTCGGCGACGAGCTGACCGGCGAGGGCATCACCGCCGGTGCAGGTGACGGTCTCCTTGGGAGCCGGCGCGTCGGTCGGCTCGATATATCCGTTTCCAGGCTCCATAGTCCGCAGAGGTTAGGGGACGACGGTACGGTTCCGCCCGTGGGGGACGACGGACGCTTCGACACGATCCGGGGGATGGCCGAGCTGCTCGACCTCGAGGAGCTCGACCGGGACCTGTACCGGGGCCGCAACGTGGCGTCCGACCCGCCGCGGGTGACGCTCTTCGGCGGCCAGGTCGCCGCCCAGGCCCTGCGGGCCGCGGCCGCCACCGTGCCCGGCGACCGGTTCCCCCACTCGCTCCACGGCTACTTCCTGCGTCCCGGCCGGCCGGAGCACCCGGTGATCCTGCGCGTCTCGCGTGACCGCGACGGCCGCTCCTTCTCGGCCCGGCACGTCGCGGCCATCCAGGACGGCGAGGTCATCTTCTCCATGCTCGCCTCGTTCCACGTGGACGAGGAGGGCGGCGAGCTGGCCGCGCCGATGCCGACGGAGGTCCCACCGCCCGAGGGGATCGTCGGGCTCGACTTCGACGGCATCACCGAGATCCGACCCGTCGGCCTCGACGAGCCCGACGGCGTGCCGTGCCGTCTCTGGGTGCGCATCGTCACCCCCTTCACCGACGACCGCATCGTCCAGGCGTGCGCCCTCGCCTACCTCTCCGACATCGGGAGCGGGTTCGGGCGGATCACCCGCGACGACCTCCCCCGCGGCGGACCGAGCATCGACCACACCGTCTGGTTCCACCGACCGGTGCGGGCCGACCGGTGGCTGCTGCTGGACCTGTTCCCCGTGAAGGCCTTCGGCGGCCGCGGCGTCTACCGGGGCACGATCTACGACCGCGACGGGGAGCTCGCCGCCGAGCTCGCGCAGGAGTCGCTGCTGCGGACCGGGCCCACCACGCCGCGTCGCCCCTGGAACCCGTCGCCCGAACGCCCCTGACGCCGGGCGGCCCTCGGGACGCGCAGCGTCCGCAACAACCTCTCCGGGGAGTAGTCGACGTCTCCCGCGAGCGGATCCCGACCTGCGGTCCCACCCGCAGGATCAGGCCATGAGCACCACCTCCGCCCTGAACCTCGACCAGAACCCACGCCCTGATCGCCGACCGCGAGCCGCCGGGCTCCGCAGGCTCCGACGCGGGGAGCGGATCGTGTTGGGCCTGGCCGCCCTCCCGCTCGCCGTCGTCCTGGCGGCAGCGCCCGTCGCCGCCGTCGGCCTCGTCGACAGCCACGACTACTGGGAGCTCGCCCTCGCGCTGGCCGAGAACCCGGGGCTCCTCGTGCTGGCGGCGATCTTCGCGATCACGCCGATCACGACCCTGACCGGCCGACGCCACGTGACCCTCCGGATGTACCTCGGGATCCTCCTGGCGGGGTACGCCACGGTCAACACCGTGGCCTTCCTCGCCGAGGACGACGCAGGTCGCATCGTCGGCGACCCGTTCCTCCTCGCCGGAGCGGTCGCGGCGGCCCTGATCCTGCCGCTGGCCGCGACCTCGAACCGAACCGCGCAACGGTGGCTCGGGGCTCGCAATTGGCGGAGCCTGCACCGGCTCACCTACGTGATCGTGGCGGCGATGACCCTGCACCTCTTCCTGCTGCCGGGTGAACCCGCCGAGGGCCTCGAGGCCGTCGTGCTGTTCGGTCCCTCGGTCGCCCTGCGGCTCCCGCCGATCCGCGACCGCGTCCTCGCTCGACGGGCCCGCGCAGGTGGTGGATCGCTCCTGCGGCGGCCGACGCTGCGTCACATCGGTCCCGGCACACCCGGCGTGCAGCAGCCCACCCGGTCACCCAACCCGCTGTGACTCCGCCGCTCGCCCTGCGGTGGTTCCGGGTCATGCCGCGCCGCCGGTCTCGTCCTCGATGAGGACGAGACCGCCGTTGCCGTTTTGGCGGCGAGAGGCGCATCCCGTGGCGTGGTCGAGTGGCCGTCGTCGGTCGTCGAGGCGGGGCAGGTGGACGAGCAGCGTGTAGCGGCTGGATCGTTCGAGCACGGTGACGATGGCGGAACGGTGCAGGCCGTTCATGCGATGCCCTTCCAGTGCACGGGGACACGGGCGATCAGCCGCCGGAGCTCCCGCTCCACATGACGCGCCGGGATCGGCCTTCCCGGCGACCGCATCGCCGGGCGAAGCGCCCTGTCCGCCAGCTGCTGCCGTCGCACCACCAGCCACCTCCATCGTCGAGAGGTGTCGCGACGACCGGGTGAGTGGCCGGCACCAGCCATCGGCGGCGTCGAGTCGTGGCGGCTCCGGCGGGGCGTTCCGCCCGGTGCGCTGACGCTCGGCACGGAGGACGGCAGCCGGCGCAGCAACCGCTGCGCCCGGCGCGCCGAACGGAAGTCCATCGACCAGGCAAGGAGGGACACCGCGTCCAGCGACGAGCGCATGGTCGCTGCGGTGTTCGCGATCGGCCCGCTCATGGCTGAAGGCCAGGACCGAGGTCCTGGCCTTCAGCGCCTTCCCGAGACGACCACCGTCGACCCGGGGGATCTCCCTCCGGGTCCGTCAGCCGTTCTTCAGCTTCAGGTACTCCTCGCGGGCACGGGCGTGGCCGTTGGCCCCGTGGCCGAGCATGCCACCCGTCCGCACCTTCTTCACTGCGTCCTCGAGCTTCTCGAGCAGGTCGGCGAGGTCGTCCTCCGGCCCCGCCTTCTCGACGTCCGCAAGGACCTTGTGGATCTCGTCCAGGTTCCGTCGCACCTGGCCGAACTCGTCATCGAGACGCTTCCGTGCTTCTTCGAGGCTCTTTGCCATGACACCTCCCGGTCAGGGCGCACCGTAGTAGGTCACGGGAGGGGTCACCCCTCGGCGATCCCGGACGACATCAGGACGACAGCAGCTCGAGGACCGGTCGACGCGACGCACGCCAGGCGGGGACGGTCGCAGCCAGGCCGCCGCCGACGATCGCGAGCACGACCACGACCGCGAGACCGACCCACGGCACGGTCACGCCGCCGAGGCGGGCACCCCCGGCCACGTCGAGGAGCACCGTCGCCGCGCCGACGGCCACCGTCACGCCCACCACCGCCGCGACACCGGCGAGGAGCGCCGCCTCGACCCGCACGATCCGCCGGACCCCGGTCGAGGTGGTCCCGATCGCCCGCAGCATCCCGAGCTCGCGCGTCCGCTCGCTGACGGCGAGCGCCGTTGCGTTGGCGACCCCCAGGAGGGCGATCAGCACGGTGAGCCCGAGCAACGCGTACACGAGGTCCTGGATGGAGGCGACCTCGGCATCCGCCCGGGCGAGGTAGGACGTGCGCGTCTCGAACAGCGATCCGGGCGAGGCCGCGACGAGCTCCGCGATCGCCCGAGCGGTTCGCTCCTCCGCAGCAGGGTCGGCGTCGTCGAGGACCGCGTACACGAACATGTCCGGGAGGCCCGGTTCGACGCTTCGCAGCACGCTCCGGTCCACCAGGTAGCTCGGCGGGTCGAAGCCTCCGAGGCTCCGACCGATCACCGCGACCACAGGCCCGGTCAGCGTCCCGTGCTCGAGCCGGATGCTCACCTCCGTCCCGATCGCCGGCGTCGGGCCGCCGGCGTCGTCGAACACGGCGACGCCACCCTCGGCCAGCCCGTCGAGCGAGCCGGCGGTGACGGCGAGGTCGAAGACCCGCTCGAAGTCCGCCGGCACCCCGGCGACCGTGGTGAGGGTCCCGGAGCCGTCGACCGAAGCGTCGGCGCGGACCACCGACGCTGCGTCGGCGACACCGGGGACGGCGCGAACCGCGTCGACCAGGCCCGGCTCGATGGTCGCATAGTCCGGGGTGGCAGAGGTGATGACCACATCCGCGAGCAGCCCATCGGCGAGGTCGTCGGTGATCGACTCGGACAGGCTGCTGGCGACCACGGCGAAGAACCCGACCATGGCGGTGCAGAGCGCCAGCGCGAGCAACGTGGACGACGACCGGACGGCGTTCGCCCGGAGGTTCTGCGTGGCGATCGTCCCCTCGGCGCCGCCGATGGCGGCCGCTGCCGTCCGCAGCACGGCGACGGCTCCACGCACCAACGCGGGACCGACGAGCGCCAGCCCGGGCACGAGCAGCACGAGGAGCGCCAACGGCGCAGCGGAGGAGGCGGCGAGGGCCCAGGCACCACCTACTGCGGCAGCGACCAGGCATGCCGCACCGCCCAGGAGCCGGCGCCGCAGCATCGTCCGAGGCTCCGCCGCCGACTCCCGGAGGGCGTCGATCGGTGCGAGTCGGGCCGCACGGCGGGCGGGGACCCATGCCGACGCGACGGTCGCCAGGAGCCCGGCCACCACGCCGATGGCGATGGTGTCGATGCCGATGCGGGCCGTGCTGGTCGGGATCGTGACCCCGGCGAGACCGACGATCGGCCCGATGACGCCGGCAGCGAGGACGCCGAGCACCGCCCCGGCGGCGCCGGCGACGAGCCCGAGGACGACCGCCTCGACGAGGATCGAGCCCAGGACCTGTCGGCGGTGCGCGCCGAGCGCCCGGAGCAGAGCGGTCTCGCGGCGGCGCCGGGCCATCGTCAGCGCGAAGGTCGCGAAGATGATGGTCCCTCCGGCCGCCGCGGCCACCAACGCGAACGCGAGCAGGAACACCGAGAGGATCTCGAGCGGGGCACCGACGGCCTCCTGCTGCTCGGCGACGAACGCCTCCCCGGTGAGGACCTCCGCCCCGGGAACCGCGGCGGTCAGCGCGGCAAGGGTCGGCGACGGGTCGGTGACGCCGGGGTCGAGGCGAACGAGGACGTGGTCGACGTCGTCGAGCCCCATCAGCCGCCCGGCGACCTCGGGGCCGAGGGCGACGGTGCGCTGCAGCGGCGCGGCATCGCTGGAACCGTAGGTGAGGAGCCCGGTGACCGTGACATCGTGGGTGCCGGTGGCGGTCAGGATCTGCGCAGGCGATCCGACGCCCAGGTCACCGGCGGCCGCGAGGTTGCGGTCGATCGCGACCTCGTCCGCAGCGGACGGGGCTCGACCGGCGGCCAGGTCGAAGGGGTTCAGCTCCTCGTCCGCGACCCAACTCCGCCCGACGTCGACCGCCGTCCCCGTCCCGACGGCCCGCCCGTCCACCACGAGCTTGGCGAACCCGACGGTCACCGCCTCCGCCACGTCGACACCGGGCACCCCACGGGCCGCGGCCACGGCATCGGCGGGGACGGACGCCCGCGCCACGCCGGCCAGCTCGCCGGGCCCCCCGTTGCGTGCGGCGACGACCGGTCCGACGACCACGGCGTCGACACCCCGGTGGGCGATGTCGACGTCGCGGGATGCGGTGCCGCGCATCCCGTTGGTGAGGCCCAGCGTGGCGATCAGGAAGGCCACCGAGAGGGCGATGGCCAGTGCGGTCATGGCGAACCGGGAGCGGTGCGCAACGACGTTGCCGAGAGCGATCCTGAGCATCCCCGTCACCGCCCCAGCGTCCGCATGACCGCCAGCACCTCGTCAGCGTCCGGCGCGTCGAGCTCGTCGTGCACCCGGCCGTCGACGATGAACACGACCCGGTCGGCGAACGCCGCCGCGCCAGGGTCGTGGGTGACCATCACGACCGACCGGCCGTGGTCGTCGACCGCGGCGCGCAGGCAGCCCAGGATCTCGACGCCGGTGCGGGAGTCGAGGTTGCCGGTCGGTTCGTCGGCGAAGAGGATCTCGGGTCCGCCGACGAGGGCTCGGGCGATCGCCACGCGCTGCTGCTGGCCGCCGGACAGCTCGGACGGTCGGTGACCGAGGCGGGCACCGAGCTGGAGCAGGTCGACGACCGCATCGAGCGTCGACCGGTCCACGGTGCGACGGGCGAGGGCGAGCGGCAAGGTGATGTTGTCCAGCGCGCTGAGGCTCGGGATCAGGTTGAAGGCCTGGAAGACGAACCCGACCCGGTCCCGCCGGAGCTCGGTGAGCGCACGGTCCGAGAGGGTGGTGAGGTCGACGTCGCCGATGAACGCCGCACCGCCGGTCAGTGGGTCCAGCCCGGCGACGGTGTGGAGCAGCGTGGACTTGCCCGAGCCCGACGGTCCCATGATCGCGGTGAACCGGCCGGCGGCGAAGTCGACGCTGACGTCGTCGAGAGCGAGGACGCGACGATCGCCGCCGTCGTAGGCCTTGACGGCGCGGACGAGGCGGGCAGCAGGCCCCGTGCGGGGCCCTCGTCCCGCCTGCGGAGCGGCGTCTCTCGACAGGATGGTTGCCATGGTCTCCCCTTGCTGTGGCTTGACGTGGGGAGACCTTCGTCGTTCGCAGACGTCCGTCCATCCGCCCGGAGGTGGTGCTCCGTACGCCTCAGGGAGTACGGGGACCGCCGGGGGCGACGAGGCCGGTCTCGTACGCGAGGACCACGAGCTGGGCCCGGTCGCGTGCGCCGAGCTTGCCCAGGATCCGGCTGACGTGGGTCTTCGCCGTCAACGGCGACATGTACAGGCGGTCGGCGATCTCGGCGTTGGTGAGGCCACGGCCGACCTCGCGCAGCACGTCGCGCTCGCGGTCCGTGAGGGTGGCGAGCACCGAGTCGGCGGCGGTCGGATCCGGACGGGCCGCGAACTCGGCGATGAGGCGCCGGGTGATCGAGGGCGCGAGCAGGGCGTCGCCGGCGGCGACGACCCGGATGGCGTCGAGCAGCCGAGCGGGGTCGGTGTCCTTGAGGAGGAACCCGGAGGCGCCCGCGCAGAGCGCGTCGTAGACGTACTGGTCGAGGTCGAAGGTGGTGAGGATCAGCACGCGACAGTGGCGCAGGGACGGGTCCGCGGTGATCCGCCGTGTCGCCTCGATCCCGTCGAGCTGGGGCATGCGGATGTCCATGAGCACCACGTCGGGGCGCGTCCGGACCGCCTGGCGGACGGCGTCGAGCCCGTCGCAAGACTCCCCCACGACCTCGAGGTCGTCCTCGAGCGAGATCAGCGCGCTGAAACTGCGGCGCAGCAGCTCCTGGTCGTCGACGACGAGGACCCGGACCGGCGGGGGGTTCACGACGCGACCCCGGCCGGTCGGTACGGCACGACCGCCTCCACGACGAACCCGCCGTCGGCCGCGCCCGATGCCGCGAACGACCCGCCCAGGCTCTCGGCCCGTTCCCGCATGCCGACGAGACCGACCCCGGCCCCGGGCGCCACCGGCGCCGGGCCCGCAGGCGCCGCGTTGCGCACCAGCAGGTGGACGGCCGCCTCGCCGTGGTCGACGCGCAGCTCGGTCGCCACCGCACCGGCGTGGCGGACGACGTTCGCGAGCGCCTCGGCGACGATGCGGTGCACGGCGACGACCGCCGCCTCCGAGGCGCCCTCGGGGAACGCCCCGTCCACGGACGTGCGCACCATCACGCCGGCCTGCGCCGCCACCTCGAGCAGCTCGGACAGGTCGTCGGGGTCGGCGGGCACGGGGCGGAGGGGGGCGACGTCGGCCGACCGCAGCATCCCGAGCAGCACCCGGAGCTCGTCGAGCCCGCGCTTCGCCGACCCGTTGATGTCCGCGAGCGCGTCCCGGGCCTGCGACGGGTCCCGGTCGAGCACGTGCAGGGCCACCCCCGACCGGACCGCGATGAGCGACAGGCTGTGCGCCAGGAGGTCGTGGAGGTCCCGGGCGATCGCCATGCGCTCCGCCTGCACCCGAGCCGTGGTCTCCTGCTCCACCAGGTTCCTGATCCAGGCCTGCCGCGCCCCGAAGGCGTCGGCGACGGCGACGGGGAGCAGGAGCAGCGCCGCGCCGCTCACCCACTCGACGAGGACGGACTCGCCGATCACGAGCGCGTGGACGCCGGGCACCACGATGGCGACCGGCAGCGCGATCGTGCGGGCGACGCGCCGCGAGCACTGCCGGGTGACGACGTACAGCGCCACCATGACGACGGGCTCCAGGGCGATCTCGCTGCGGGTGACGACGACCGCCACCAGGTGGAGGGCGCTGACCGCCACGAGGACGGCGATCGGCCTCGACTGCGCCCGGGTCAGGATCACACCGGCGACGACCGCCAGGGCAGCGCCGGCGACGGGCTGCCGCGGGTCCCCGTGCGTGAGCCCCAGCGCCATGTCGACGAGCGACAGCAGCGCAGCGGCCACCGGCACGAGAAGCGGCCACCACGGCACCCGCTGCAACCAGAAGGTCGGCTGTGGCCTGGTCATCCTCGCCATCATGGCCGCCGGGTCCCGGGCCCGCGTACTCCCCGAGGAGGTGTTTCGGCCCGGGCGGCATCCGGGAGCGCGCGGCGCCGCGACGCTACCGGGGCCGCGACGGGGTGCTCACCGCCGACCACGCGCAGGAGTCGCTGCTGCGGACCGGGTCGCCCACGCCGCGTCGCACCGGGAACCCCTCAACCGCCTGCGCCTGCCCACGACGCGCCTTCTCGGCGTAGACGCCGAGGTCCGCGACTGCGACCGCGTCATCGACCGACCGCCCGGTGCACCGGTGGGCGGCACCCACCGAGGCGCGCACCTGGACCAGGCCGTCGAGCAGCGGGGCCGCAGCCAAGGCGTCACGGACCGCAGCGGCCAGGACGTCCGCCCGCTCGGAGGTCACCCCGGGCAGCAGCAGTCCGAACTCGTCGCCGCCGAGTCGAGCCGCCGTCGCATCCCGAGCGCTCAACGCGACGGCGGCGACGACGTCCGCGACCGCGACGACGAGGCGATCGCCCATCTGGTGACCGAGCGTGTCGTTGGCGGCCTTCCGCCCGTCCACGTCGGCGAGGATCACGCCGACGGGGTCATCCGCCTCTCGGACGCGGTCGAGCGCCTCCTCCCACGCGAGGCGGTTGCCGAGGCCCGTGAGCGGGTCCCGATGGGCGCGTTCGGCCACTTCCTGGAGCGCGCCGCTGAGCACGATCGAGTGGTCGAGGTGGGCGCGTCGGTCCCGTTGCAGCAACGCCAGGAGGAGGATCGGCGGGACGAGCAGGACGAGCGCAGCGGAGGAACCGGGCGCCGCCGCCGCCGCCATGAGGCCCACCGGGACGAGGAGCAGGTCGACCACCATCGTGAACCGCAGGGCACCCGCCAGGTTCCGAGCGGGAACCCCCAACCCCACACAGTTCATGGCGGCCGACGCTGCTGCGTCGAAGGCGAACATGGCGACCACGGCGGCGGACAGGAGCGGGAGGTCCGCGAACCGAGGGGGCTCAGCGCCGAGCCCGGCCAACGCGAACACGAGGGCGGGGCCGACCGCATGCCAGGCGGACGACGCGATCGCCAGCAGCGACTCGGCCCGCCCCGGGTCACGGATGCGCCCGACAGCCGAGACCAGGAGGAATCCGCCGAGGACGACGACGGGCACCAGGTTGGGCGGCAGGAGGAACAACGCCACGAAGATCACCGGTGACGACGGGACCGCCGAACCAGGACCGATCTCGAACTCGACCGCGAGCGCAAGGGTGGCGGCGGCAAGGCAGGCGAGGAGCACGCCCGCCGAGACGCCGACCGGCGGCTCGAGGAGGAGCCACACCGCCGACGCGGCGAGGAACCCCCCGCCCACGACCAGCGCGACGAGCCGGCGACGACGGTCGGCCGACCGGGTCCGGAGCCGTCGGCGCGACGCGTCGACGGCAGCGACGACGTCGAGGACCTCACGGACGTCGCCGTCCACGAGGCCCTCGGGCAACGACCGACCTCCGCCGGGCGACGCCGACGGCGTCGTCACCGTTCCACCGGCACCAGGGACGTCACCGGTTCCTGAAGCCCCGGGTGGAGATCTGGCCGGCCGCCGGCGCCTTGCCGGCCTCCGCCCTGCCCGCCTCCGCCTGAGCGCCGGCGTCCCTTTCGCCCGGCACGGCCTTCGCCTCGGCCACACCGGTCCCGGCGACGGTGCCGGCGGCCAGCACGAAGGTGGCCAGGGTGATGCGGATGCGGGAGCGCGTGGTCTTCGACATGTTCGAACCTCGAGAGGGGATCGGCGTTCGGACGTCGGGTTCGCCACTGACTCCCCGCCCGGTCAGGCGACCAACTACGACCGAACGGATCGATGCCTCGTCCCCTGCCCAATGGCAGGTGACTCCGTCTACGGCAACCATGACGACCGGCTTGAGCGGTAACTTCGGCCTGTGACCGACCTCACCGTCGCTGCGGTGCCGGGGTTCTTCGCCTCCATGGCGGCGGAGCGCACCGTCCTGCGTCGGCGGGCAGCCCGGACAGGACGACCCCCCGGCGAGTCCCCCGCCGACTACGAGGCTCGGGACACCCGGACCAGCCTCACCATGGGGACGGCGAGCCTCCTCGCTCCGCTCGTGGTGCCCCGGCTGCTCCGCCCCTTCACCCCTGGACGGGGGCGGTTCGGGCGGGTGCTCGTCGGCACCGCAGTCGCCGCAGCCGTGGCGACCGCGGTCGCCGACCGGCTGGCCCGTCGCGAGGAACGGGCGGAGGAGCCGGTGGGGCCGCCCTCCCCCGCACGTCGGGTCGCCGCGATCGGCGGCGTGGTCGCGACGGCCGCCGGCGGTGTCGCCCTCGCCACGACCTGGACAGCGCTCACCGACGTCGATCGCCTCTGGCGCCACCGAGTCCTCCGCGACCTCGGGGGCGGCCCGGCGGCCCTCGTCGCCGCGCTCGTCGGTTGGGACCTCGTCTACTACTGGAACCACCGCCTGATGCACGAGCACCGGTTCCTCTGGGCGATCCACGTCGTCCACCACTCGAGCGAGCGCTACAACCTCTCCACGGCCCTGCGGCAGCCGGTCGCCGACGCCTTCGGCGTGTTCGTGCCCTACGGCGCACTGGCGCTCCTCGGCATCAGGCCGTCGCTGCTCGCCCGGGCCCGGGAGCTCGACCTGCTCTACCAGTACTGGATCCACACCGACACGATCCGGTCCCTCGGTCCCCTCGAGGCGGTGCTCAACACCCCGTCACACCACCGGGTCCACCACGGCAGCAACCGCCGCTACCTCGACCGGAACCACGGCGGGATCCTGATCCTCTGGGACCGGTTGTTCCGGACCTACCAGCCCGAGCGCGAGCCGGTGGTCTACGGCCTCACCACGAACATCAGGACCTTCCGGCCCCTGCGCGTCGCCAGCCACGAGTACCGCGACCTGTTCGCCGACGTCGCCCGCGCCCGCTCCTGGCGCGACCGTCTCGGCCACGTCCTCCGTCCCCCTGGCTGGAGGAAGCCCGAACACCGGGGTTGATAAAGGAACTGTGTTTCCGTAGTTTCACTTCGACAAGTCGAGGTGAGGTGAAGCGCATGACCATGCTCCTGGAACCCGAGGCCCACTCCGCCGGCGTTCCGTCCCACGGCGCAGCCCGGGCCGCCCGTCGCCGACGGGTCGTCGGTGCCGACGTCTGGATCGAAGCGCCCTCGGGTGCCGATGCCGCGGTCGACGCCGCCCGCGACGCGGCCCGTGACTCCCACCTCCGCCTGCTGACCGCGGTGGACGGCCAGGGCGACCCCGCACGGGGGGCGACGCCCACCGTCGTCCGCGCACGGTTCGTCGGTCGGGATCCGGAGGGGCACCTCACCGACGCGGCGATCACCGAGCTGCTCCTCGGCCTCGGCCGGCGCCTCCGGTGGTCGGACGTCCGGAAGCTCGAGGAGTTCGACGGCATCCCCGACTACGTCCCACTGCCCCACTGACCCTTCACGAGAAGGCACGAGAGAAGGAAGCAATGAGCGAGAACACCACCCCCACCCCGATCACCGTCGCCCACGGGGACGGCATCGGCCCGGAGATCATGGATGCGACGCTGCGCATCCTCGAGGCCGGTGGCGCCAACCTGGCCATCGAGACGATCGACATCGGCGAGCGGGTCTACGAGCGGGGCCACACCGCCGGCATCGAGCCCGAGGCCTGGGAGTCGCTGCGGCGCACCAAGGTCTTCCTGAAGGCCCCGATCACCACACCCCAGGGCGGCGGCTTCAAGAGCCTGAACGTCACGGTCCGCAAGACGCTCGGCCTCTATGCCAACGTCCGGCCGTGCCCCAGCTACTCGCCGTACATCGCCACGAAGCACCCGAACATGGACGTGGTGATCGTCCGGGAGAACGAGGAGGACCTCTACGCGGGCATCGAGCACCGCCAGACGGCCGACGTCTACCAGTGCCTCAAGCTCATCACCCGGCCGGGGTCCGAGCGCCTCGTGCGGTACGCCTTCGAGTACGCCCGCCGGTACGGGCGCAAGAAGATCACGTGCTTCACGAAGGACAACATCATGAAGCTCACCGACGGCCTCTTCCACGAGGTGTTCGACGAGGTGGCCACCGAGTACCCCGACATCGAGAGCGAGCACTGGATCGTCGACATCGGCGCCGCGAAGCTCGCCGACACGCCCGAGGCGTTCGACATGGTGGTGCTCCCGAACCTCTACGGCGACATCCTCTCCGACGTGGCCGCGCAGATCGCCGGCTCGGTCGGCCTCGCGGGGAGCGCCAACATCGGCGAGAACGTGTCGATGTTCGAGGCCATCCACGGCTCGGCGCCACGTCGCGCGGGTCAGAACCTGGCGAACCCCTCGGGCCTGTTCCTCGGCGCCGTGCAGATGCTCGTGCACATCGGCCAGGGCGACGTCGCCACCCGAGTGCACAACGCCTGGCTGAAGACCATCGAGGACGGCGTCCACACCTACGACATCTTCGACGAGGCCGTCTCCACCCAGAAGGTCGGCACGAAGGAGTTCGCCGACGCGGTCATCGCCCGCATCGGCGAGGAGCCCACGAAGCTCAAGGCGGTCTCGTACCCGTCGAGCAACGAGCCGATCTCGGTCACGCTCGCACCCCGGCCGATCCCGGTGAAGGAGCAGGTCGGCATCGACGTCTTCGTCGAGTGGCGCAACCCGGTCGAGGAGCTCGGCAAGCTGCTCGAGGAGCACGCTGGTCCCGAGTTCGAGCTCGTCATGATCTCGAACCGCGGCCAGAAGGTGTACCCGGGTGGGGCACCCGAGACGTTCTGCGTCGACCACTGGCGCTGCCGGTTCCAGCCGGCGGCGGGCGGCGTCTTCCGTACGGCCGACTCCCTGGCCCTCCTCGGCCGACTCGACGGCGCCGGTCTCCCCTTCCTGAAGACCGAGGGCCTGTTCCCGGTAGTGGGGCCGTTGCAGGTTGTCGGAGGCGCGGTAGTAGCGCACCTGGTTTTGCTTGGTGTAAAACAGTC
>JBEIGA010000057.1:0-16709 GCA_040382135.1 Acidimicrobiales bacterium
CGGCGGTGGCGGCGGTCGACGCTGACCCCGGTGGGCGCACGTCCAGACGATAGGGACGCACGTCCTGACAACGGGCCGGCCGGCAGCACGCCGGCCGGCCCGGTCGCGTCCGACGCGAACCCGGACGGCGCGGTCCGCCGCACCGTGCTCGACGACGGCCTGCGCGTCGTCACCGAGTGGATGCCGGGCATCCGCTCGGTCGCCCTCGGCGTGTGGGTCGGGGTCGGCAACCGGGACGAGCCGGCCTCCATCGCCGGCGCGTCCCACTTCCTCGAGCACCTGCTGTTCAAGGGCACGCCCACCCGCAGCTCGCGCGAGATCGCGGAGACGGTGGATGCCACGGGCGGCGATCTGAACGCCTACACCACCAAGGAGTACACGGCCTTCTACGGCCGGCTCCCGGCGCGCCACCTCGACCTCGGGCTCGACCTCCTCTTCGACGTCGTCGCCCGCCCCGCGTTCCGTGCAGCCGAGGTCGACTCGGAGCGCAACGTGATCCTCGAGGAGCTGCACCTGCAGCTCGACGACCCGGACGACCTCGTCCACTCCACCCTCTACGAGGCGGTGTTCCCGGGGCACCCGCTCGGCTGGGAGGTGCTCGGCACCATCGACTCGGTGGCGTCGGTGACCCCGGACGACCTCGCCGAGTTCCACCGCCACTGGTACCGGCCGGCGAACCTCGTCGTCGTGGCCGCCGGCGACGTCGACCACGACCGGATCGTGGAGGCCGCCGTCGAGGCGTTCCATGCCGAGTCGTCAGGTGCATCGCCCGAGCGCACGCCGCCACCGTCGGGCACCGACCCCCGAGCGATCGTGAAGCGACGGACCGAGCAGGTCCACCTGGCGGTCGGGTGGCGGGCGCTGCCCCACGGCGACCCCGACCGCTACGCCCTCGCGATGGCGAACCAGGTGCTGGGCGGCGGCCTGTCCAGCCGGCTGTTCCAGGCCGTCCGCGAGGACCGGGGGTTGGCCTACAGCGTGTACTCCGGGGTCAGCGCCTACGCCGACAGCGGGGTCCTCAGCGTCTACGCAGGGACCGCGCCGGAGCGGTTCGACGAGCTCTGCGCCGTGCTCGGCGACGAGCTCGCCCGGCTCGTGCAGGAGGGCATCGGGGCGCGCGAGCTCGAGGTCGCGCGGGACGGGGTGGAGGGCTCCACGATCCTCTCGCTCGAGGACGCCGGGAGCCGTATGTCCCGCCTCGGCACCTCGGAGACCATCCTCGGCCGGATCATGCCGATCGACGAGTACCTGGCCGGGATCGCCGCCGTGACCGTCGACGACGTCACCCGCGTCCTGCACCGGATCATGGCCACGCCGCCCTCGGTGGCGGTCGTCGGTCCGGTGAAGAAGCACCTGGCCGCGGTCGACCGCCTCGCGGCCGCCTGCACGGCCCGCTGACCCGTCCCCGCCGGTGGCCCCGTAGCCTTCGCACCATGAGCGTGCGCGTCGGTGTGGTCGGTGCGGGGGGCCGGATGGGCTCGGAGGTGTGCCGGGCGGTGGCCGGCGACGCGGGCACGGAGCTCGTGGCCGCCGTCGACCCGCAGAGCGCGGGCCGCACCGTCGGCGAGGTCGCAGGCGTGGCGGCCGATGTCGGCGGCGGCGTGGTCGTCGCCGGCTCGCTCGACGCCCTTGCCGATGCCGGGGCCGAGGTCGTGGTCGACTTCACGGTCCCCGACGCCATCCGGGCGAACCTGCCCGTGTACGCCGAGGCGGGCATGCACGCCGTCGTCGGCACCACCGGCCTCGGCGGCGACGACCTCGCCGACGCCCGTCGCCGGTTCACCCGGTCGAACGCGCTGATCGTGCCCAACTTCGCCATCGGTGCGGTGCTGATGATCCGCTTCGCCGAGCTCGCAGCGCCGTGGTTCGACACGGCCGAGATCATCGAGCTGCACCACGACCGCAAGGTCGACGCCCCGTCGGGGACCGCCACCCACACCGCGGAGCGGATGGCGGCGGCGAGCGGCTCCTGGGCGGCGGATCCCACGGAGAAGACCGTCCTCCCCGGCGCAAGGGGCGGTGAGGGCCCCGCCGGCATCCGCGTGCACTCGGTGCGCATGCGCGGCATGGTCGCCCACCAGGAGGTCATCCTCGGCGCCGAGGGGCAGACCCTCTCGATCCGCCACGACAGCTACGACCGCACCTCGTTCATGCCCGGTGTCCTGCTCGCGGTGCACCGGGTGGGCACGACCCCCGGGGTGACCGTGGGGCTCGACACCCTGCTGGGGTTCTGAGCGGTGCGGGTGCTGCTGCGGCCCTTGTGGCTGCTCTCCCACGTGCTCGTGCTGCTCCTCGTGGTCGCCATGATCGGCGCCGCGCTGTGGCAGCTCGCGCGGCTCGACGAGCGACGGGAGTCGAACGCCACGATCGAGGCACGCCAGGAGCTGCCGACCGAGGACCTCGACGCGCTGCTCGCCACCACCGACGATCCCGGGGGCGACCTGCAGTACCGGCACGCCACGGCGGTCGGGGCCTTCGATCCGTCGGGTGAGGTGCTGGTGGCGAACCGGACGCTCGAGGGCGCCCCGGGGTTCTGGGTCCTCACCCCGCTCGTCACCGCCCCCGGCGAGGCCGTCCTGGTGAACCGGGGTTTCGTCGGTCGGGCGATCGCCCTCGACGGCGATCCGTCGGACTACGCCCCGCCCGCGGGTGAGGTGACCGTGGTCGGGGTCGTGCAGCCGTCCCGCTCGGGCGGGGTGCTCGTCGACGCCGAGGGCGTACGGCAGATCTCGCGGCCCGACGTCGCCGCCATCGACGAGGTCGTGGACGAGGCGCTGGTCCCGGTCCTGCTCCAGCTGGAGGCCGCGGAGCCGCCGATGCTCGCCGTGCGCCCGCCCGACCTGGGGGAGGGCCCGCACCTCAGCTACGCGGTGCAGTGGATGGTCTTCACCCTGATCGCGCTGATCGGTTACCCGCTGGTGCTCCGCCGGGTGGTGCGCGGCCGGGCGGCCAGCGGTGACGTGGCGGTCGACGAGGACGTCCACGAGCCGGTGCGCTGACCAGGGGGGCGGGCGGAAACGACCGTGGGGCTCCGCGGCACGGTTGGTACTGTTGCACGGTCATGGCAGCTGCACCCCTGGTCTCGGACCCCACGCTCCTGGTCCTCGTCGGTCTCCGGTTGAAGAACCTCGTCGAGGCGGACGTGGTCGCCGACGCGATGCAGGTCCCGGTCGACGAGGTGCTCCGGGTGCTCGCCGACGCGGAGACGGCCGGTCTGGTCCGCCACCGCGAGGGTCGCCTGTCGGGGTGGATGCTCACCACGGCCGGTCGGGCCGAGGGTGAGCAGCTGCTCGCCGCCGAGCTCGACGAGCACGGCCTGCGCACTGCGGTCGACGCCGCCTATCGCAGCTTCCTCGCCCACAACCAGGGCTTCCTGACGCTCTGCACCGACTGGCAGCAGACCGAGCCCGGTGTCCTGAACGACCACGCCGACCCGGCGTACGACGCCGCGGTGATCGCCCGTCTGGCCGAGGCCGACGCCGGCGTCCAGCCCGTGTGCGCCGAGCTCGCCGGCGTGCTCGCCCGGTTCGACGGCTACGGGGAGCGCTTCACGGCGGCCCTCGGGCGGGTGCGGGCCGGGGAGCACGAGTGGTTCCTGAAGCCGCTCATCGACTCGTACCACACGGTCTGGTTCGAGCTCCACGAGCACCTGCTCGCCACCCTCGGGATCGATCGAGCGAAGGAGACGGCGCACTGATGGCGCGGTTCGGGCGGGTCGTCACGGCCATGGTCACGCCCTTCGACGCGGAGGGCCGCCTCGACCTCGACGGCGCCGCCACCCTCGCCCGCTGGCTCGTGGCGCAGGGGAACGAGGGTCTGGTGATCGCCGGCACCACCGGCGAGAGCCCCACGCTCACCCACGACGAGCAGATCGAGCTCATCCGCTCGGTCGCCGGCGCGGTCTCGGTCCCGGTCATCGCCGGCGCCGGGAGCAACGACACGTCGGCTGCGGTCGAGCTCACCGCCCGCGCCACCGAGGCCGGCGCCGCGGCGATCCTCTCGGTCACGCCGTACTACAACCGCCCGTCGCAGGCCGGGCTGCTCGCCCACTTCCGGGCTGTCGCCGCCGCCACCGACCTCCCGGTCGTGCTCTACGACATCCCGGTCCGGGCCGGTCGGAAGGTCACCACCGAGACCCTGCTCGAACTGGCCGAGGTCCCCAACGTCGTCGCCCTCAAGGACGCCGCCGGGAACCCCGCCGAGACGGCCCGCTTCATCGCCCACGCCCCGGAGGGCTTCGAGGTCTACAGCGGCGACGACGCCCTCACCCTCCCGTTGCTCGCCGTGGGCGCGGTCGGCGTGATCGGCGTCGCCACCCACTGGGCGGCGGGCGAGACCGCAGCGATGATCGACGCGTTCCTGCGGGGCGACGTCGAGCGGGCCCGTGCCCTGAACGCCGACCTGATCCCCTCGTGGGACTTCGAGTCCGGCGACGCCAACCCCAACCCCATCCCCACCAAGGCGATGCTCAAGGTGCTCGGGCTCCCGGGCGGCGACTGCCGCCTGCCGATGGGACCCGAGCCCGTCGGCCTCCAGGAGCGTGCCCGGGCCGTGCTCGCCGCGCTCGGCCGTCCGGCCGGCGTCTGACACCCCGGAGATCCCATGGCCGACCCCGTCCGCGTCACGTTCCTCGGGGGTCTGGGGGAGATCGGCCGGAACTGCGCCGTGCTCGAGACCCGAGGCCGGGCGGTGGTGCTCGACTGCGGCCAGATGTTCCCTTCGGACGACATCCCCGGCGTCGACGCGATCCTGCCGGACTTCCGCTACCTGATGGAGCGCCGGGACAAGGTCGACGGCGTCATCCTCACCCACGCCCACGAGGACCACATCGGTGGCCTCGGTCCGATGCTCGCCCAGCTCGACCGCACCGTGCCGGTCTACGGCGCGCCGTTCACCATCGGGATGGTGCGGCACAAGCTCGAGGAGTTCGGCGTGGGGAACCTCGTCGAGCTCAACCGGGTGGCCGACGGCGACCGCCTCCAGGTGGGGCCCTTCGACTGCGAGTTCATCCCGGTCACCCACTCCACGCCGTCGGGGCTGATCACCGCCTTCCACACGGACCAGGGCGTGATCCTGCACTCGTCGGACTTCAAGCTCGACCACACCCCGGTCGACGGCCGGCGCACCGACCTCGCCCGGATCGGGTCGCTCGCCCACGATCCCGGCATCCGGCTCCTGCTCGCCGATTCCACCAACGCCGACAGTCCGGGCCAGTCGGCCTCGGAGTCCCGGATCGGTCCGGTGCTGCGCCAGCTCTTCGCCGACAACGTGGGGCGGCGGCTCGTGGTCGGGGCCTTCGCCAGCCACATCCACCGGCTCCAGCAGATCGCCGACGCCGCGGTGGCCACGGGTCGGGTGGTCGTCCCTCTCGGGCTGTCGATGGGGAGGAACATCCAGCTCGCCCGTGAGCTCGGCCTGCTCCGGATCCCCGACGCCTCGCTCGTCGACGCGGGTGAGCTCCCGAACCTCGACCCCGGCCGCACGTGCGTGGTGTGCACCGGCTCCCAGGGCGAACCCCGGTCGGCGCTGATGCTCATGTCCCTCGGGCAGAACCGGTGGTTGTCGGTGGGGGAGCAGGACACGATCGTGTTCAGCTCGCACCCGATCCCCGGCAACGAGGCCGCCGTCTACCGCATGCGCAACGGCCTCGCCCGGCTCGGGTGTCGCATCGTGCACAGCGGCCAGCTGGACCTGCACACCTCGGGGCACGGCAAGCAGCAGGAGCTCAAGACGCTCCATGCCGTCGCCCGGCCGGAGTGGTTCGTGCCGGTGCACGGCGAGTACGCCCACCTGGTCGCCCACGTGGAGCTCGCCCAGCGCATGGGCATGGCCGACGACCGCATCGTCCTGTGCGAGGACGGCGATCGGGTGGAGCTCTCCGACGACGGTCTGCGGGCCATGGAGCCGGTGGGCGGTCGCCACCTCTACCGGCACGGCATCGTCGGCCACCTCGACGAGCGTGTGCTCGGGGAGCGGCGCACCCTCGGGAACGAGGGATTCGTCGCCGTCGCCGTCTCGGTCGACGCGGGTGCCGGTCGGATCGTCGCTGGGCCCACGGTGGAGACCCGCGGCTGGATCGCCGAGGGCGCCGAGCGGGGGCTGGTGCAGGACCTCGCGGCGGCGGTCACCGCGGCCCTCGAGCGGGCGATGGCCAAGGGCGGGGAGCTCGACGGTGTCGAGCTCGGGCGTGTCGTGCGCCGGGCCGCGGGCTCCCTCGTCAGCGACCGCACCAGCCGGAAGCCGATGATCGTGCCGATGGTCGAGGTGCGCTGACCCGAGGGTCGCCCGGACGGGCGTCGGAACCGTCACGCATGTGACTGGTGTTAGCGTTGTTGCCACTGTGGCGACTTCCACCCGTTCACGAGCCCGTAAGCCGGCCCGCACCCGCTCGACGACCCGGACCACGTCGGGTTCGACGCGTGCGTCGCGTTCGACGGGGACCCGGGCCCGGTCGAGCCGGCGTCCGCCCGTCTCGCGCCGGGTCCACAAGGCCGCCTTCTCCGGCCGGGGGCCGGAGATCACCGGCCTCGTCCTGATCGTGGTCGGGGTGCTGACCGGTCTGGCCGTCTTCTTCGACGCCACCGGGAGGCTCGGCAGCGCGCTCGTCGACGCCACCGGCTGGTCGGTCGGCCTCCTGCGGTACGTCGTGCCCTGGCTCCTGGTCGCGCTGGGCGCGGTCGTCCTGCGGTCCCGCCGGGACGAGGACGCCGCCATCCGCATGGCGGTGGGCCTCGGCCTGCTCGTCGTGGCGCTCGCCGGCCTCCTGCACCTCACCCGGGGGCAGCCCGTCCTCGACGACCCCTCCGAGGCCATCGCCCGTGCCGGCGGCGCCCTCGGCATCCTCGTCGGCGGCGGGCTCGCCTCCATCGCCGCGCCCGGCGGCGCCGGCGTCCTGCTCGCCGCCCTCGCCGTGTTCGCCGTGGCGATCGTGACCCGGACCTCCCTGCGGGTCGTCGCCGACCGCACCGCCGCAGGTCTCCCGGCGGTCGGCCGGGTGGTCCGGGAGGCGTTCCACGGCCTGCTCCGCGGGCCCTCCGACGAGGAGGTCATCGACCTCACCGAGGAGCCCCCGGCGACGCGTTCCCGACGCCGCGCCCCTGCAGCAGCCGCGTCCGAGGACGAGGCGACCCCTGCGCCGGCGGAGGCCGGGACGGAGGCCGAGGGCGCGCCCGAGCCGCCCAGGCCTGCAGCCAGGCGGGAGGCCCGCGCGAAGCTGAAGGTCCCGGCGCGCGACGACGCCGAGGACGGTGGCGAGTTCGCCGCCGGCGCCGTCGCCCACGCACCCTGGCGGCTCCCGCCGCTGAAGCTGCTCGAGCGGAGCGGCGATCGTTCGGTCGACCACGCCAAGGTCGAGGAGCGGGGCATCCGGCTCGAGCGTGCCCTGGCCGAGCACGGGGTCGAGACCCGTCTGGTCGGCATGGTGGTCGGCCCGACCGTCACCCGCTTCGAGCTCGAGCTCGGCCCCGGGGTGAAGGTCGCCCGGGTCACGAGCCTCCACAAGGACATCGCCTACTCGATGGCCTCGCCCGACGTCCGGATCCTGGCGCCGATCCCCGGCCGGCGGGCGATCGGCGTCGAGGTCCCGAACGAGGAGCGGGAGGTCGTGACCGTCGGCGACATCCTCGCTTCGCCCGAGGCCCGCAAGGCCGTCCGCCCCCTCGAGGTCGCGGTCGGCCGGGACATCAACGGGCGCTCGGTCCTGCTCGACCTAGCCAAGACCCCGCACATCCTGATCGCGGGCGCCACCGGGGCGGGCAAGTCGTCCTGCATCAACTCGCTGATCACGTCGATCCTGATGCGGTCCACGCCGGACCACGTCCGCATGATCCTCATCGACCCGAAGATGGTCGAGATGGGGCAGTACGAGCGGGTGCCCCACCTGCTCACCCAGGTCGTCACCGACCCCAAGAAGGCCGCGAACGCCCTCGCCTGGGCCTGCCGGGAGATGGACCGGCGCTACGAGTTGCTCTCCGAGGTCGGCTACCGCGACATCGACGGCTACAACGCGGCCCACGACGCCGGGAAGGTCGCCAGCAAGCACAGCGCGTTCGACGAGCACGGCCGGCCCCGGCAGTTCCCCCGCCTGCCCTACATCCTCGTCGTGGTGGACGAGCTCGCGGACCTCATGATGGTCGCGGCCCGTGACGTCGAGGAGTCGATCTGCCGCATCGCCCAGAAGGCCCGGGCGGTCGGCATCCACCTGGTGATCGCCACGCAGCGTCCCTCGGTCAACGTCATCACGGGCCTCATCAAGGCGAACATCCCCGCCCGTCTCGCCTTCGCGGTCTCGAGCCTCGCCGACAGCCGGGTCATCCTCGACCAGCCCGGCGCCGAGCGCCTCGTGGGCAAGGGCGACATGCTCCTGCTGCCCCCGTCGTCGAACACCACGCAGCGCATCCAGGGCTCGTGGGTCTCCGAGGAGGAGGTCCGCCGGGTCGTCGAGGTGTGGCGCTCGCAGGCGCAGCAGGTGGAGCCGGAGCCGCTGGTGGTCAGCGACACCGACGAGATGGGCACCCCCGCCCTCCCGTTCGAGCCCGGCCACGCGCCGGCGTTCCCGCAGCCGTTCCCCGGCTCCCCGGGCGCGGCGTCCCCGGCGGCGGTCGCGCCGATGGCGTTCGACGAGATCACCGGGGGCTCGGGTCCCTCGGGTTGGCTCGCGGAGCTCGCCGAGGAGGACGACCTGGTGCCCCAGGCCGCCGAGCTGGTGGTCAACTCCCAGCTCGGGTCCACCTCGATGCTCCAGCGGAAGCTGCGGGTGGGTTTCGCCCGTGCCGGCCGGATCATGGACCTGCTCGAGCAGCACGGGGTGGTCGGCCCCTCCGAGGGTTCGAAGGCCCGCGAGGTGCTCATGTCGCCCGAGGAGTACCAGGCCCGGACCCAGGCCTGACCCAGGCACTACCGTGGGTGCGTGACCGACGACACGCTCTGCTGGGACCCGTACAACGCCGCCCAACGCCGCAACCCGTACGAGGTGTGGCGCCGCCTCCGCGACGAGGCACCCGTGTACCACAACGAGGAGTTCGGCTTCTACGCCCTGAGCCGCTTCGAGGACGTCTACGCGGCATCGCTCGACCCGGCCCGGTTCTCCTCGACGGGCGGCACCGCCATCGACATGATCGGCAAGCCGCTCGACCCGATGGCCGCCAACATGATGATCCACATGGATCCCCCGAGGCACGACGCCTTCCGGAAGGTCGTGGCCCGGGCCTACACGCCCCGCCGGATCGCCGATCTCGAGCAGCGCATCCGGGACCTGTGCGCCGAGTACCTCGACCCCCTCGTCGGTTCGGGCGGCTTCGACTACGTCCACGAGTTCACGATGCGCCTCCCGGTGATGGTGATCTCGAGCCTGCTCGGCTTTCCGGAGGAGGACCACGACCAGCTGCGCGAGTGGAGCGACCTGCAGGTCTCCCGCGACGAGGGCCGCACCGGCGCCACGGAGGCGGCGCGCCAGGCGATGATCGAGCAGTTCCAGTACATGGCGGCGTTCGTCGCCGAGAAGCGGGCCCGGCCGGACGACGGGTTCGTCTCCGCCCTCCTCGGCGCCGAGGTCGACGACCCCGACCGCGGGCCACGGCCGCTCGAGGACATCGAGGCGATGGGGATGATCGGCCTGATCTCCAGCGCCGGGAACGAGACCGTCGCCCGTCTGCTCGGCTGGGCCGCGGTCGTGCTCGCGGCGAACCCCGGCGAGCGGGCCAAGCTGGTCGCCGACCCGTCCCTCCTGCCGAACGCCGTGGAGGAGCTGCTCCGCTACG
The DNA here is from genome assembly GCA_040382135.1 of Acidimicrobiales bacterium. Lineage (GTDB taxonomy): Bacteria > Actinomycetota > Acidimicrobiia > Acidimicrobiales > JBEIGA01 > JBEIGA01. The sequence continues at coordinate 9,759 of JBEIGA010000057.1, forward strand.
AGGCGCCGTCTCCCACGCAGGGGCGCGTGACGCTCACCGACGTCGAGCTGCACGGGGTGACCATCCCGGCGGGGTCGCCGGTGGCCATGCTCACCGGCAGCGCCGGCCGCGACCCCAGGAAGTACCCGGACCCGGACCGCTTCGACGTGGAGCGTCGCTTCGACCGCCACCTCAGCCTCGGCTACGGCGCCCACTACTGCCTCGGCGCCGCCCTGGCCCGCATGGAGGGTCGGGTCGGGATCGAGGAGACCCTGCGGCGCTTCCCCACGTGGGAGGTCGACCCCGAGGCCGTGACCCTCGTGGAGACCAACACGGTGCGCGGCCCGGCGAGCTGCCCGATCACCCTCTGACCCTGGGGGTGGGCTCGGCTCCTGCGGCGCGGTGAGCCTCGTCCGGTTCGTCCCTGCGGGGGAGCCCGCGGGGCCCGACATCCGTCGGCCGAGGGATCATCGGGCCTAGCCCGATCGGTACGGTGAGCCGGTGGACGACGCCCGCCCCAGCCCCTTCCACCGCGTCCGTCGGATGTGGAACACCCGCCCGCTCCTGTCCGACGGCGTGCTCGCCGCCGTGCTGTTCGCGCTGGCCCTGGTGTCGCTCCGGGTGACGATGGTGACGCTCGAGGAGGTCGGCGAGCCCGCTGCGATCCCGTCCTGGGCGGCCGTGCTGTGGCTGGTGGCCCTCGTGGGGCCGCTGGCGGTCCGCCGGCGCCTGCCCCTCGCGTCCTTCGCCGTGGTCGCGGGCGTGTTCGTCCCCTTCCGACTGTGGTCCGTGCCCGAGTTCGAGGTGTCCTCGGTCGTCCTGTTCGTGTCGATGGTGTCGGTGGGGGTGCACGGCCGTGCGCCGTGGCGGGGCCGTGTGCGCGCGGTCGCCGTGACCGCCCTCGCCGCCGCCCTCGTCTACGACATCGCCGTCGCCGAGGTCCCGGAGGAGCTCCAGGGGGTGCTCGAGCTGGCGCTGGGCTTCAGCGTCGCACTGAACGTCGGCTACCTGGGGGCCGCCTGGCTGCTCGGGGACACCCTGCGGCAACGGCACGAGCGTGAGGCCGAGCTGGAGCGGCGCAACGCCGAGCTCGTGGTCGAGCGGGAGCGCAACGCCCGCCGCGCCGTCATCGACGAACGGGTGCGCATCGCCCGGGAGCTCCACGACGTGGTCGCGCACCACGTGAGCGTGATGGGGGTGCAGGCGGGTGCAGCCCGGCGCGTGCTCGACCGTCGGCCGGAGGCTGCCGCCGAGGCGCTCGCGACGATCGAGGACTCGAGCCGTCGGGCGGTCGACGACCTGCACCGCCTCCTCGGGTTCCTCCGCTCGGGCGACGATCCCACGGACCCCGACGGGCTCGCGCCCCAACCCGGGCTGGACCGGATCGGCGAGCTCGTGGATGCCGCGGCGGTGGCCGGCCTCCCGGTGACCGTGACCGTCGAGGGGTCGCCGCGGCGTCTGCCGGCGAGCGTCGACCTGTCGGCCTTCCGGCTCGTGCAGGAGGCGCTGACGAACACCCGCAAGCACGCTGCGGCCGACCACGCGAGCGTCGTGATCCGGTACCTGCCGGAGCTGCTCGAGGTCGAGGTGGTGGACGACGGACGCGGCCCCGGGACCGGGCAGGGGACCGGCAACGGGCTGCTCGGCATGCGCGAGCGGGTCGCCCTCCACGGCGGCACCCTGGAGGCCGGCGCCCGTCACCAGGGCGGGTTCCGCATCCTCGCCCGACTCCCTTCGAAGGCGGCGCCGTGATCCGCGTGCTCATCGTCGACGACCAGCAGCTCGTGCGCAGCGGGTTCCGCATGATCCTCGAGGCCGAGGACGACGTCACCGTCGTCGGCGAGGCCGCCGACGGCGCCCAGGCCGTCGACCTCGCCCGGCGGTCGTCACCCGACGTGGTCCTCATGGACGTGCAGATGCCGGTGATGGACGGCCTGGCCGCCACCCGCGCCATCACCGGCGGCACGTCCGGCACGTCCGGTGCCACGCCGGCCGTCGTGATCCTCACCACCTTCGACCGGGACGACTACGTGTTCGAAGCCCTCAGGGCCGGAGCCGCCGGGTTCCTCCTGAAGAACGCGCCGCCCGAGCAACTCGTGGAGGCGGTCCGGGTCGTGGCCGCCGGCGACGGCCTCCTCGCCCCTGCGGTGACCCGCCGCGTGATCGCGGAGCTGGCCAGCCGGGGGTCGACGCCGGATCCGGCCGAGCGCCTTGCGCCCCTCACCGACCGCGAGCGGGAGGTCCTCACCCTGGTCGCGGCGGGGATGAGCAACGCCGAGATCGGCGCGGCCCTCTACCTCGGCGAGGCCACGGTCAAGACCCACGTCTCGAACATGCTGCTCAAGCTGCACCTGCGCGACCGGGTGCAGGCGGTGATCCTCGCCTACGAGTGCGGCCTCGTCGTGCCCTCCGGCGGGACCACCTGATCCCGGTTCGCAGCCCTGCGGCACCGGGCGACCGGACGGGCCGCGGATACCCTGCCGGACGTGACCCGCCGCTACTGGCTCGAGACGCTCGGCTGCCCGAAGAACCAGGTCGATTCCGACAAGCTCGTCGGCACCCTCGTGGCCGACGGGTACGTCGCAGCGTCGGCGCCGGGTGAGGCGGATCTCGTGATCGTCAACACCTGCGCCTTCGTGGAGGAGGCGCGCCAGGAGTCGATCGACACGATCCTCGCGCTCGCCGACCACAAGCAATCGGGCGCCGAGCTCGTGGTCACCGGGTGCCTGGCCGAGCGCTACGGCGACGAGCTCGCCGACGCCCTGCCCGAGGCCGACGCCGTCGTGGGGTTCGGCGTCCCGGTCACCCTCGGCCGGACCCGCCGGGGCGAGGCGCCGCTGCCGAGCTTCGACCTGCTGAACCTGCCGAGGCCCGCCTCGTCCGCCCCCTGGGCCTACGTGAAGATCGCCGAGGGCTGCGACCGCGCCTGCGGCTTCTGCGCCATCCCCAGCTTCCGCGGGCCGCAGCGCTCACGGTCGATCGAGGCGATCCTCGAGGAGGTCGACGGCCTGGGCGTCCAGGAGGTCGTGCTCGTCGCCCAGGACCTGGCCTCCTACGGCCGCGACCAGGGGCAGGGCGAGAAGGCGATCGTGCCGCTCGTGGAGGCGGTGGCCTCCCGGGTGCCGTGGGTGCGCCTGCTGTACCTGTACCCGTCGGAGCTCACCGACGGCCTGGTCGACGCGATCCTCGGCACCGGGGTGCCCTACTTCGACCTCTCGCTGCAGCACGTGTCCGCACCGCTGATGCGGCGCATGAAGCGCTGGGGCAACGGCGAGCGCTTCCTCGAGCGCATCGCCTCCATCCGCGAACGCGCCCCCGAGGCCGCGTTCCGGTCGAACTTCATCGTCGGCTACCCGGGCGAGACCGACACCGACCACGACCGTCTCGTGGCCTTCGTCGAGGAGGCGCAGCTCGACTGGTGCGGCTTCTTCGCCTACTCGCCGGAGGACGGCACGTACGCCGCGGGTCTCGACGGCGTGGTCCCCGAGGTGCTGGTGCGTGAACGCCTCGCCGAGCTCACCGAGCTGCAGGACGGCATCACCGCCGCCCGCCGCGACGACCTCATCGGCCGGCGGATCCGCGTCCTGGTGGACGAGCCGGGCGTGGCGCGCAGCCATCGCGAGGCGCCGGAGATCGACGGTGTGGTGCACGTGCCCGATCACCTGCGCCCCGGAGCCTTCCACGAGGTTACGGTGGTGGGGGCGGAAGGACCGGACCTGCGGGCCGAGGTGGAGGGGTCGTGAGCGGAGCAGGGGGTGAGCAGGCGTGATCGGGGCCATGACCTCGCGCGTCTCGGCCCTGTCGTCGCCGGCCAACCTGCTGACCATCGGGCGCATCGCGGCGTCGCCGTTCCTGTTCTGGATGATCCTCGAGGCCGAGGACACCCGTGGCACCTCGTGGGCGGCCTTCGTGTTCGGCTGGATCCTCGGGGCCACCGACTTCTACGACGGCAAGCTCGCCCGCCGGTCCGGCAACGTGTCCCGTTCCGGCGCCTTCCTCGACCCGCTCGCCGACAAGATCGTCGTGCTGGGGGCCATGGTCTGCCTCGTCATGGTCGACCGCTACTGGTGGGTGCCCGTGGCCATCATCGCCGCGCGGGAGTGGGGCATCACCATCTGGCGGACGGTCTGGGCGGGGCACGGTCTCGCCATCCCGGCCCGGCAGTCGGCCAAGTACAAGACCTTCCTGCAGGGCTTCGCGCTGGCGCTCGCGGTGTGCCCCTGGCTGGAGGACGCCCAGGGGTTCATCTCCGGGTTCCTCTGGTTCGTCACCGTCGTCACCGTCGTCACCGGCGTGCAGTACCTGCTCGACGGCCGCGCCGCGATGTCCGAGACCGGTCACGCGGCCGGCGCCTGACCCGCCTCACCCCACGGGAGCCCCACCGATGAAGTGCGAGCTCGTCGCCGTCGGGTCCGAGCTGCTGCTCGGCCAGATCGTCGACACCAACTCCTCCTGGATCGGCGAGCAACTGGCGCTCGCCGGGATCGACTCCCACTTCCACACCAAGGTGGGCGACAACGCCGAGCGGATCGCGTCGGTCCTGCGGCTGGCGCTCGAACGCAGCGACGCCGTGATCGTGTGCGGCGGGCTCGGCCCCACCCAGGACGACATCACCCGCGACGTCATCGCCGAGGTGATGGGCGTGCCGCTGGAGCACGACCCCGAGGTCGAGGCCCGCATCCGGGCCATGTTCGCCAGCCGCCACCGGGAGATGCCGGCCAACAACCTGCGCCAGGCCCAGGTGCCCCGGGGCGCCCGGGTCATGGAGCAGCAGCCGGGCACCGCCCCCGGCCTCGTGTGCCCGATCGGCGACCCGGTGAGCGGCAAGGTCATCTACGCCATGCCCGGGGTGCCCTGGGAGATGCACGCCATGATGCTCGGCACCGTGCTCCCGGACCTGCAGGCGCGGGGCGGCGTCGTCGCCACCATCCGCAGCCGCACCCTGCGCACCTGGGGCGACTCCGAGTCCGGCCTGGCCGAGAAGCTCCACGACGAGATCGAGCGGCTCGACCGGGTGGGCGGCGTCACCATCGCCTTCCTCGCGAGCGGCATCGAGGGCCTGAAGGTCCGGCTCACGGCCAAGGCCGCCACCGACGCCGAGGCCGACGCCCTCCTCGCCGACGAGGAGGAGCGGGTCCGCGCCATCATCGGCCCGGTCGTGTTCGGGACCGACGACCAGACCATGGAGGCGGTGGTCCTCGACGTGCTCAAGGCGCAGGGCCTCACCCTCGGCCTCGCGGAGTCGCTGACCGGCGGGATGATCGCCTCGCGGATCTGCGACGTTCCCGGGGCGAGCGCGGCGTTCCGCGGGGCGATCGTCAGCTACGCGAGCGACGTGAAGGTCGACCTGCTCGGCGTGCCCGAGGGTCCGGTGGTGTCGGAAGCCGCCGTGCGGGCCATGGCCGAGGGCGCCTGCCGGGTGCTCGGCACCGACTGCTCCATCGCGGTCACGGGCGTGGCCGGCCCCGACCCGCAGGAGGGCGTCGAGCCGGGCACGGTCTGGATCGCCACGTCGGTCGACGGGGTGGTGGAGACCGCGATGCTGCGGTTCGCGTTCGACCGGCTCCGGATCCGGCAGTACACCACCATCTCGGTGCTGAACGCCCTCCGAGTCCGGCTGCTCGCCCGCCGGTGAGCCTGCCCCGGCTCTTCGTGGCGGCCTGGCCGCCCGCCGAGGTGCTGGACCTGCTCGAGACCCTGCCCCGACCCCCGGACCCCGGGGTGCGGTGGACCCGCCGGGACCAGTGGCACGTGACCCTGCGGTTCCTCGGGGCCGCGGATCCGGACGCGGCGACGGCCGCGCTCGCTTCGGTGGACGCGGTCGCCGCCGAGGCGGTGCTCGGACCGCTGACCGCCCGGCTCGGACGGTCGGTGGTGGTCGTGCCCGTGGCAGGCCTGGCGGAGGTGGCGGCCGCGGTCGCGGCGGCGACGGCCGACGTCGGCGAGCCGCCGGATCCCCGGCCGTTCGCCGGGCACCTCACCCTTGCCCGGTTGCGGCCGCGGCCGGCGTGCGGGGTGACGGGCGCCCGGTTCTCGGCCCGGTTCCCGGTGCGGGAGCTGCACCTCGTGCGCAGCCACCTGCACCACGAGGGCGCGCGGTACGAGACCCTCGCCGTGGCGCCGCTGCGGGGAGCGCCCGCAACGGCACCCGGTGCTCAGGACTCCGGGGCGGGGTCGAGCCGGAGCGACGCCGAGTTCATGCAGTAGCGCAGGCCGGTGGGGCGGGGGCCGTCGTTGAACACGTGCCCGAGGTGGGCGCCGCAGCCGGCGCACACGACCTCCTCGCGCACCATGCCGTGGCTGGTGTCGACGTGGACGGCCACCTTCTCCTGGGCGAGGGGCTGCCAGAAGCTCGGCCAACCCGAGCCGGACTCGTACTTCGTCTCGCTGGAGAACAGGGGCTCGTCGCAGACGACGCAGCGGTAGGTGCCGTCGTCGTGGCAGTCCCAGTACTCGCCGGTGAAGGCGCGCTCGGTGCCCGCCTGCTGGGTGACGCGGTACTGCAGCGGGGTCAGCCGGGCCTTCAGGTCGTCGTCGTCGAAGGTCTGCTCGGGCATGGTCCCTCCTGGCGGTGGATCGCCTCCATCCTCGCAGGCATCGGCAGGCGAGCGGCGCGCCCGTCCGGGAGGAAAATCCGCCGAGGGTGCTTGCGGCGAACGCATGTTCGTCATAGCGTTCGAGGTGTCCCCCGGACTGTCACACCCCCTTCGTAGGGTCGGCGGTGACCAAGGAACTCCCCCCGATCCCCCGGCCCGCAGAGGCCGTAGCACCAGCAGACCAGGGCGCCGCACGACACGGAGCCGGAAGACCAAGGAAGGACCCACCGTGGAGCGAGACAAGGCCCTGCAGATGGCCCTGGGCCAGATCGAGAAGCAGTTCGGCAAGGGCTCCGTCATGCGCCTGGGCGACGCCTCGGCCACTTACGACGTCGAGGCCGTCTCCACCGGTTCGCTGGGCCTCGACATCGCGCTC
>JBEIGA010000058.1:0-16534 GCA_040382135.1 Acidimicrobiales bacterium
CATCTCCATGGCCTTGCGCATGCCCAGGAACCACGGGTGGAAGTGCATGTCCGGGACACCGAAGCGCACCGCCGGGTAGCCCATCTGGGCGTCGTCGGCCATGTAGACGAGGTCGCAGCCGGTGGCGAGCTCGCTGCCGCCGGCCAGGCAGTAGCCGTGCACCTGGGCGATCACGGGCTTGGACATGTCCCAGATGCCCATCCAGCTGTCGGTGACGTGGCGCGGCCACTGGCCCTCGCCCGGCGCCGTGTAGTGCGGGTACTCGTGGCCCTCGTTGCCACCGGCGAGGTCGTAGCCGGCCGAGAACGACGGACCGTTCGCCCGGACGATCATGACCTTCACGTCGTTGTCCATGTCGCCCTGGCGGAGCGCCTCGAGGATGGCGCCGCGCAGCGGGTGGAACAGCGCGTTGCGCTTCTCCGGCCGGTTCAGCGTGAGCCGCCGCACGTGCGGCAGCGGGGTGTCCACGAGGACGAGTTCGTCGGTCATTGCTCCGCTCCTGTTCGAGGCTCCGGTTCGAGGCCGTGCCCGTTGCCTAGCACGTACGATGCCGCGGTGACCCCTGGAGGTGTCGACGTGCTCGACGGACGCATCGTCATCGAGGTCCGGTGCAACGAGTACACCGGCCGTGACCCCAACCCGAACGTCCCCTGGACGCCCGAGGAGATCGCCGCCGATGCCGAGGCGTGCCGGCAGGCGGGCGCGGCCGTCGTGCACTTCCACGCCCGCGAACCCCGCACCGGTGCGCCCGCCTGGGGCACCGACGACTACGCCGCAGTGATCCGGGCCGTCCGCGCCCGCACCGACGTGGTGCTCAACCCCACCCTCGGCGCCTCCACCATCCCGGACCCGCTCGTCCGGTGCGCCCATATCCCCGAACTGGCCCAGGACCCGGCCACCCGCCCGGAGCTGGCGCCGGTGGACCTCGGCAGCTTCAACATCGACCCCTACGACCCCGTCACCCGCACCTTCCGCAACGAGGACCTCGTCTACGCCACCTCGGTGCGCGGCCTCCGCCACGAGATCGACGCCATCCGGGGCGCCGGCGTCGGCGTGCAGGCCGTGCTGTGGAACGTCGGCTCCTGCCGGCTCCTCGGCGCGTTCTGCGACATGGGCGTCCTGCCCTCCACGGTCTTCGCCCAGATCACCCTGAGCGACGCCTGGCTCGCGTCGCACCCCGGCACCGTCCGCGGCATGGCCACGATGGTCGAGTTCCTCCCCGAGCACCACGACGTGCACTGGTCGGTGAGCCTCTACGGCGGGGATCTCATCACCCTGGCCCCGGCGATCATCGCCGCCGGCGGTCACCTGTCCATCGGCGTCGGCGACTTCGCCTACGGCACCCGACGCAACGGGGACGGTGCCTGGCCGACCAACGCCGACCTGGTCCGCCAGGTCGTCGCCCTCGCCGAGGCCGCCGGGCGCACGCCGGCCACGCCGGACGAGGTGCGGGCCGCGCTCGCCGCGGGCTAGAGCTGCGGGCTAGAACGACGGCTCCACCACACCCACAGGGAGCGCGTTCCATGCTCATCGTCGCCGGACACTTCGAGGTCGATCCCGCGGACCAGGCCGCCTTCGTGGCGAGCAAGGTCGACGCCATGACGCGCACCCGCGCCGAGGGCGGCTGCCTCGAGTACGCGATGACCGCCGACCCCCTCGACCCCACCCGTGTCCTCCTGTTCGAGCGCTGGGCCGACCAGGCGTCCTTCGACGCCCACATGGCCGGCCTCGCAACCGCCCCCAAGTCGGACGGCCCCGCCCCCAAGGGCTTCAAGGTCTCGATCTTCGACGTCGCCGCCGAGCGCCCCTTCGGCTGAGGCCTACGCCTACCGCGCTCCGCTAGGGTCGACTCCCGTCAGGGGATCGAACCAGGGGGACCGGACATGGCCAGCAAGGTCGGGCAGTACTGCATCTACGTCGCCGACATCGAGCGCTCGGAGCGCTTCTACACCGAGGTGATCGGCCTCAAGGTGCAGAGCCGCACCGAGATCGAGGACGTCCACGAGGTCGTCCTCGCCGCTGACGAGGGCGGCGGCCGGCTCCAGCTGGCCGAGCGCTACAACAACGGCCAGCCCGTCGACCACGGCTTCGCGCTCTGGAAGACGTACATGATCGTGGACGACGCCGCGGACGTGTACGCCAAGGCCATGGCCTGGGGCTGCGAGTCGGTGCTGGAGCCCACCCAGCTCGACCGCTGGCCGGTCACGGTCGCGTTCATCCTCGACCCCGACGGCTACACCATCGAGCTCCTGCAGCACCACCAGGACACCCGCACCGGCGCGGTCTGAGCCGCGCCGGCGCTCACGTGCCGGTGAAGTTCGGCGGGCGCTTCTCCACGAAGGCCCGCATGCCCTCCTTGGCGTCGTTGCTGCGCGTGACCCGTGCGGCATGGGCGCCCTCGATGGGGCGGGCCTCCTCCTCGGGGAGCCAGCCGGTCTCGATCGCCGAGGCCTTCGTCTCCGCCACCGACAGCGGTCCGGCGGCGGCGACGACCTCGGCGATCCCGAGCGCCTTCGCGAGGCCCTGCCCACGCGGGACCACGTGGCTGACGAGACCCCAACGGCGGGCCTCCTCGGCGTCGAGGATGCGGCCGGTCAGCAGCATCTCCAGGGCGACGGCGTAGGGGATCTGCCGCTTCAGCCGCAGGGTGGAGCCGGCGCCGGCGATGAGGCCTCGCTTCACCTCGGGCACGCCGAAGCGGGCGTGCTCCTCGGCGATGCGGATGTCGGTCTGCTGGAGCATCTCGCACCCGCCGCCCATGCAGTCGCCGTTGACCACGGCGATCACCGGGGTGCGGAGCCACTGGCTCAGCAGCAGCCCGCGGCCGATGATCGACGGGTCCTCCATGGCCCGGCGCTCGTTCGGCGACGGTTCGGCCGAGCGGTCACCCGCCATCCATCCGGCGGAGAGGTCGCCGCCCACGCAGTAGGCGCCCTCGGCGCCGGTGAGGATGGCGGCCCGGACGGAGGGATCGGCGTCGATCGCCTCCCAGGCGTCGGCGAAGCGGACGAGCATGTCGAGCGAGAGCGCGTTGCGCCGCTCCGGCCGGTTCATGGTGAGCACCACGGCGGCGCCGCGACGCTCGACGAGCAGGCTGTCGGACTCCTCGTCGATCGGATCACGGCTCATCGGATCACGAACCCTTCGTACCCGGCGGCGGCGACGGCGTCGCACCGGTCGGCGTAGTTGTTGAACCCGCCGACGTAGGGCGTGAACACCCGTGGCTTGCCGGGGATGTTCTGGCCGTTGTACCAGGAGTTGCAGGTCGGGGCGGTGAACATGGTGCCCTCGGCGACCTGGTTGACGTGGGCGACCCAGGCGTCCTGGGCCGCCGGGTCCGCCTCCACCACGCGGCACCCCGCTTCGTCCATGTGGCCGAGCAGGTCGCCGATCCAGTTCACCTGTTGCTCGATGTGGGGCGGGAACGTGGCGAGCACCGACGGCGCCCCGGGGCCGACCATCGAGAACAGGTTGGGGAAGCCCGCGACCTGCAGGCCCAGGTAGGTGCGGGGTCCGTCGGCCCACTCGTCGCGGAGGCGGCGTCCTTCGGATCCGCGGATATCGATGCGGTCCAGGGCGCCGGTCATGGCGTCGAAGCCGGTGGCGAACACGATCACGTCGAGCTCCACGAAGCCCTGCGCAGTGCGGATCCCGGTGGGGGTCACCTCCTCGATCCCGCCGCGGCGCAGGTCGACCAGGGACACGTTGTCCCGGTTGAAGGCCTCGAAGTAGCCGGTGTCGATGACCGGGCGCTTGCACCCGAGGGGGAAGCCCCGGGGCATCAGGCCCTCGGCGGTCTCCGGATCCTTCACGGCCCGGCGGATCGCCTCGCGGAAGAGCTCCACCGCCATCTCGTTCGCCGTGAGGTCCTTGGCGGCGTCGGACCAGATGCGGCAGGCGCTGAAGCCGAGCTCCTCCAGGGCGGCCTCGCGCTCCTCGGCGGTGGAGTCGAGGATCCGGCGCTCCGTGGCGTACTGGAGGATCACGGCACCGGTGGTGCCGGCGGTGGCGCTGACCGAGGCGCGCTGCTGGCGCCGCAGCTCGGCGTAGTCGGCCTTGATGCGCGCCTGCTCCTCGTCGGTGAGCGGCTTGTTCTGCGACCGCCACGTGAACGCCGGCGTCCGTTGGAACACGGTGAGGTGACCGGCCACGGCGGCGAGCTCCGGCATCGCCTGCACGCCCGAGGAGCCGGTGCCGATGAGCCCGATGCGCTTCCCCGCCAGGTCGGCGCCCTCGCGGGGCCACATGCTCGTCTGGAGGATCTCGCCGGCGAAGGTGTCGAGACCCGGCAGGTCGGGCCGGTTGGGCTCCGACAGGATGCCGGTGGCCATCACCACGAACCGGGCGGTGAGCCGCCCGCCGTCGGCGGTGGTGACCGTCCAGGTCGCCGCCTCGTCGTCCCAGGTGGCACCCGTGACCGCGGTGTCGAACCGGATGTCGCGCCGCAGGTCGAAGCGATCGGTCACATGGTTCAGGTACGCCTCGATCTCCGGCTGCGAGGCGAAGTGCTCCGTCCAGGCCCACTCCTGCTGGAGGGCGTCGTCGAAGCCGTAGGAGTACTCCATGCTCGGGATGTCGCACCGCGCCCCCGGGTACCGGTTCCAGTACCAGGTCCCACCGACACCGCCGCCCTTCTCCAGGACGACCACGCGGTACCCGAGCCGGCGCAGGTGGTGGAGGGCGTACAACCCCGAGAACCCTGCGCCGACGACGACGACGTCCGCATCCATCCGCTGCCTCCCCCTCACGCGATCGGCGGCCCCGGTACCCGCCCGACCCATCGCCCGGGGCGCTGGCGCCGGCTGCCGCCAGCGCCTAACTTCGAACACTGACGTCACCACCTGGGGGGCCGGATGGATCTCGAGTTCACCGACGACGACGACGAGCTGCGTGCCAACGTGCGCTCGGTCCTCGCGAGCATCAGCCCACCCGGCGTGGTGCGGGAGATCTACGAGGCCAAGGGCGATGCGGCCGCCGTCTGGGAGCAGATGGTCGAGCTCGACTGGCCCGGCCTCGGGATCGCCGAGGAGCACGGCGGCGTGGGGATGGGCTTCCTCGAGGTCGCCATCGTCTGCGACGAGCACGGCCGCGCCACCACGCCCGGTCCCTACCTCGCCACGGTCACCCAGTACGTGCCCATGGTCCGCGAGCTCGGCGGTGACCACGCCGCCGCCCTCCTCGCCGACGTCGCCGCCGGCCGCACCACGGGCACGGTGGCCCTCGCCGAAGCCGGCTCGTGGGACCCCGCCTCGGTGCGGACCACCGCGGAGGAGCGCGACGGCGTGTGGCACCTCTCGGGCACCAAGTCCGCGGTGCTCGACGGCGCCACCGCGGACCGCATCGTCGTCATCGCCCGGGCCCCGGGCACCACCGGCACCGACGGGCTCGGGGCCTTCCTCATCCCCCGCGGCGCCGCAGCAGCGTCGTCCCGCCTCGTGCTCGACGAGACCCTGCCCGTCGCCGACCTCGACCTCCACGGGGTCGTCGTGCCCGTCGACCGGGTCCTCGCCCGACCCGGCTCCCCCGGCGTCGCTGCGGCGATCGAGCGGGCGAACCAGGAGGCCACCGTCGCCCTCGCCGTCAACGCCGTCGGCGCCTGCCGGAACATCTTCGAGCAGACCGTCGAGTACGCGAAACAGCGCGAGCAGTACGGGAAGCTCATCGGCTCCTTCCAGGCGCTCAAGCACCGCATGGCCGACATGTACCTGGCCGTCGAGCGGGCCTCCGCGCTGGCCTGGTTCGCCGTCCTCGCCATCGTCGAGGAGGACCCCCGCCGCGCCGAGGCCACCTCGCTCGCCAAGGCGGCGGCGAGCGACTGCGAACGGCTGATCGTCCGCGACGGCCTCCAGCTCCACGGCGGCATCGGCTACACGTGGGAGCACGACCTCCACTTCCTGCTCAAGCGGGCCAAGGCCTGCGACGCCCTGTACGGCAACGGGATCCACCACCGGGCCCGACTCGCCGAGATCGTCGGGCTCACCGGCATCTGCACCCGAGAGACCACGACCACCCGAGCGACCACGGAGGACGCATCGTGAAGCTCAGCTTCGGAGAGGACGTCGAGCGCTTCCGCGCCGAGTTCGTGGCCTGGCTCGAGGTCAACCGGCCCAGCGTCGAGGAGATGGCCGCCGAGCCGGCCGTGTCGTCCGCCCACGTCCCCGGCTGGGCCCGGGCCTGGACCAACCGCATGTTCCGCGACGGCTGGCTGGTCCCCGGCTGGCCGCCCGAGCGCGGGGGCCGCAACGCCGGCGCCATCGAGACGCTCGTCTACCTCGAGGAGCTCGAGAAGGCCGGCGTGCCCCGCACCACCAACCCGCAGGGCCTCGGCATCGTGGTGCCGTCCATCCTCGACTACGGCACCCCCGAGCAGGTCGAGGAGTGGGCCATGCCGGTGCTGCGCGGCGAGAAGGCCGCCTGCCTCGGCATGAGCGAGCCGAACGCCGGCAGCGACCTTGCCAACCTCAGCACCCGGGCCGTGCTCGACGGCGACCACTTCGTCGTCAACGGCCAGAAGGTGTGGACCTCGGGCGCCAACTACGCCGACTTCTGCTTCCTGTTCTGCCGCACCGACGTCGAGGCACCCAAGCACAAGGGCATCAGCGTCCTGCTCGTCCGGATGGACACCCCGGGCATCACCGTCCGCCCGCTGTCGGAGATCGTGCACCCCGCCCACCCGGACCTCAACGAGGTGTTCCTCTCCGACGTCCTGGTCCCGAAGGAGAACCTGGTCGGGGTCATGAACAACGGCTGGGCGATGGCCAACGGCTCGCTCGCCCACGAGCGCGGCATGGTCTGGCTGAACAGCGTGCTCAACCTCGAGGACGACATGCGCGAGCTGCTCGGCCACGCCGCGGGTGTCCTCCCGCAGCTCGGCGGGCTCGAGCGGGGCGCCTTCGTCGACCAGATCATGCAGTCCTACACGGACACGATGGCGGCCCGGTGCCTGGGCTACCGGGGGTTCGCCAAGCTGGTCCGTGGCGGCTCCGCCCCCGAGCAGGCGCTCATGAAGGCGTTCTGCAGCGAGGCGCAGCAGCGCCTGACGATGGTCGCCTCCGAGCTCGACGCCGACGGTGCCCTCGACCGCACCGACGACAGCGCGGGCCGCTACGCCATGACCTGGCCCGAGCGCTACTTCACCACCTTCGGCGGGACCATCTCCGCCGGTTCGTCGGAGATCCAGCGCAACATCGTCGCCGAGAAGGTCCTCGGCCTCCCCCGCTGACCCCACCGGCCCTGCTGACCCCACCGGCACTGCTGACCCCACCGGCACTGCGCCGGTACCATCCACCGATCGCTCCAGGAGTCCCGATGTCCGACGAGTACCGCTACATCACCTACGAGACGCTCGACGACGGGCAGATCGCCAAGATCATGCTCAACCGGGTCGGCTCCCGGAACGCCCAGAACCGCGGGATGCTCGTCGAGCTCAACGAGGCGTTCCTGCGCGCCGAGGCCGACGACACGGTCCGCGTGGTCCTCTTCGGCGGCAACGGCCCGATGTTCTCCTCCGGCCACGACCTCGGCTCCAAGGAGTCGATCGCCGAGCGGACCCCGGGCCCGGACCAGCACCCCACGTTCCAGATCAACGGCGGCACCCGGAAGGGCTCCGAGCAGCTGATGCTGCAGGAGTGGCACTACTTCTTCGAGAACACCCGCCGCTGGCGCAACCTGCGCAAGATCACCATCGGCATGGCCCACGGCGACGTCTTCGCCGCCGGCCTCATGCTGCTGTGGGCCTGTGACCTCATCGTCGCCGCCGAGGGCACCCGCTTCACCGACGTGGTCGGCACCCGGCTCGGCATGTGCGGCGTGGAGTACTTCGCCCATCCGTGGGAGTTCGGCCCCCGCAAGGCGAAGGAGCTCCTCCTCACGAGCGACGCCATCGACGCCGAGGAGGCCTACCGCCTCGGCATGGTGAGCAAGATCTTCCCGCCGGACGAGCTGCACGAGCGGACCCTCGAGTTCGGCCGGCGCATCGCCCAGACCCCCACCATGGCGGCCCTGCTCATCAAGGAGGCCGTCAACCAGACGGTCGACAACATGGGCTTCTACAACGCCCTCAACGCCTGCTTCACCCTGCACGAGCTGAACCACTCCCACTGGGCGTGGGTCAACGAGGACCGCATGCCCGCAGGCAAGGAGGACTCCGGGGTCGTCAACTGGCGCGAGGCCCCGCCCATCCGCCTCGCCGAGAAGCACCTGCCCTGAGCGACGAGGTCGGAACGCTGAGCGGGTCCACCGTCGACGACGCCGCCGAGCAGCTCGCGGTCCGGCGCGCCCCGTTCTCGGACAACCCCCGCGTGGGGGCCCGGGGGCAGCGGACCCAGCAGCGGATCCTCGACGCCGCCCTCGAGGTCTTCGGCGAGGAGGGCTTCCACCGGTGCAGCATCGACCGCATCACCACGGTCGCCGGCTGTTCCCGGGTGTCCTTCTACCAGTACTTCGCCAGCAAGGAGGACGTGTTCCGCGTCCTCACCGGCGTGGTGGCCCGGCAGCTCGCCGCGGCGCACGAGGCCCTCAAGCCGGTGACCCCCGACGCCGCCGGGTGGGCGGCCGTCCGGTCCCTCGTCGGGCGCTACGGCGACGTGTACCAGCGCTACGAGCCCGTGTTCCGCACCTTCGCCGCGGCGGCCGAGGGCGACGAGGTGCTCACCGTCGGCTCGGCCCGCACCACCGAGCGCCGGGTCGCCGGGCTCCGGGCGCGGCTCGCCGACACCGACCTGCCCGCGAAGCAGCTCGACGCCACCCTCGAGCTCCTGCTCGAGTGCATGACGCAGACCCACTACGTGGCCGCCGCGCTCCGGGCCGCCGCGCCGGGCTCCTATCCACGTGAGCGGGTGGAGGACGCCTTCGCCGACGTCGTGCACCGCACCCTCTTCGGACTCCGGCCGACCGTCAACGTGCACCTGACGGTGAGCGATCCTCCCCCGATGATCCCCTTCGCGCCCGAGTTCCTGCAGGCGCTCCGGGACGAGGACACCCCGCCGGCGCTCACCGCGGCGGGGCGCCGGACGCTCGACGGTCTGCTGGAGGCGGGGCGCACGGTCTTCGTCCGCCGCGGCTACCACGCCACCCGGGTCGACGACGTCGTCACCGAGGCCGGCGTGTCCCACGGCGCCTTCTACCGGTACTTCCGCAACAAGGACCACCTCGCCGTGGTGCTCGCCGTGCGGGCGATGCGCACCGCCTCCGGTGCCTTCACCGACCTCCCGCCGGAGGCGCTCGCCGGGGGCGAGGAGGGTGCCGCCGCCCTCCGCCGGTGGCTCCGCCGCTACAACTCCACCACCGCGGCCGAGACCGTGATGGTCCGGCTCCTCGCCGACGCCCGCATCCAGGACGCCCAGCACGGCAGCGAGTCCGCCGGTGCGTACGACTGGGGCCGCCGCCGCATGGCCCGCCTGCTCGCCGGGCGCGGGTTCGGTGACCCCGAGACCGAGGCGCTGGTCATGGTGGCGGTCGTCGGCGCGTTCGGCGAGAAGGAGCGCCCCACGGCCACGGTGCACGCCGCCGCCCACATCATCGAGCGCGGCCTCTTCGGGCTCGCCTGAGCCGGCGGTCAGCCCCCGAGCGTCCCCCGCAGGAGCGGCCCGAAGACCGCGGCATCGGCCGACAGGGCCTCCGCGACCACGGGCGTCCGCCAGGCCGTCATCGTCTGCTTCACGGCGCGCACCGCGGCGGGCTTCCGTCCGGCGATCGTGCGTGCGGCCGCCACCGCCCGTTCCCGCAGGTCGGCGTCCGGGACGACCTCGAACACGAGGCCCCACGCCGCCGCCGTCCGAGCGTCGACCCACTCGCTCGACAACAGCATCCACGAGGCCCGTTGCCAGCCGATCAGATCGGGCAGCAGCCGGCTCGACGCCAGCTCCGGGCTGAGGCCCATGGCGGTGAACGGGGTGCGGAACCGGGCGGACTCGGCGGCGAAGGCGAGGTCGGCGTAGCCGAGCAGGGTCGTGCCCATCCCCACGGCCATCCCGTTCACGGCGATGACGAGCGGCTTGGGGTAGGTGGCGAGGCCGTCGCAGAACCGGCTGGCGAGTCGGGCGAACTCCTTGCCCTCCCCTGCGGCGACCGCGGCGAGCTCGGCCGTGTCGGCGCCGGCGCAGAACGCCTCGGCACCGGTCCCGGTCAGCACCACGACCCCGACGTCCTCACGTCCGGCTGCCTCGTCGAACGCGTCGTTCAGGCCGGCGTACACGTGACGGTCGATGGCGTTGCGCTTGTCGGGGCGGTCGATCGCCACCACCCGCACCCCGTCGGCATCGTCCACGCGCACGCTCATGGTGCGATCCTCCCACCGTCGCGGGGTGCCGCGTCGGGCCGGGACCTTGGTCCCAACCCCCGCTCACGTTCCGTCGCGGCCCCGCGGAACGCTAACTTCCTGACGAGGACTCAGATCCAAGGGGGATCACGCGACATGACGACGACGGTCGATTCGGCCTTCATCCGACGAGCGGTCGAGCTCGCCGACCTGAACGCCGTGCGGGTGGCGCTCTTCCAGCACACCAAGGACCCGGAGATCGCCGAGCTCCCCATGGCGATCGCCATGGACGACGCCCAACGGGAGCTGCTCATCTCGAAGGCCGTGGCCTGGCTCGAGGTCAACGCCCGCCCCGGACTCCCCGAGGAGCCCCCGGAGGACGAGCTGCGCGCCCTGTGCAACCTCGCCACCAAGGAGGAGATGGGCGACCTCGAGTTCGAGGCCCGCCGCGACCTCCCCGGCTTCAAGCCCTTCCCCTGGTACGCCCAGTGGCCGAACGGCAAGCCCGAGCTGCCCGAGGGCTTCAACGCCGTCGTGGTCGGCACCGGCTTCAGCGGCCTCGCCATGGCGGTCCAGCTCGAGCTGCTCGGCATCCCGTACACCGTCCTCGAGCGCAGGGCCGAGGCCGGTGGCACCTGGAACATCAACCGCTACCCGGACGTCCGGGTGGACACCATCTCCATCACCTACGAGTACAGCTTCGAGAAGCTGTACCCCTGGACGGAGTACTTCGGCCGGGGCAAGGAGGTCCGGGAGTACCTCCAGTACATCGCCGCGAAGTACGGGGTCGCCGAGAAGATCCGGTACTCCTCGGACCTCAAGAAGGCCGTGTGGGACGACGCCCGCAGCGTCTGGACGCTCGATGTCGAGACGCCGAACGGCATCGAGACCATGGAGACCAACTGGGTCGTCAGCTGCACCGGCACCTTCGCCAACCCGAAGTTCCCCCAGTTCGAGGGCATGGAGTCCTTCGAGGGTGAGGTCCTGCACCCGGCCCGTTGGCCGGAGGGTTGGGACGCCACCGGCAAGCGCGTCGCCATCGTCGGCAACGGCTCCACCGGCGTCCAGTGCCTCGCCCCCATCGCCGCCGACACCACGCAGGTGTACGTGTTCCAACGGACGCCGCAGTGGATCAGCCCGCGTGACAAGTACGGCAAGCACGTCGAGCCGGAGATCCGGTGGCTGCAGGACAACTTCCCCGGCTACTGGCACTGGTGGCGGTACATGGCCATCGCCGGCCTGTTCGGCACCCACGGCTTCATCCTCCCGGACGAGGAGTGGGTGGCCAAGGGTGGCCACTGGAACCCCATGAACGACAAGCTCCGCGACGACCTCACCGCGTACATCCGTGCACAGGTCGGTGACCGGGACGACCTCTTCGAGAAGCTCGTCCCGGACTACGCGCCGTTCTCGCGTCGCCCCGTGGTCGACAACGGCTGGTACGCCTCGCTCACCCGGGACAACGTCGAGCTCGTCACCGACGGCATCGTGCGCCTGCACCCGAAGGGCATCGAAGCGGCCGACGGCACCGTGTACGAGGTCGACGCCATCGTCACGGCCACCGGCTTCGAGGTCGCCAAGTACCTGTGGCCGGCCGACTTCATCGGCAGCAACGGGCAGAGCATCCACGAGTTCTGGGGCTCCGGCGACGGTCCCCGCGCCTACCTCAGCATGCTCGTGCCGGGCTACCCGAACATGACCATGCTCTACGGCCCGAACTCCCAGCCCCTCTCGGGCGGCACCGGCCTGCCCATCTGGTACGTGCTGTGGTCGGCCTACACGGCCACCTGCATGATCCGGATGATCGAGGAGGGCCGGTCCAAGGTCGAGGTCAAGGAGGAGGCGTACCGTGACTACAACGAGCGGCTCGACGTCGAGGCCGCCAACCTCCTGCTGATGGACGACCGCGGCGCCCGGGACAAGAACTACTACATCCAGGGTGGCCGCATGCAGGTCAACGCGCCGTGGTACGGCCCCCTGTACCAGCACATGTGCACCAACGTGGACTGGGACGCCATCGAGATCAGCTGATCCGGCGGCGACCTCGGATGTCGAGCCCGGCTCCTGCAACCGCAGGGGCCGGGCTCTTCCGTTCCCGAACGGGTCAGGACTTCGACCGGCCCGACGGCACCTCGCGGAAGGCGACGTCACGGTCGACCGGCGTGTCCCGCGGCATGCCCAGCACGCGCTCGGCCACCACGTTGCGGGCCATCTCGGTGGTGCCACCACCGATGCAGGCGGTCTGCCGCATCAGGAACGCCGTGCCCCGCTCGACGGCTGCGCCGTCGTCGTCGTCCCAGGTGCCGCCGGCCGAACCGGCCAGCTCCATCGCGATCGTCGACATCCGGGTGCCGGTCACGCCCCCGTAGAGCTTCCCGAGCGCCGCCACCTGGTCGTTCATCGACCGCGTCGTCATGCCCTCGACGAGGCGCTGCTGCAGCTCCTTGCCGACCAGCTCGAGCATGATGGCCTCGCCCACGAGGTCCTGGGCGACGGGGTCGTCGGCCCTGCCCGTGTCCCGGGCGATGTCGCGCATCCCGACGGCGCCACCACGCATGCGCATCGACCCGGAGGGAACCGTGACGTAGGGCGAGTTGTAGAGCATGCGCTCGTGGAACATCCACCGGATGCCGACGGTCCAGCCGTTGTCGACCTCCCCCACCCGGTCCGAGTCCGGAACCCGGACGTCGGTGAAGAACTCCTGGCAGAACTCCTTGTTGCCGTTGAGCATCTCGATGCGGTGCATCTCGACGCCCTCCTGGTGCAGCGGCAGGATGAACACGGTGAGACCCCGGTGCTTGGGGACGTCCCAGTTCGTGCGGGCGAGGCACAGGCCCCAGTCGGACCACCAGGCGCCGGTGGTCCAGATCTTGGAGCCGTTGAGGATCCACTCGTCGCCGTCGCGGACAGCGGACGTCCGGACGCCGGCGGTGTCCGAGCCGCCGCCGGGCTCGGACAGCAGCTGCATCCAGATCTCGTCACCCTTGAGTATGGCCGGCACGTGGCGCAGCTTCTGCTCCTCGGTGCCGAACTCGAGCAGCACGGCCATGCACGGCGACATCGTGGGCACGGCGATGCGCCGCACGGCCTCGTAGCCGGCGAGCTCGTCGTTGAGGACCCGCTGGTACTCGGGCGGGAGGCCCTGGCCGCCGTAGGCCGTGGGGACGCAGATCCCGGCGAGCCCGGCGTCGAAGAACATCCGCTGGATCGCGCGCTCGCGTGCCACCGCGGCGAGCTCCTCCTCGTCCGAGGCGAGGCCGGGCATGCTCATGTCGATGCCCTCGGAGGGGCGCAGGTTGCCCTGGATGAAGGCTCGGGTCCGCTGCCGGAACGCCTCGAGGTCCTCGATCGTGTCGTCGCTCACGCCGCCTCCTCCTCGGGGGTGCCGCCGGTCAGACCCGAGAGGAGCCGACGGTGCTCGGCCGGGGTCCCGTGGAGCGTCCGCTCCACGGTGTGCCGCCGCAGGTACAGGTGCAGGTCGTGCTCGAAGGTCACGCCGATGCCGCCGTGGATCTGCACGCCGTCGTGGAACAGCTCACTGCCGTAGTGGCCGACGTAGGCCTTGGCCGCGCTGACGTAGGTGGCCGCCTCCGCCTCGCCGCCGGCCACCGCATCGACGGCCCGGTCGGTGATGGCGTGGCTCGCCTCGAGCCACATCTTCTGGTCCGCGAAGCGGTGGCGCAGGGCCTGGTACCCCGCGAGGGGCCGACCGAACGCGTACCGGTCGAAGGCGTACTCGACCGTCATGTCGAAGCCGACCTGCATGGCGCCGACGGACTCCGCGCACCCGAGCACGATGGCGACGTGGTGCTGCCAGGCGACCTCCGCGGCCGCGCCGCCGACCTCGCCGACGACGTGGGACACCGGGACGCGCACCTCGTCGAACACGACCTTGTGGAACCGGCGGGTGAGGTCCACCGTCTGGAGCGGTGTGACGGTGATCCCGGCGGCGTCCGTGGGCACGAGGACCTGGGTGAGGCCCGGACCGGTCCGGCCGGTCACGAGCAGCCAGGACGCCTGCGGCGCCGACTCCACCGGCCGCTTCACCCCGGAGAGCACGAGGTCGCCGCCGTCGACCCGGACCTCGAGGGTGACGGCGCCGAAGCGGTCGTTCGGTCGTGGCTCGGCGATGCACCAGGAGGCCGTGGCCTCACCGGCGAGGAGGGCGGCGAGGGCGTCGTCGTGCATCCCGCCCGCCCGGCTGAGCGCACCTGCCACCACGTTGGTCGTGGTCAGCGGGCCGGGTGCGGCGTGGCGGCCGAAGGCGTCGGCGACGAGCGCAAGGTCGTGGAGCCCGCTCCCGCTGATGGAGCCGCCGCCGTGCTCCTCGGCGACGAGCAGGGACGTCCAGCCGAGCTCGGCGCCCCGTCGCCAGTAGACGGCGTCGAAGCCGACGGGGTCGTCCCGGCGAGCGCGGAGCTCGGACACCGGGACGAGGTCGTCGAGGAACTTGTTCGTCGTCTCCCGGAAGAACGACTGGTCATCGGTCAGGGTGAACCGCACGCACATCCCCCTCGTCAGCGGGCCGGAGGGAAACTAACAGAGCCGTCGCATCCGGCGGTTGCCGGACGGGGTCACTTGGGCGGGAAGCGCAGCGCCCCGTCGAGGCGGATGTTCTCGCCGTTCAGGTAGCCGTTGCGGGCGATCATCTCGACGAGCTCGGCGAACTCCTCGGGCTTGCCCATGCGCTTCGGGAACTGGATGTTCTTGGTCAGCTCGGCCCGCATCTCCTCGCGGGTGCTGGCCATGATCGGCGTGAACATCGTGCCCGGGGCGATGCCGCACACCCGGATCCCGACCGGGGCCAGGTCCCGGGCCATCGGGAGCGTCATCCCGAGGATCGCCGCCTTGGCGGTGCCGTAGGCGAGCTGCCCGGCCTGGCCCTCGATGCCGGCGATGGAACCGGTGTTGACGATGACCCCTCGCTCACCGTCCTCGGTCGGTTCGTTGCCGGCCATGGCGGCCGCAGCGAGGCGGGACATGTTGAACGTGGCGACGACGTTCATCTCCAAGGTCTTGACGAACGCGTCCTTCCTGTGCGGCGAGCCGTCCCGGGCCACGGTCCGACCGCCGCCGACGCCACCGCCGGCGATGTTGGCGACGAGCGACAGCGTCCCCATCGAGATGGCCGCGGCCACGGCCGCAGCAGCCGCCTCGTCGTCGCAGACGTCGCCGCCCACCGCGACGGTCGCCGGGCCGAGCTCGGCCGCCAGGGCGTCGGCGCCGGCGGCGTTCCAGTCGAAGATCACGACCTGCATGCCGGCCCCCACGAGCCGGCGCACCGTCGCCGATCCCAGGCCTCCGGCGCCGCCGGTCACGATCGCGACTCGTCCCTCGAGCTCCATCGGTCTCCCCCATGTCCATCGCCGTCCCCGCGGGACGGGCATCCCGACCATCCTGCACCAGGGCAGGCGGCCGGCGCGGCGACGGAGGCTCAGCGCTGCGCGAGCGCGATCCCGCGGCGGACCATCGCCGCGAACCGCTCCGGGGCCTCCAGGTGGGCGTTGTGACCGACGCCGGGGAAGTCGAAGACCTCGACGTGGGACACGCAGGCGTCGAGGTGGGCGATGACCGGTCGGACGATGTCGGCCACACCGGCGCCGTAGACCACCGGCGCGCGCACGGCGCGCAGGTCGAAAGGTGGCGGCCCGATGCGCACGGAGCGCTCCTCGGCGACGAACGCCGCACCGAGCTGTCGCCACCGCACCATGCGATCGGGATCGAAGGTGTCCACCCGGTCACCGAGCATCAGGCGGAGGCCGGCGTCCACCGGATCCTCCGCGGCCAGCACGGTGCGCATCGCCACGTCGTCCCAGCCCGGCGCCCATGCGAGCGCCGTCTCGTACAGCACCACGGCGTCCACCAGCTCGGGGGCCCGGACCGCGGCGCCCAGCACCGGCACCCCGCCGAAGGAGTGGCCGACGACGACGGCCCGCCGGCCGTCCAGCACCGTGAGGATGTCCTCCACGTGGGCGGCCACATCGGGCTCGACCGCCGGACCGGACGCGTCGCCGTAGCCGCGGCGGTCGTAGGTGCGCACCGTGCACTCGCCCGAGAGCAGCTCCATGACGGGTCCGAAGGACCGACCGCGGTCGACCACTCCGTGCACGAGCAGCACCAGGGGCTCCCCCGCCCCGGCCTCGACGATCTGCAGATCCATGGCGACCGACCGTAGATCGCCGGGCGGTGGCTCACCGGACCGGACGCGCACCGGCCGGGCGCCCGGGGCGCCCGGCCGGTGTGTGAGGGGGGTGGGAGGACGGGTGCGCTACTTGG
>JBEIGA010000059.1:0-16481 GCA_040382135.1 Acidimicrobiales bacterium
CCCGACACCCACGTCGCGGTGATCTCGGGGCGCGCGCTCCGCGACCTCGCCGCGCTGAGCCGGCTGCCGTCGGAGGTCCACCTCGTGGGCAGCCACGGGTCGGAGTTCGACGTCGGCTTCGTCAACGACCTCCCCGCCGAGGTCGTCCGGCTGCGCGAGCGCGTGGGCGCCGAGCTCGACGCCATCGCCGCGGTCACGCCCGGGGCGACGGTCGAGCGCAAGCCGGCGAGCGTCGCGCTCCACGTCCGCCGGGCCGGCCCGGAGGACGGCGCCGCGGCGGCGGACGCCGCGATCCGCGGGCCGGGTGCCATCCCCGGGGTGCACGTCAAGCACGGCAAGATGGTGGTGGAGCTGACCGTGGTGGCCACCGACAAGGGGCAGGCGCTCGAACGGATGCGTTCGCTGCTCTCGGTGGACGCGGCGATCTTCCTCGGCGACGACGTCACCGACGAGGACGCCTTCGCCGTGTTGCGCGGTCCCGACGTGGGCGTGAAGGTCGGTGACGGGCTCACCCGCGCCAGGGTCCGTGTCCGGGACACCGATGCCGTCGCCCGCATCCTCGCCTGCCTCGCAGAGGAACGGCGGTCCTGGGTCGAGGGGGCCGGCGCCGAGCCCATCGAGCGGCACAGCATGCTGTCCGACCTCCGCACCGTGGCCCTCGTCCAGCCCGACGCCCGGATCACCTGGCTGTGCCACCCGCGGGCCGATTCGCCCGCCGTGTTCGCCCAGCTCCTGGGCGGTCCGGCGGCCGGCTACTTCGCCGTGCGGCCCGAGTCCGGCCGCGACCCGCTGAGCCAGCGCTACCTGTCCGACAGCCTGGTGCTGGAGACCCGCTGGCCCGAGCTGACGGTCACCGACTACCTGGACCGCTCCGTCGCGGTCGACGCCGTCCCGGGGCGTACGACGCTGGTGCGGCTGCTCGGCGGTGACGGCCGCGCCGTCGTCGAGTTCGCCCCCCGGCTCGACTTCGGCCGCGCGACCACGAGGATCCTCCTCACCGACGACGGTCTGGAGGTGACCGGCACGGTCGAACGTCTCCGCGTCCACAGCCCCGGCGTGTCCTGGGAGATCCTGGAGGACGGGCCGAACCAGCTCGCCCGCGCGACGGTGACCGTCGGGCCGGATCCGGTGCCGATCGTGGTCGAGCTCGGTGCGGACAGCGCCCCCGGGGCGGCTGTACCCCAGCCCGCCGAGCGCGACCGCCGCATCGCGACGATCGCCGCGTGGGCGGGATGGGCACGGCGGCTCCGGGTCCCGCCGGTGCGCCCCGACCTGGTGCTGCGCAGCGCCCTGGTGCTGAAGGGCCTGTGCCACGAACCCAGCGGGGCGATCCTCGCGGCGGCGACCACGAGCCTGCCCGAGGTCCTCGGCGGCGTCCGCAACTGGGACTACCGCTTCTGCTGGCCGCGCGACGCCTCGATGACCGCCTCCGCGCTGCTGGCGCTGGGCTCGGCGGACGAGGCGGTCGCCCTGCTCGACTGGCTCGTCGACCGGGTCGAGCACCTGCCGGGACCGGAGCAGCTCCGGCCCGTGTACCCGCTCGTGGGCGACGAGTACCTGCCCGAGGCGGTCATCCCCACGCTGCACGGGTACCGCGGGAGCCGCCCGGTGCGCATCGGCAACGCCGCCGAGCACCAGGTCCAGCTGGACGTGTTCGGCCCGATCGTCGACCTCGTCGACCGCCTCACCTCGTCCGGGCTCCGCGTCAGCGACCGCTGGTGGTGGCTCGTCGAGCAGATGGCCGAGGCGGTCGGTCGGCGGTGGCACGAGCCCGACCACGGCATCTGGGAGGAGCGGCGGCCGCAGCGCCACCACGTCCACTCCAAGGTGATGTGCTGGATGACGCTCGACCGCGCGATCGCGGTCGGCGTGCGGGCCGGCCGGCCGGTGCCGGAGGAGTGGTCCGCGCTGCGGGGCCGCATCGCCGCCGACGTCCTCGAGCACGGCTGGAACGACGCGGTCGGCGCGTTCACCATCGCGTACGGCGACGAGGAGCTCGACGCCGCGGCACTGCACATCGGGCTCTCGGGGCTGCTCGCACCCCACGACCCGCGCTTCGAGTCGACCGTCGCCTGCATCGAGCGGACCCTCCGCGACGGACCGGTGGTGCACCGCTACCTGCTCGACGACGGCCTGCCCGGCCGCGAGGGCGGGTTCCACGTCTGCACGGCATGGCTGATCGAGGCCTACGTGCTGATGGGCCGCAGCACGGAGGCGGCGCTGCTCTTCGAACGCCTCGTCGAGCTCGTCGGCCCCACGGGTCTGCTGTCCGAGCAGTACGACGCCGATCGCGAGGTCGCCCTGGGGAACCACCCGCAGGCCTACTCCCACCTCGGCCTCGTGAACGCCGCGGTGGCGCTCGGCCGGGCCGGCCCCGGGTGATCGAGCGGGTCAGGCAGGGGGAGCGGTGTCCGGCGGCGCGGTGCTCGTGGTCGTGTAGCGCTCGGGGTTCAGCTCGCGGTCGACCTTCTCCTTGACCTCCGCGAAGTCCTCGGGGTCCTCCGCGTACGGCGGCGGGAGATCGATCCCGCAGATGAACGAGATGTTCTGCCGGGTGATGTTCACCGCGAACGGGTCCCGCGTGACGAGCTGCTCCCACCGGAGACCGTCGCCCTCCCGGAGGATCCGCTCGGTGTCGTACCCCAGGGGTTCGCCGATGGCGTTGAAGTCGGCGTAGTGGTCCAGGGCGGCCTCGTACTCGGCGGCGAGGTCCAGGGGAGCGACGGATGCGATGTCGGTGTAGAAGCCCTCGCCGACCCGCATGACGAGCACGGGCTCGGTGGCGATGGGCTGGATGTCGGCGATGAACTGCGCCGCCCGGTCGCAGACGAGGGCGAGCCGGTCCTCGTCGGTGAGCGGCGTCAGGGTGGTGGTGGTCGTGGTCGTGGTGCTGGCCGGCGCCGTGACGACGCGGTCCTCGACGTCGATGGCGGAGATCACCGCGAACGCGCTGGCGATCAACACTGCGACCACCGCGACGACCGCAATGGCCCGGAGCTCGGTTCCCTCGGTCATGCCCGGACGATGCTACGGGGGCGTGACGACAGGGCGGGCGCGGCTCACGCCGCGCTGCGCTGCTCGATGATCCGGCCCGAGTCCAGGCGGACCGTGGTGCGCTGCGCGAACTCCGGATCTCCCGCCGGCGATCGACCGCAACCTGGCGACCCCGCGCGCATGCAGGGTCGATCGGCTTCTCGGGGGCCCATGGATCCGACGATCCCCCACGTCCGCCATGGGATCCGTGCGGTCCCCGGCGCCGGGCCACCGCTACAGTCGATCCGGCCGGCAGGGGAGCCGGTACCGTCGTCTCCGGGGGAACCGATGCCGCTCGATCCGCAGGCCCAGTTCGTGCTCGACGCCATGGCGGCCACCGGCGCCGTCCTGTCGCCCGACCTGACACCCGAGGAGCTCCGTGCCGGCATGGACGCAGGCCGGTCGGCGGTCGAGGTCGAGCAGGTGGGGGCGGTCGAGGACCGCACCATCCCGGGCCCCGACGGCGACCCGCTGCCGGTGCGCATCTACACGCCCGCCGATGGAGCCGGCGAGGTGCTTCGACCCGTGGTCGTCTTCTTCCACGGCGGCGGCTGGGTCATCGGGAGCATCGACAGTCACGATGCCACCGTCCGCCAGATGGTCAACCGCACCGGCATGGTGTGGGTGTCGGTCGACTACCGCCTGGCCCCCGAGCACCCGTTCCCCGCCGGCCTGCACGACTGCTACACCGCCGTGGAGTGGGCCGCCGCCGAGGCTGCGTCGTTCGGCGGCGACCCCACCCGTCTCGCCGTGGCGGGCGACTCGGCGGGCGGGAACCTCGCCGCCGCCGTCGCCCTCCTCGCCCGCGATCGCTCGGGACCGGCCATCGGCTTCCAGCTCCTGGTCTACCCGTGCTGCGACCTCGATCCGGAGCGCTGGCCGTCCATGCGCGAGAACGCCGAGGGCTACCTGCTCAGCCGGGCGATGATGGACTGGTTCTACGGCCACACCTTCGCCGATGAGCACCGAACCGACCCGTACGCCGCGCCGGTCCGCGCCACCGACTTCACCGGTCTCCCATCGGCGCTGGTCGTCACCGCCGAGTACGACCCGCTACGTGACGAGGGCGAGCACTACGGGGCGCTGCTCCAGGCGGCCGGGGTCCCGTGCACCGTCACCCGCTACGACGGCATGATCCACGGCTTCTTCGGCATGGCGGTGCTGGACAGAGCCCGCGCCGCGCAGGCCCAGGCTGCGGCCGCTCTGCGGAGCTGGGCCGAACTGAGCTGAACCGGGCCGGGCTGCTGGGCCCGCTCAGCCCCCGGGGGGACCGCTGGGCGCGGTCGGTCCGGTGGGAACCGTGGTGGGCGTGGCGGTCGAGTCGGTCGAGTCGAAGAACGGGCCGTTGAGGAACGGGTCGTCCGCCTCGACCGTCGCCCGTGCGAAGTCGACCCCGGTCTGGGTCTCGATCACCAGGGTCACGCCCCCTGCGGCGCCACCCGACCACTCGTTCAGGACGATGGTGTAGGTGCCGGATGTCGATGCCACGAGCCAGTGGGCCTCGGGTGCCTCGAACTCGCTGTCCTTGTAGTCGATGACGATCTCGCCGTCGAGCAGCTCGAGCCCCGGGCTGGAGAGGTAGAAGTTCAGGAGCACGTCCTCGTCGGTGGCGTCGTCCTCGATGTAGAAGAAGTCGGGGACGGCCGCAGCGGCGGCTCGGTACCAGGCGATCGCCTGGGCCTCGGGGGCCGTGAAGCTGAGGACCAGGTCGGCGCCCCGGTCGTCGACCGCACGCACCCGAACCGCCTCGTCCGTGTCGAGGGTGATCGTGTGCCGGTACGCCTCCCCGCTGCCGAACGCCACGGAGAAGGTGCCGGCACCCTCGCCGCCGGGCGTGGTGGGGACGTCGGGGCCGTCGGTGGTGGTGGTCGTGGCCTCGGCGGTGGTGGTGGTGGCCTCGGCGGTGGTGGTGGTCGTGGACTCGTCGGGGGTCGACGTGGACGTGGTGGTCGAGCTCTGCTGCACCACCACGTCGTCGGCGGCCTCGTCGCCGTCGTCGCGCAGGAACAGGAACCAACCGCCCACAGCCAGGAGCGCCGCCAGCGCAGCGATGGCGACGATCAGACCGACCGGCGACCCGGAGCCCTTGCCGGCTGCGCCCGCGGCGGCGAGCTCTGCGGGCGGCACGGTGAACGACGGCCCGTCGACGGGGGCGTAGGGCGGTGGCGCACCGGTGGGAACGTACGGGGGCGGCGCCCCGACGATCGGCGGACCCACGCTGGGTTGGGGCACGGTGGGTTGGGGCACGGTGGCTTCGGGGACCGGTGGCGCCTCGGGTACGACCGGCGGCGCGTCCACCGGGTCGAGACCGGTCACGCCCTGGTCGCTGACGTGGTCGGTCCAGGTGGATCCGTCCCAGTACCGCAGCTCGTGCCGCCCGGTGGGATCGGCAAGCCAGCTCGCCTCGGTCATCGCGTCGCCTTCGTTCGATCGGGTCCGCGCAGCCTAACCGCCGAGCGGATCGTGTCCCGGCGTCCCCGCTCCCGCCGAACGCCTGTGTGGCCATCGGCATCGAGGGACGGGAACTGAAGGGTGCGGGGCCGTGAACAAGCAGGTCAGGGGTGGTGCCCGGCCTCTCGGAGCAGGTGATCGATCTCGGTGCCGGGGCATCCGAGCCCGATGGCGATGCGGCGGAGGACCAGCGCCTCGGCCGCCGTGGGCGGACCGTCGACGCAGGCGACCTGGAGGCAGCCGTGCAGTACCGCCCGGCGTCCGAGCGGTGCCAGCAGTCGCCCGGCTCGCACGCACGCCTGCTCGAGTGCCTCGGAGGGGGCGGTCCGGAGGCCTTCGGCGAGGGTGGCCGGCCCGAGACCGGGGTGACCGAACCGGCCGGTGACGAGGTCCACGGCCGGGAGCCGGGGATCCGGGGCGGGACGGGGATCGGCCCGCAACACGGCGATCACCCCGTGCCGCAGGGCGAGGGCGGTGGCCTCGAGGATCGTGGCGTTCGTGGGCTCCAGCAGCACGACGACGTGGTGCTCGGCGGCGCAGACCGTGCACACCACGGCGTCCGGTTGCGGCACGTCACTGCGCCGACGGACCCGCCAGCGGACGGTCGCCGCGCGCCGTTCGTAGCGGCGGTCGCCACCGCAGGACGGGCAGAAGAAGACGGGGAGCGTCCGGGGGGCGGGCGCCGAACCCGGCCCCGTCGTCCCGTGCAGCGGCGCTCCTCCCACGTGTCCCTCCATCTTCTTCATGCTGTTTCCGCATGTTTCAGTCCTGCCGGTGTCACGGTAGGTCATCTCCATGCCTCATGCCAGCGGGACGTCATGCCGGTGGCGACGCGACGGTCGGCTACCCTGCGCACGGATCTGGGGAGGACGTATGCCGGCTCGACCGCCGCGGTCGCCGTTGTGGCGCTTCGCCGTCGTGACCGCCGGCCTCTCGGCGGGCTACGGCGGGGTGTTCGCCGTGCTCGCCGACCTCCGGGACCGCTTCGGCTTCAGCGAGTCGCAGCTCGGGCTGTTCGCCGGGGTGGGGTTCTTCGCCGGGTTCGTCGCCCAGCTCGTCATCGCCCCGTTCGCCGATCGCGGGAAGGCCCGTCGGATCGTCCGGGCCGGGCTGGTCGGCGCGGCCCTCTCCATGGCGTGGATGGCCGTGGCCACCGAGCTGTGGCAGTTCCTGTTGGCGCGGATCATGTTCGGCCTGAGCAGCGGGTCGGTGACCCCGGCGGTCCGGAGGCTCGTCATCACGAGCGATCCCGATCGGGTCGGGGAGAACCTCGGTCGGCTCACGGCAGCCGACGTCTCCGGCTTCGTGCTCGGCCCGGTGCTCGCCGCCGGTCTGGTGGAGGTGGGCGGGGTCCGGCTCCCCTTCTCCACCCTCGCCGTGGGGTTCGCCATGCTGCTCGTCCTGGCCGTGCGCTTCCCGATGGCCGACGCTGCCCCGGTTCCGGGTACCCCGGAACGGCGGGGTTGGCCGATGCGGACCCTCCTCGGTGTCCCGGGCATCCCCGCCACGCTGTGCGCCGTGGTGGCCTTCTACGTGACGATCGGGTTCTTCGAGGCGACCTGGGCCCTGCTCCTCGACGACCGGGGTGCGTCCACGCTGGCGATCGGGATCTCGCTCGGGCTGTTCACCGTCCCCATGATCTTCCTCGCTCCCGTGGGCGGCCGGCTCGCCCAACAGCGCGGGCACGCGGGCATCGTCGCCTACTCCATCACGGCGGCCGCCGGCTGCACCCTCGCCTACGGGTGGGTCGACGTGCTCTGGGTCCTGTTCGGCATCGCCGCGCTCCACGCCGTGGCCGACTCGTTCACCATGCCCGCAAACATGGTCGCGGTGGCGATGGCCGCGCCCAAGGACCTCGCGGCCAGCGCGCAGGGTCTGCTGTCGGCCACCGGCATGCTCGTCGGGGGAGCGGCGGCGTTGGTGTGCGGCGGACTGTACGAGGCCTACGGGCCGGAGGTCGTCTACACCTCGGCGGCCGTCACGATGATGGTGTTCCTCGGCCTCTCGGTCGCCCTGTGGCGTCGGGCGACCCCGGTGCCGGAGGTCGTCCCGGCATGAACGCCCGGCTCCCCGTCCGGCTCCCCGTCCGGCTCCCCGTCCGCAAGGTGCTCGCCTTCGTGGTCCTCGTGGTGCTCTCGCTGTTCGTCCTGGTCGTGCTCACGGCGGTGGACCCGTTCGGCGGCAACGTCGCCCTGACCGCCGCCCTCGAGGCCGGGGTCATCGCAGTGCTCGCGTACCTGTTGACCTTCGTGGCCGTGCCCCGGCGGCGCCGACCGCGGTCCGAGCCGGTCAGCGATCCGGCGGCTGACCCTGGTCGGCGTCCGCGGGTGTGACCCGCACGGGGAACGCGCCGAGCCGCACCATGCCCGTGCGGGGGTCGACGTCCACGTCGGTGTGGGTGAGCACACCCACGTTGGGTTCCGCGAACCCGTGAGGGAGCAGCGCCGCTCCGGGCCGGAGGCGCTCGTCGACGGCGACGGTTGCGGTCAGCCGTCCGTGCGCGGACTCGACGACGGCGAGCCCCCCGACATCCAGGCCGAGGCGCTCGGCGTCGCTCGGGGCGACGGTGACCACGGGACGTTCGGGCGCCGGCCGGCCCTGGGGCAGGTCACGGAGTTGGGAGTTCATGCGTCGCAGGCCGCGGTGGGGGACGAGCAGGATCTCGTCCGGTTCCGGGACCGGCTCGGCCGCGAGCGTTGCGAGGTCGGCGAGCAACACCGGCGGGACCAGACGCCACCGGCCGTCCGGTAGCACCCGCTCGTGCACCCACCGGGCGTCGCGACCCGGGTCGTCGGGGAGTGCGACTGCGACGCCTGCGGGGAGCGCGTCGAGGCCTCCGCGGGAGCGGGCGAGGAGCGGGTCGAGCAGGTCGTCGTCGGTGCAGGTGGCCGGATCCAGGCCGTCGGGGAGGACGGTGAGCCCGAGCCGCCGGCCGAGCTCGGCCATCCACCACCAGACCGGTCGGCGTCCGGCCGCGGGAGGGACGACGGCGGCGGTGCGCTGGGACGCCACCTCGAGCTGGAAGGCGTCGAGCAGCCAGGGGACGTCCGCCCGCTCCAGCTGCCCTGCCGCAGGGAGCACGTGGGTGGCGAGCGCGGTGGTGTCGGTCTCGACGACGTCGAGGACGGCGAGCGTGTCGAGGGCTCGGAGCGCGGCGACGGTGCGGTCGCGTTCCGGGAAGGCGCACACGGGGTTCCCGCCGACCACGAGCAGGACCCGCACCGTGCCGGCTTCGATCTCGGGGACCAGGGCGGCGCAGGGGTACTCGCCGAACCGGCGGGGGAGCGCCGGGCGGCTGGCCGGGCCGGGTTCGGGCTCCCCGTCGACGGCGCTCCAACTGCGACGGTCGAGCTGGAGCAGGTAGCCGGGGTTGAACCACATCCCGCCCGGACGCTCGGACGAGCCGGTGACGATGTGGAGGCACCACAGCAGCCACTCGGTGACGTTCGCGGTGCGGGTCATCGAGGTGCCCGTGCCGGTGAGCGCGGAGACGGTGCCGGCGGCCCGGACCGCGGCGACGAGCCCGGCGATGTCGGCGGGATCGAGCCCGGTGTGGGCCGCCGTGTGCTCGAGGTCGAACGGGGCGACCG
Organism: Acidimicrobiales bacterium; assembly: GCA_040382135.1. Lineage (GTDB taxonomy): Bacteria > Actinomycetota > Acidimicrobiia > Acidimicrobiales > JBEIGA01 > JBEIGA01. Next base: position 9,075 of record JBEIGA010000059.1, read on the forward strand.
CGTCGGCGAGGGCGACGAGGTCGTCGGGGTCGACGGCGACCCTTTCGGCGTCGGTGCCGGGCAGCAGCTCACGCACGAGGTGGGCCAGCAGCACGTGGTCGGTGCCGGGACGGATGGCGAGGTGGCGGTCCGCCAGGGCCGCGGTCTCGGTGCGCCGGGGGTCCACGACCCAGACCTCGCCGCCCCGGGCCTGGAGCGCCCGCAGCCGGCGAACGGGGTCGGGGACCGCGTTGCTGTGCCCGTGGGACACGACCGGGTTCGTGCCGAACAGCAGGAGGAGACGGGAGCGGTCGTGGTCCCAGATGGGGGTGAGGCCGGACCAGCCGCCGAGCAGCTCGGCCACGAGCGGCTTGCACGGGGTGTCGATGGTGGTCGCGGTGTACTTCTGCGGCGAGCCGAGCAACCGCAGGAAGCGCTCGGCGACGCGGCGGCCGTTGGTGTCGAAGGCCGATCCGGACGCCAGGTACATGGCCACGGCGTCGGGCCCGCCCGCCTCGACAGCGGCGGCGATGCGGGCTGCGAGGTCGTCGAGCACCGCGTCGGCACCCGGGGCCGCGTCACCGGCCGGCATCCGCAGCACCGGTTGGTCGAGCCGGTCGGGGTGGTGGTGGAACGCCGTGAGGGCCCGGCCCTTCGGGCAGGTGTAGCCGCGGGACATGGGGTGGTCGGCATCGCCGCGGATGCCGACCACCCGATCGTCCTCGACGGTGACCACGATGCCGCAGAGGGCGTTGCAGATCCGGCAGAAGCTGCGGACCTCGCGGGACCCCACACCGTCCGCCGGCGCCACGGTCAGTCGGCCTCGGGCGCGCCGACGGCGCCGGAATCGACCAGCGCGGCGATGTCGGCATCGGTCCTGCCCAGGGCGGCCAGGATGTCCGGACCGTGCTCCCCGAGGCGTGGCGCGAGGGCACGCGGCGCCCACGGGGTGCCGTGGAAGTCGACGGGCGTGGCCATCATCGTGGTGCCGCTGTACCCGTCGGGGACCTCGACGGTGGCGCCGGACGGGCCGAACTGGGGGTCGGCGATGAGGTCGTCGGGGCTGTTGACCGGCGCCCAGAAGAAGTCGGGCTCCGTGGCGAAGACCTCCGCCCACTCGTCGAGCGACTTCGTGGCGAAGATGGCGTCGAGCTCGGCGATGAGCGCGGTGGCGTTCTGCGCCCGGCCCATCGGGGTGGCGTATCGCTCGTCCTCGAGCCATTCGGGTCGGCCGACCGCCCGGGCGAGCGGCGGCCAGTGGCGCACCCCTTCGAGCCCGACGATCCAGAAGCGGCGACCGTCGCCGGCGACGTAGTTGTTGACCGTGGGGTTGCCCATCGTGGTGCGCTGGCCGGTGGAGGAGGACAGGCCCCACATCAGCTTCATGTTCAGGTCGAAGCTGATCGTGTACATGCCGTGCCGGAACAGCGAGGTGGAGACCAGCTGGCCCTTGCCGGTGCGCTCCCGCGCGAACAGGGCGGCGCTGACCATCGCCGCGCCGGTCATGCCGGCACCGTGGTCGCCCATGCCGCCGCGCTGGAAGGGCGGGTCGGCCCCCGGCGGGGTGAGCAGGTGGGCGATGCCCGACCGGGCCCAGAAGGCGGCGATGTCGTAGGCGGGGCGGTCGGCGTCCGGTCCCTCCCGGCCGAAGCCGGTGATGTGGGCGTAGACCAGCCGGGGGAAGCGCTCGAGGAGGGTGTCGGCGTCGAGGCCGATCCGTTCGAGCGCGCCGATCCTGAGGTTGGTGAGGAACACGTCGGCGTCGGCGAGCAGCTCCAGCGCGATCTCCCGGCCCGCCTCGGTGGAGAGGTCGAGCACGATGCTGCGCTTCGAGCGGTTGTCCATCTCGAACACCGGGTTGTTCGGCATGTCGCCGCCGAGCATCCGCTGGAACGTGCGGGCGGGATCACCCTCCGGCGGCTCGATCTTGACGACGTCGGCACCCCAATCGGCCAGCACGCCGCCCGCCGCCGGTCCGGCGACCCAGACCCCCAGCTCGACGACCTTCACGCCATCCATCGGCCCCGGCATCCCGTCCCCCTCGCACGTCCGCGTCTCCGTCAGGGTGGGCGCTGGCTGCGCCCTGCGGCGGGCAGTCTGTCACGATGCCCCGGTGATCCTCGTGGTGTGCACCGGCAACACCTGCCGCTCCCCGATGGCGGAGGGCCTGTTGCGCCACCACCTCGAGGGGTCCGGCCTCGACCTGCTGGTCGAATCCGCGGGCACGCTCGGCTGGAACGAACGGCCGGCGACAGCTCATGCGGTCGAGGTGCTGCGGGAGCGGGGCATCGACATCGAGGCGCACCGCAGCCGGAAGCTCTCGGGGGGCGACGTCCGGGCCGCCCAGCTGGTGCTGGTCATGACCCGGATCCACGCCGGTGCCGTGCTCGCCCACGACCCCGGGGCGCGGGACCGCACCTTCCTCCCCGCCGAGCTGCTGCGCCTGGCGCAGGCCACCGGTGGCCGACCTGCCGGGGTGCCCTTCGGCGAGTGGATCGCGCAGCTCGGCGCGGCTCGTCCCGCCGGGCCCCTCGGCCGTGCGCAGGAGGAGGTCGCCGATCCTGCGGGTGAGCCGCTCGAGGTCTACCGGGCCACCGCCGATCGGCTGGAGCGCACCGTGGAGCGCCTCGTCGCCCTGCTCCGCGGCGCCTAGATCCAGCCCCAGGCGCGGGCTTCGTCCTGGGCCTCGATGACCGAGCCGTTCGGCCACGGCGAGGGGTCCTCGAGCACCTTCGTGACGACCCGCCCGATCACCTCCGGCGCGACGCCGGCGTTGGCGATGTGCTCGAGCGCGGCGCCGCTCATCGCCACCCGCTCGGTCACGACCATGCCGGGCTGCAGGCTGAACGCCCGCACACCCCGGTCGCCGTACTCCACGGCGAAGTGGACGGCGAAGCGGGTGAAGGCCGCCTTCGACGCGCCGTAGGCGATGCCCCAGCCGCCCTCGCCGGGGGGCGCCGGAGGCCGGCTCCAACCGGCGCCCGACGTGACGCCGACGATCGTGCCCCCGCCGCGCCCGACCATCGAGGCGAGGATCGGTCGCGTGAACGCGAGCTGGGCCGTGACGTTCGCGTACAACCGGTCCTCCACGGCCTCCCACGGGGTGTCGAGGAAGCGGGTGAGGTTGCCGGGCCCCACGTAGATCGCGTTGTTCACCAGGACGTCCACGTGGCCGAGCTCGGCGAGGGCCCGTTCCGCCGCCGGGACGAGGGCGTCACGGTCGAGCAGGTCGAGCGGCACCTGCACCGCGCGGCGCCCGAGGGCCTCGATCTCGGCGGCGGTGGACTCGAGGCTCCCGGGCAGGGGCGCCGTCGTGACGCCCTCGGCGCCGTCGACGTTCTGGCCCTCGTGGACGGTGCGGGCGGTGATGGCCACGTCGTAGCCGGCGCCGGCGAGGGCGATGGCCACGGCGCGGCCGATCCCGCGGCTGGCACCGGTGACGACGGCGGTCCGGACGGTGTCGCTCATGCCGCCATGCCTAGCATCCGGGTCGCGACCCGCACGGGGTCCGCAGGATCGAGAGAGGGGAACGGCCATGGCAGGTCGACTGGACGGGAAGGTCGCCGTGATCACCGGCGCCGGGCAGGGCATCGGGCGGGGGATCGCCCGTCGCTACGCCCGGGAGGGGGCGAAGGTCGTCGTCGCGGAGATGAACCCCGAGACCGGGCCGCGCACGGTCGGCGAGGTCGAGGCGATCGGCTCGGAGGCGATCTTCGTGCCCACCGACGTGAGCGTGAAGGAGCAGGCCTTCGGGTGCGTCCAGGCGGCGGTCGACCAGTGGGGCCGCATCGACGTGCTGGTGAACAACGCCTGGGGCGGCGGCACGATCTCCCGCTTCGAGTGGAAGTCCGACGCCGAGCTCGAGCACGGGGTCCGCACCGGCTTCCTGTCGAACTTCTGGACGATGCAGGCGGCGTTCCCGCACATGAAGCGCCAGGGCGGGGGCAGCATCGTGAACCTGTGCTCGCTCAACGGCGTGAACGCCCACATGTACTCGCTCGAGTACAACACCGCGAAGGAGGCGGTCCGGGCTATGACCCGCACCGCGGCCGTGGAGTGGGGCCGCCACCAGATCCGGTCCAACGCCATCTGCCCTGCCGCCGCCACCGAGGCCTACGTCGCGTTCCGGGACGCGAACCCGGAGACGGCGCAGGAGATGCTGAAGGAGAACCCGATGCACCGCATGGGCGACCCGGAGGAGGACATCGGAGGTGTCGCCCTGTTCCTCGCCTCCGACGACTCGCGCTACGTCAACGGCAACACGATCTTCGTCGACGGCGGCGCCCACGTGAACGGCGTCAGCTGGCGTCCCGACATGCCCGAGGAGCTCCCCACCGCCTGAGCCACCCTCGCCCCCCTTCCCGTCCCCCCTTCCCGTTCTTTGCAGCGAAAGGTCGCACTGTGCGACCGGACGCTTCAAAGAACGGAGAGGAGGAGGGTGAGGCTCGGGATCGCGAGGAGCGTGGAGAGCACGACGGTCTGGACGGCGAGGTCGGGGCGGGCGCCCATCTCGGTGGCGACGATCGTGGTGATCACCGCCGTGGGCATGCCGGAGGCCAGGACCACCTGGTCGGCGGCCACGCCGGAGAGGCCGAACGCGGCGGTGAGCGGCCACGCGAGCAGGGGTCCGACCACCAGGCGGTTGACCGAGGTGACCGCCGGGTCGAGCAGGGCGCCGCGCTCCGGCAGACGGAACTGGAGTCCGAGGACCACGAGCATCACCGGGATCGACGCGTCGCCGAGGATCCGGGTCGACTCGTCGATCGCCACCGGCAGCTCCACGCCGGAGAGGTTCACGAGCCCGCCGAGGACCGCGCCCCACAGGATCGGGTAACGCAGCGGTGCCACGACGGCCTCGCGCAGGGGCAGGCGACCCGACGACGCGAACGCCACGCCGACCGACGACCACAGCAGCACGCCGGTCACGAACACGACGATGCCCACCTCGAGCCCTGCGTCGCCGAAGGCGAGGGCGGCCATGGGCAGACCGAGGTTGCCGTGGTTGACGGCCACGCTCGTGAGGTCGATGCAGGCGCGGGTGTCCGGGTCGGCCCGGCGGATGAGCGCCCAGAGGCGACCGACGGCGGCGTTGCCCACGAACACCAGCGCGACCACCCCGGCGATGCGCCCGATGTCGCCCCCGGGCACGTCGAGGTGCGCCATCGTCGTGAAGCTCAGCGCCGGGCTGAACAGGTTGAACGTCGTGGTCGACAGGTTGCGGACGTCGAGCCCCAGGTGCCGGCCCGCGACCCCGCCCACCGTGGCGATCAGCAGGACGGGGAGGACGACCTCGAGGAAGACGTCGAGCACGGTCGAGGGACGCTAGCCGGAGCGACGGCCCCGACCGGCGTCCCGTCCGTGCGAGCGGTGCTCAGACGCCGGCGGTGGCCGGCTCGACCCGCTTGCCGGGGGTGAACGACACCGGCATGTGCTTGACGCCGCCGATGAAGTTCGACCGGAGGAACGACACGTCGCCGGCGATCTTCATGTCCGGGATCCGGGTGACGATCTCCCGGAAGATCAGGCGCAGTTCCATCCGGGCGAGGTTCGCCCCGAGGCAGAAGTGCGGGCCGCCACCGCCGAAGGCGATGTGGTCGTTCGGGTTGCGGCTCACGTCGAACCGGAACGGGTCGGCGAACACGTCCTCGTCACGGTTGGCGGAGATGTGCCAGATCACGACCTTGTCGCCGGCCTTGACCGCCTTGTCGCCGATCTGGGTGTCGGCGGAGGCCGTGCGGCGGAAGTGGAGCACCGGCGACGCCCAGCGCAGGATCTCCTCGATGGCCGTGTCGAGCCGGCCCTCGACGTCCTCCTGCAGGTAGGCGAGCTGCTCCGGGTTGTTCAGCAGGGCGTGCATGCCCCAGCTGGTGGTGTTCCGGGTGGTCTCGTTGCCGGCCACGGTGAGCAGCAGCATGAACATGTCGAACTCGACCTCGGACAGCTTGTCCCCGTCGATCTCGGCGTTGATCAGCTTGGTGACGATGTCGTCGCGCGGGTCGCTCTGGCGGGCCTTGGCGAGGGCGTTGACGTAGGCGTACAGCTCCATGGCCGCCATGCCGTTGTCATCGCTCTGGTACTCCGGGTCGTCGACGCCGATCATCTTGTTCGACCACTCGAACAGGAGGCGCCGGTCCTCCTGGGGCACGCCCATGATGTCGGCGATGGCCTGGAGGGGGAGCTCGGCGGAGAGGTCCTCGACGAAGTCGCACTCGCCCCGCTCGATCACGTTGTCGACGATGACGGTGGCCCGGTGGGTGAGGTACTGCTCGAGCAGCCCGATCATCCGCGGGGTGAAGCCCTTGTTCACGAGCAGCCGGTAGCGCGTGTGCTTGGGCGGATCGGTGTAGAGCATCATCAGCCCGCGGGGGTCGAGCCCCCCGCTGGTGCCCTCACGGGCGCCGTAGTCGAAGATCGAGATGCCGCCGACCTCGGACGAGAAGAGGGTGGCGTCGCGGTTGACCGCGACGAGGTCGGCGTGCTTCGTGACCGCCCAGAAGCCGGGGCCCTTCGGCTCGTCGTGCCAGTACACCGGGTCCTCGGCGCGCAGGCGGCGGAACATCTCGTGGTGCTCGCCCCGCACGAAGCGGTCCATGTCCAGCAGGTCGATTCCGGGCAGGGCCACGGTGCGCTCCTCATCGGTGGTGCGGTGGTGCGGTGGTGCGGTGGTGCGGGTGGGTGCATCCCGGACCGGCGGACGCCGGACCTAGAACCCGTTTCACTTGGGCAGTCTAGCGACGGCCGTCACCGCCCGACGCCGGAGCGCTGCGCCCGTGCCGATCGCCAGCACGCCGAGCGCGAGGGTCGTCGCGCCCAGCAGGGCGAGGGTCTCCGTCGGTCCGCCGGTGAACGCCAGCGCCTCGGGGAGCTCGTCGTCGGGGGCGGGAACGGCGGGGGTCGCCGCTGCGTCGGACGGCTGCGGTTGGGTGGCCGCGGGCGTGGATCCGCCCGTCACCTGCGCCGAGATCCCCAGCACGGCGTCCACGTCCGCGCCGAGCGCCGGCGGGTTCGCGACGAGGGTCGACCCGGCGAGCGACGGGCCCGCGGTCAACGACAGGTAGAGGGGTCGCTCCGCACCGGGCCCCAGATCACCGACCGCGCACCACAGCCCGACGAGCGTCGCCGTGCAGGCTTCACCGCTCCCGGCCACGCCCTCCGGCAGGTGCACCACGACCACGGCGTCCCGGACGGCCTACGGGCCGTCGTTGCGGACGCTCCAGGCGGTGGCCGAGGCACGACCCGCCGGGATGCGGACGGGGGTGGGACCGACGGCGCGGACGGCGCCGACGGGCGCGCCGGCGACGAGCTCGACGACCGCCGTCTCGTCACCGGGGACGGCCTCAGGGGAGGACGAGGTCGCCGTGGCGCGGAGCAGACCGGACGTCCCCTGCGGCGCCGAGGGGTCGGTCGTCACGACGAGGTCGATGCCGA
>JBEIGA010000060.1:0-16459 GCA_040382135.1 Acidimicrobiales bacterium
CCCCCCCCCCCTCCGTCCCTCTGCCCCCTCCCCCCCACCTCACCCCCCCTCTCCCCCCCCCTCCCCGCCCCCCCTCCCCCCCCCCCCCCCCCCCCGGCGGGGGCCCCCCCCCCCCCCGGGGCCGCCCCCCCCCCCGGTCCGGGGTCAGAGGGCGTCGGCCGCTCCGGGCGGGCTCACCAGCCCTCGGTGACGTCCGTGCGGGTCACGTCGTAGTAGGGGTGGGCGTAGCCCGACCAGCAGCCGCTCGCGACCGCGTCGGTCATCGTGTAGTACTTGATCTCGCCGGTGCTGTTCATCCAGACGCCGTAGCAGCGGCCGGACTGCGACTTGGCGGAGAGGCGGAGGCCGCTACCGGTCCCGGCCCAGTTGTTGGTGGTGAGGCTCCACACCTGGTTGTCGGCGTAGAAGCTGACCTCGCCGCTCGCCGGCACCTGGTTGGCGTTCACCGTGAGCTTCAGGTTGGGCTCGGTGGCGAGCAGCGCGCTGCGGGCGCCGGCCTGCCCCGTCGGCGGATGGAAGGTGCGGCTGTCGGCGTACATGGTCTGGGCGGCCATCATGCCCGAGCGCAGGTTGCTCTTCGCCTCGGAGTCGTAGGCCCGGGTGCGGGCACCGAAGAACGTCGGCACGCCGATGGCGAGCAGGATGCCGACGATCATGATCACGACCATCAACTCGATGAGGGTGAAGCCTCCGTCACCCTGTGCCCGTCGTGCCCGGGCTGCGGCCAGTGCGGTCTTCATCTCGTGGGATCCTCCTCGCCCGTGTGGGCGGTGCTCGTGCCCCCGGCCGGTCTTTCGGCCGGGCGTGCCCTCTGGAATCCCTGTCGTCCGTCGTAGCGCCGCACCTGAGCCGAACGGTCCGAATGGACCATGCGGAAGGAGCCGTCCCGCTTACTGGATCTGCTCGATGATCTTGAACATCGGCAGGTACATGGCGATGACCATCATCCCGACCGTGCCGCCGAGCAGCCCCATGAGCACCGGCTCGAGCAGCGACGTGAAGCTGCTGATCGCGTTGTCCAACTCCTCCTCGTAGAAGCCGCCGATCGCGTCGAGCATGGTGTCGAGCTCACCGGTCTGTTCGCCCACCGCGATGAGGTGGGTGGCCATCGGCGGCAGCACCCCGTCCTCCTCGAGCGTGGCCGCCAGGCCCTCCCCCCGACGGACCGCGTCGGCGGTGTGCAGCAGGGACCGCGCATAGACCTCGTTGCGGACGGTCCGCGAGGCGATCGTCAGCGCGTCGAGCACCGGGATGCCCGAACGGGTCAGCACCGAGAGCGTGCGGCCGAGCCGGGCGAGCGCGGCCCGCTCCACGAGTGACCGGACGAGGGGCGCCCGCAGCATCATCCGGTCCCACCGCAGGCGACCGGCCGGGGTTCGGCGCCACCGCCGGAAGGCCACCACGGCACCCACCACCCCGACGATCACGAGGGGTAGCCAGGACCGGAGGAGGTCCGACAGGGCGACCATCACCTTGGTCGGGGCCGGGAGCTCGCCGCCCATGTCGTCGTACATCTTCTCGAACACGGGGACGACGAAGGTGAGCATGGCGAAGACGATCAGCAGCATCAGCGAGAGCACGGCGACCGGATAGGTCAACGCGGCCTTCACCTTCTTGCGGACGCTCACCGACCGCTCGACGTTGGTGGCGAGCTGACGGAGCACGAGATCGAGCGATCCCGACGCCTCGCCTGCCGCCACCATCGAGACGAACAGGTCGTCGAACACCCGGTCGTGCCGGGCCATGGCCACCGACAGCGTCTCGCCCGCCTCCACCGCAGCGCTGATGTCGACGATGGCGGCTTCGAGCGCCGGCGACGAGGTCTGGACCCGCAGTACCTCGAGGCAGCGCAGCAGGGGCAGGCCGGCCGACACCATCGTCGCCAGCTGCCGGGCGAAGAGGGCGAGATCGCCGGGCTTCGCCTTCTTCCCGCCGCCGAGCGAGAGCTCCCGCTTGAGCAGCGGTGTGCGGACCGGGGTGATCTCGAGGGGCCGCAGGCCCATCCGGCGCAGGCGGTCCAGTGCCTCCGCCTCGCTCGACGAGGTCAGCCGGCCTTCGGCGAGGTTCCGGTCGGCGTCGAGCGCCCGGTAGTCGTAGGGCCGCGCCTTGGCCCGCGCCTCGGTCGTGGTGCTCACGACTGCACCAGGCGATCGAGGATCTCGGGATGCGGACAACGGGTCCTCGCGACCTGCGGCGTGATCACGCCCCGACGCACCAGATCGGCGAGCGCCTGGGTCATGGTCTGCATACCGTCCCGGGCGGAGGTCTCCAGCACGGCCGGGATCTGGTGGATCTTCTCCTCGCGGATGAGGTTCCGCACGCCGGTCGTGGCGACGAGGACCTCGGCGGCGACCACCCGCCTGCGGTTGTCGACCGTGGGTACCAGCTGCTGGCTGATCACCGCCTGCAGGGTCCCGGCGAGCTGGGCGCGCACCTGCCCCTGCTGGGCGGGCGGGAAGACGTCGACGAGCCGGTTGACGGTGCTCGCCGCATCGGTGCTGTGCAGTGTGGCGAGGACGAGGTGCCCGGTCTCGGCCGCCGTGAGGGCGATCTGGATGGTCTCCAGGTCACGCATCTCCCCCACGAGGATGACGTCGGGGTCCTGGCGGAGGGCCGCTCGGAGCGCCATGGCGAACGACGCCGTGTGCTGCCCCACCTGGCGTTGGCTCACGACCGACCGCTTGTGGCGGTGGCGGAACTCGACCGGGTCCTCCACGGTGAGGATGTGCTCGGCCCGTGTGGAGTTGATGTGGTCGATCATCGCAGCGAGGGTCGTCGACTTGCCCGAGCCGGTGATGCCGGTGACGAGGACGAGGCCGCGGCGGAGCTCCGTCAGTCGTTCGACGACCGGTGGCAGTCCCAGCGCTGCGAGCGCCGGGACGTCCTCGGGGATCTGCCGGACCGCGGCGGCGAACCCGGCGCCCTCCCGGAAGACGGCGACGCGGAACCGGGCCCGACCGAGGAGCTCGAAGGTGAGCTCCAGCTCGCCCTCGGCGAGCAGCGTCTGCCACTGGGCCGGCGTGACCGCAGCCTGGAGCATGCCGGCGATGTCGTCACCACGAAGCACGGGCGCACCCTGGAGAGGTCGCAGCTCGCCCACCGTGCGCACATGGGGCGGGATGCCCGGGGCGAGGTGCAGGTCCGAGGCCTGCATGCCGACCATCGCGTCGAGGAGCGCTCGCAGGAGGGTGCCGTCGACCGGACCGGCGCCGACCGCGTCGCTCAGCCGGGACGCGGTCGAGGACGGCGCCGACGGTGCGGCGACCGCGGTCGCCGGTGACGGGGCTCCGAGCTGGTCGGCCAGCCACGCGCGTGCGTCGGCGTCGAGGCCGTCCCACGGTTCGGGCGTGCCGGTGGGGTCGAGGGGCTGCTGCACGCTGATCCCATCGGCACGGGGCACCATGACCTGAGGTCCCTCGACCCACCGGACGACCGGTCGGCAAACCATTCACGACCGGGGACGCTCCGGCCGATGGTACGCACATGTCGTCCCCCGCGATGCCGACCGCGATCGCCCCGCCGGGCCTCCCCGCTGCGCCGCCTGCCGCGCTGCCGGTCAGGGTCCGGCGCCGCCTCGGCGAGATCCTCGTCGAGCTCGGGCTCCTGTCCGAGGAGATCCTGGCCGAGGCGATCGACGCCCAGCGGGAGTCGGGCCGTCGCCTGGGTGAGCTCCTGCTCGAACGGGGGGTGCTGACACCGGTCGATCTGCTGCGTGCGCTCGCCACCCAGTTCGGCCTCGACTTCGTCGACCTCGACGCCCGGTCGGTGGACGTCGAGCTCGCCCAGCGGGTCCCCGAGGCCCTTGCGCGCCGCCACCGGGCGCTGCCGGTCTGGCGTGACGGCGACCGGGTCGTGGTCGCGATGGCCAACCCGGCCGACGTGCTCGCCCTCGACGACATCCGGGCGTCGGTGCGTGCACCCATTCGGCCGGCGATGGCCGACCCCGAGCAGATCGCCCGGGTGATCGAGCGCGTCGCCGCCAACGACAACAAGGTCGCCGAGGCGATCCGCGACGCGGTGACCGATGTGGCCGTGACCCAACCCCGCGCCGTCCAGGCCGCCGAGGAGGCTGCGAGCGCCGTCGATCAGTCGCCGATCGTGCGGTTCGTCGATCTGCTCCTCGCGAAGGCCGTCCAGGAGCGGGCCTCGGACATCCACATCGAACCGATGAGCGAGGGGCTGCGCATCCGCTTCCGGGTCGACGGGTTCCTGGTCGAGACGATGTCACCGCCCAAGGCGCTGCAGTCCGGCATCCTCTCGCGCATCAAGGTCATGGCGAACCTCGACATCGCCGAGCGCCGGATGCCCCAGGACGGTCGCATCACCTCCGTCGTGGCCGGTCAGCAGATCGACCTGCGCGTCGCCACCGTCCCGACCATCCACGGCGAAGCGGCGGTGCTGCGCATCCTTGCGAGCGGCGTCTCGGACGCCATCACGCTCGAGGAGGTCGGGTTCCTCCCCGACCAACTCGCCACCTACCTGAAGGTGCTGGAGCGGCCGTGGGGCACGATCCTCGTGACCGGCCCCACCGGCTCGGGCAAGAGCACCACGCTGTACGCCACACTGCGCCGCATCGCCGACCCGACCCGCAACGTCGTCACGGTCGAGGACCCGGTGGAGTACCGGCTCGACGGGATCAAGCAGGTGCAGGTCAACCCCAAGGCGGGGCTCACCTTCGCCACGGCCCTCCGCTCGTTCCTGCGAGCGGACCCGGACATCATCCTCGTGGGCGAGATCCGCGACCGCGAGACGGCGACCATCGCCGCCGAGGCCTCGCTGACGGGCCACCTGGTGCTCTCGACGCTGCACACGAACAACGCGGCCTCGACCCCGCTGCGTCTGCTCGAGATGGGCGTCGAGCCGTTCCTGGTGACCAGCTCCGTCAACGGTGTGCTGGCGCAGCGCCTCGCCCGGCGCCTGTGCGAGCACTGCCGGACCCCGCGTCCGATGTCCCCGGCCCAGGCGGCCGGGATCGGGATCCCCGAGCACCTGCTGGACGCCGACGGCTCGTTCCACGCCTTCCACGGACAGGGCTGCGACCACTGCAACGGCCAGGGGTTCCGCGGCCGTGTCGCCATCCACGAGGTCCTGGTGATGACCGAGACCCTCTCCGAGATGGTGCTCGGGCGGGTGTCCATCGAGAGCCTGGAGGCGGCAGCACGGGCCGAGGGCCTCGTCACCCTCCGCGAGGACGGCTTCCGCAAGGTCCACGAGGGCTGGACGACGGCCGAAGAGCTGTTCCGCGTGATCGCCTGACGGGCCGGGCGGCGCCGTTCAGGTCGCCCCCACCTCGGCCCATCGGGTCACGCGCCACTCCGCCGCCCCGATCGACGCCAGCGACGGCGACCAGGTCAGTGAGAGGTTGCCGCCGGGGTCGACCGTCAGCCGGTCGACCACGACCGAGCCGCTCACCGTCAGCCCGGTCGAGGTGACCGCCGTGCGCGGGGCGTGGAGCAGGCCTGCGAGACGGGCGCCGTCCGCCGACACGGTCGATGCCGGGCCGGGATTCGGCTCGAGCTTGTGCAGACGGAACCCGTCGGGGGCGCCGCCGACGTTGACCTGGGCGCCGTCGAGCGACAGCGGCACGCCGGGGCCCACCATGACCACGAGCGGCCCGTTCACCACGGTGACCGTGCCGAAGGAGACCGGGATCCCCGGGTCACCGCACCACGCAGGGATCCCGCCGGCGCCGTCCACCGTGCCCTCGAACCGCCCGACGGGCGGACACGCACGGGTCTCGGCCGGGACGATCGCCTCGGGGAGCGGGTAGGGGCCCTCGCGCACCGCCGGGTTCGTGCACCCCGTGCAGGTCCCGGATGGACGGAACAGCTCCTGCGTGGAACCGGGTGCAAGGCCGGTGAGGTCCATGGTGCCGTTGGTCCCGACCCGTCCGGTCACCACGCCGGTCGGGTTGCGGAGGGTCAGCAGCTCGTCGACGAAGAGCGTGTACGGGAACCGGGCCTCCCGGCCGAGTCCGACACTGAGGGCCCGCCGCCGACCGCCGACCTCTCCCTGGGCCATGACGTCCCAGGCATCGGCGTTGACACGGACCGCCGCGTACGTGGCACTCCCGCCCTGGACCGTGACCGCTCCGGTGAACCCGGCGGTCGCCCCCTGCGCGATGCGGGCCCCCGCCTCGGCGACCGCCAGCTCCGCGGCCGCGGACGCGGCAGCGCCGTCCCGAGCGGCCGTCCCCTGCCGCGCCGCCAGCAGGGTCTCCGAGGCGAGCGCACCGACGAGGGCGGTGACCACCAACGTGACCACCAGCACGATGGCCATCGCGGAGCCACGGTCCGCGGGCGACACAGCGGAGCCACGGTCCGCGGGCGACACAGCGGAGCCACGGTCCGCGGGCGACACAGCGGAGCCACGGTCCTGCCTCAGCATGCGAGGGATCCCGGGGCACGGCGGGACAGGGTGACGTCGCGCTGCAACAGGTCGCTGCCGCGGGCGGTCGGGACGCGGACCTGGAGCCGGACCCGCGTGGTGCAGTAGGCGAGGCGGTCGACGCCAACGGCGGCGGGGACGAGCTCGGCGCCGTCCGGACCGAAGTAGCGGAAGGCGGTGCCGGTTGCGGCTGCGCCCTCGAGGACGAGCCGCTGGGACGGCGTCCCGTCGAGGACCTGCGTCCGGCTGAGCCCGCCGGCGTCGAGCTCCCAGGTGAGCGTCGAGCCGGCGGCATCGACGAGCGGCAGTCGGGTCGGGTAGTCGGCGAGCGGCTGGACCCCGAGCGCGGTCGCCTCTGCGGCGTCGGTGGCCAGCAGGTCGTCGGCGCCGACGAGCGCTGCTGCGACGTCAACCCGGAGCTGCTGGTCCCGCTGTCGTTCGGTGAACGACGCGAGGAACGAGAGCACCGCCGTCGCGACCACGCCGGTCACGGCGAGCACGGCGAGCATCTCGACCAACGACACGCCGCGATCGTTCCGGCGCCGGACCCGAGCCTGCTCACCCATCGCCGAGCTCCGTGACGCCGCTCTCCAGCCGCACCGGACCGCCGGGGCCGGCGACCTCCACGACGATGCGACGGTACGCGCGGGCGTCGGCGCCGACCTGCTGCCAGACCACGGTCCGGCGGACCGTGAGCTGCCGGCCGTCGGCGTCGACCACGCTCGAGGGGACCACGAGACCGGCAGGGTCGGTGACGGTGGCCGCCCCCTCGAAGGTGGCCGTGTACCCGGGCGCGGTCGCGGGGACGGCGAGCCGGGCGGGATCCAGGGAACGGAGCGCGTCGAGCTCGCTGGCAGCCACCCGTGCGGCGACCACCCGGTCGTCGGCCTGGGACTCGGTGCGGGTGGCGGAGGTCAGCACCTGGAGCGACGCCGCGGCGACGATGCCGAACACCGCCATCGCCATGACGAGCTCGGCGATGCTCGCCCCCCGGTCCTGGCGCGGGCGGACACGCGCGTCTCGGATCGGGAGGGGCCTCATGGAATAGCAGTCGGCAGGTCCACGGCCGATCTGAAGGAACGCGGACCGACGCGCGTCCTCAAGTCGGTCGTCAGGCTGCCGAACCAGGAGGAACGACCGGGAGCGATCATGGGCACAGTCGTCGGGGTCTCCCTCGGGACCGACGCAATCCGAGCGGCCGAGGTTCGGCCGGGCAGGGCCGTGCAGGTGCGCGCCTGCACCGCGGTGGCCACGCCACCCGGAGCCGAGGACTGGGAGGGGGACGTGGCCACGCTGGCCGCGGCCCTGCGCGCGGTCTGGTCCGCCGGTGGCTTCCGCACCAAGGCGATGGTCCCGGTGCTCGACGGCCGTCACGCGGTGATCCGGCTCGGGGAGTTCCCGGACCTCCGGCCGCGGGACCTGCGCCGCGCCGCCTGCCTCGACATCGAGGAGCTGCTCGCCTACCCGATCGAGGAGGCGCTGGTCAACGTCCTCCCCATCGACAGCGACCCGACGCACGCACCCGACCCGACCGACGCGACGAGCCTGCGACGCCACCTGATCGTCGCGATCCGGCGCGACGTCGTCGCCCGCCTGCACGAGACCGCTGCCACCGCCGGGCTCCACGTCGCTGCCGTCGATCTGAGCCCGCTCGCGCTCGCCCGCTCGCTGCCCCCGCTCGTCCCCGTCGACGACGGCCGTCCCCGTTCGGAGCTGCTCGTCGACCTCGCCGCCGACGTGACCCATCTGGTGGTGCGCGTGGGCGACCGGACCCGGTTCGTCCGTGTGCTCCCCTCCGCCGACGACGACGAGAACGCACTCCTCGCGAGCGAGCTCGAGATGCAGCTGTCGTCGATCGCGAGCTTCCGAGGCGAGCAGGCAGCACCCGACGGCGGGATGTCGCTCTGGCACCCGGTGATCGTCGGCATCCGCTCGACCCTCGACTACTACCAGTCGCTGCCCGCGAACCCGGTCATCAGCGCCGCCGTCGTCGGCGGGACCAGCCCGACCCGGGCGAGCACGGCGGAGAGCCTCGCGTCGCTGTTCGGCCTCGAGGTCGGGTACGCCACCACGCGCGGCTGGCACGACGCGCTGCCGCCGTCGGCAGGCTTCGAGACCGCGGTCGGCGCCGCCATGGCGGCGGGCGGCGGCCCCGGGACCCTGGACCTCCGCACCGAGGAGGACATGGTCCTGCTCCGGCAACGCCGGCGGACACTGGTCTCGGTGGGGGTGGCCGGGGTGCTCGGTCTGGTGCTCACGATGGACGGCCTCGGTCGCACCGAACGGGCCGCCGAGCTGGCCGAGGAGGCCGCGCTGCTCGAGTCCCAGGCCTCCACGGCTGCGGCGTCGGTCGCTGCGGCCGCCGGCGAGACCGCAGCCGGTGCCGCGCTCGACGCCGAGGTCGCCGATGCCGAGGCCCAGCTCACCGCGGCCCTTGCGCTCGACCTCGACGTGGTCGGCCTCATCGACCGGATCGCAGTGTCGATCCCCGACCACACGGCGCTCACCAGCCTCGGCATCGCAGCCTCGTCGGGCTCCGACACGGGTGCGACGGGCGCGACGTCGTCGCTCGCGACGGTCGACCTGGTCGGCGACGCGCCGGACTACGCCGGCGTCGCAGACTGGCTCACCGGGGTGGGCGACCTGCCCTACCTCGCCGACGGCTGGGTGACGAACTCCTCGTCGGGCTCGGCCGACGGGGGTGGCGACCGGACGACCTTCTCCGCCTCGGCCGTGGTGGTCGAGGATCCGGGCCCGTCCCGCCTGGACCGGTTCCTCGGCACCGGGGTCACCGAGGAGACGGGCTGATGGCCGTGGACGGCAGGACCCTCGTGCGGCTCGGTGGCCCCACCGCGGCCGTGATCGTCGTGTGGGCCGTGGTCGGCTGGACGATGCCCAACGGGGACGCGTCCGACGCCGAGGCACGCATCGAGACCGCGCAGGCCGCGCTCGCCTCCAGCGCCGCCCAGCTCGCTGCGGCCGAGGCCGAGGGCGACGACACCGAGCTGCTCACTGCGCGTCTGGAGCGCTACGAGCTCGCGGTGCCGGCCGACGCCGACCAGGCGGGCCTGTTCCGCCGCTTCGACGCCCTGGGTGAGGAGTACGGGGTCGTGCTCAGTTCGGTGCAGATCACCGAGGACGAGTCCGGTTCCACCGACGGCGCGGCGATGGCCTTCGCCGATCCGCCGGCCGCCACCGACCTTTCGACCACCGACGACGCGTCCACGGATGCGGCCGTCACGGACGCCTCCACCGCCGACGACGCGACCGCCTCGACGATGCCGCCCATGCCGGGGACCTCGGACTCGGCCGCGGGCACCCCCCTCACCCTGCGCGTGCTCCGCATCAGCACCGACATCACCGGCCCGTACGCCCAGGTGCTCGACTTCATCGACGCCCTGCGAGCGTCGCCGCGCCTGATCGTGATCGACCAGCTCAGCATCGTCCCCGACTCGGAGGACCCGTCCTTCGTGTCGGTCAACCTGAGCCTGCGGGCCTTCACCCAGCCGACGCCAGCCACGACGTCGATGAGCGATCCGATGAGCGATCCGACGGGCGCCGATCCGATGGCCGGGGACCCGATGGCCGGCACGGCGCCGGTCGCCGGAGGTGCCGGGTGAGCGCGCGGCTGCAGGCCATGGCCCGGGGCCCGATGGCGGTGGTCGTCCTCGGTCTCGTGCTGCTCGCCGTCCTGGCACCTCGCTTCCTGGGCGGTGGCGACGACGTCCCGGCCTCGGAGCCGATCCCGCTCACGGACCCGCTGGTCATGCCAGGGATCGAACCCGTGGACCCGCCGGTGGACGACGCCGGGGCCACGGGGACGACGACCACCACCACGTCGACGCTCCCGCCGTCGGAGCGCCGCAACCCCTTCCTGCCCCCCGACGGGTGACCCCCGCGGAGCGACGTGGCCGTCACACCCGTGGTGTAGAACCACAACGGTGACATTCGACGACGACGGCCCCACCCTCCCGACCACGAGCCCCGCTCCGGATCCGGCCGCGCCCTCCCACCTGTCGCCGTCGGGCGCCTCCACCTACGAGCAGTGCCCGCGGCGCTGGCGGTTCCGCTACGTCGAGAAGCTGCCGGACCCGCCCGGCGAGGCGGCTCTGGCGGGAACGTTCTCGCACCGGGTCCTGGAGCTCCTCCTGCAACGGTCGGCGCAGGAGCGCACGGTGGACACCGCCCGGCGGATCGCCCGGGAGGTCTGGCCCGAGACCGCCTCGGACCCCCACTTCACCGCCCTCGGCCTCGACGATGCGGGCGCCCGCGCCTTCCGCTGGAAGGCATGGCTCGCGGTCGAGGGACTCTGGAAGCTCGAGGACCCCAGCCGTGTGGAGGTCCACGCCACCGAGCAGCGGGTGACCACCGTGCTCGGCACGGTCCCGTTCCGTGGCGTCATCGACCGCGTGGAGGTCGAGGCGGACGGTCTCGCCATCAGCGACTACAAGTCGGGCCGGGCGCCCAACCCCCGCTACGCCGAGGAGCGGCTCTCGCAGGTGCTGCTCTACGCCGCGGCCGTCGAGGCCGAGCTCGGTCGGCGTCCGCACCGGGTGCGCCTGCTCTACCTGGGGCAGCGCACCGTGGAGGCCGTCGTCACCGACGAGCGGCTCGACGGTGCGGTCGCCGCGCTCGAGGACACCTGGGCCGCGCTCGGCGCCGCACTCGCCACCGACACGTTCGCCCCGCGCCCCGGACCGCTCTGCGCCTGGTGCCCGTACGCGGCGCGCTGCCCCGAGGGAACCGAGGAGATCGCCCGCCGTGCCGTCACGGTGGACCTCACCGTCCCGCTCCAGCCGGTCGCATGAGCCCCCGGATCGCCATCGCCACGGCCACGCGCGCCCTCGACGTCGACCGTGACCTCGAACCACTCCAGACGGCGCTCGCCGAACGCGGCGCCGAACCGCGGATCACCGTCTGGGACGACCCCGCCGTCGACTGGTCCTCGTTCCGGGCCACCGTCGTCCGCTCCACCTGGGACTACGCCCTCCGCCGCGCCACGTTCCTCGACTGGGCGGCCTCGGTCGCGCGCACCGGTCGGATCTGGAACCCCGTGCCGCTGCTCGCCTGGAACACCGACAAGCGCTACCTGTTCGACCTTCGCGCCGCGGGGATCCCCGTCGTCCCCACCCGCCTCGTCGAACCCGGCGCCGAGCCCACGATCCCCGAGCTCCAGGCCGGCGAGGTGGTCGTGAAGCCCGCCGTGTCGGCCGGCGCCCGAGACACGGACCGCTACCCGCCGGACCGTGCCGACCACGCCCTGGCGCACGTGCGCCGACTCCTCGCCGACGGCCGCTCCGTGCTCGTCCAGCCCTACCTGCCCTCGGTCGACGCCTCCGGCGAGCGTGCCCTCGTCTTCGTCGACGGTGCCTTCAGCCATGCGGTCACGAAGGGCCCCATCCTCCGCCCCGACACCGACGTCGTCGCCGGGCTGTTCGCCGCCGAGCAGATCGTCCCGGCCACCCCCACCGCTGTCGAGCACGCCGTGGCAGCCGCTGCGCTGGCGCTCGCTGCCGAACGCTTCGGCGTTCCCCTCTACGGCCGGGTCGACGTGGTCGACGGTCCCGACGGTCCCTGTGTCCTCGAGCTCGAGCTCGCCGAGCCATCCCTGTTCCACGCCCACGGTCCGGGCTCCGCCGACCGCCTCGCCGAGGCCCTTCTGGCCCGGCTCGGCTGACCACGACCGCACCCGGTCCGGTGTCCCCGGCACCGCCCTGCCGACGGTACGGTTGGTGCACCGCCACGACCGTCGGCACGAATGGGGAGCACGGACATGACACCGCTCGAGGGCGCCCGCGCCATCGCCGGCCCGATCGGCCAGCTCGGTGGGAAGTTCATGATGGACCCGCAGACCTTCGTCCGCGGCGCCGAGATGGGCTTCCCGCCAGGCTTCGCCTACTACGCCGGCGGTCGCTTCGGGGTGCTCGGCCGGGTCCACGCCGATGTGGTCCAGGCCTCCGCGGCGTTCATCTCCCCCGCCGTCGTGGCGCCCCACTGGGAGGAGGCGCTCCGCACCGCCGACCCGGTCGCCACGTCCGAGCACTACGCCGGCGTCTGCGCCGACTTCGGTCGGGCCCACCTCGCCGACGGCGACCACCTCGACCGCTTCGTCGAGCTCGCCGAGGCCGTGGTCGACGGCGCGTCGCCCGTCGGCGCCCCGGTGTTCGCCGGTTGGCGGGCCCTCCCCCGCCCCGACGACCGTCAGGGCCGGGCGAACCTGCTCCTGCACCTGCTCCGCGAGCTGCGCTTCGCCCGCCACGTCGTGGCCGTCGCCGCGGCGGGGCTCGATCCCGTCGCCTCGGTCGTGGGCACCGGCGGCGAGGGCAACGCCAAGATGTTCGGCTGGCAGCCACCCTTCCCGGACCCTGCCGCCACCGCCGCGCTGCGGGCCGAGGTCGAGGCCACCACCGACGCCCGCTCCGCCGACGACCTCGCCGTCCTCGACGACGCCGGCCGCGCCGAGCTCGCCGACCTCGTCCGCCGGATCCAGGAGACGCTCGCGTGACCCCGCCCACCACCACCCCCGAGATCCCCAGGATCATCTCCGTCGACGATCACGTGGTCGAACCTCCCGATCTCTGGACCTCCCGGCTCCCGGCGAAGTACCAGGACGTCTGTCCCCGGGTGGAGCGCGACCGCGCCCTGCCGGTGATCGGGCGGGCGCTCGGCTCGATGAACACCCAGAAGGGCCACCCCGACGGGCAGTGGGCCGACTTCTGGCGCTACGAGGACAAGGTCAACATGCTGCCCTTCTCCTCGGTGGCCTACGGCCGGCAGGGCCTCGACTTCACCCCGATCACCTTCGACGAGATCGACCCGGCCTGCTGGCAGCAGGGGCCCCGCCTCGAGGCCATGGACCGCAACCATGTCGAGGCCTCGATCTGCTTCCCGAACATCCTCCCCCGCTTCTGCGGCCAGACGTTCCTCGAGGCCTCCGACAAGGAGCTCGCTCTGCTCTGCGTCCAGGCCTACAACGACTGGATGATCGACGAGTGGTGCGCCGGCGACGCCCACGGGCGGCTGATCCCGCTCACCCTCGTGCCCCTCTGGGACGTGCAGCTCGCCGTGGCCGAGGTCGAGCGCTGCGCCGCCCGGGGCAGCCACGCCATCACGTTCTGCGAGGCGCCGTACCACCTCGGGCTCCCGTCGGTGCACGACGAGCACCACCACTGGGACCCGCTCTTCGCCGTGTGCGAGGAGACGCAGACCGTCATCAACATGCACATCGGGTCCTCGTCGCAGATGCCGCGCACCTCGCCCGACGCGCCGATGTTCGTGTCGTCCACGCTCACCTTCATGAACGCCCTCGGCTCCATGGTCGACTTCCTGATCTCGGGCACCTTCGTCCGCTTCCCCGGGCTCCACATCGCCTACTCCGAGAGCCAGGCCGGTTGGGCGCCGTACGTGCTCGAGCGGGCCGACAAGCTCTGGGAGCAGCGCAAGGCCGGCACGTTCTTCGGCTCCGACCTGCCCGAGCGGCCGAGCTCCTACTTCGCGGACCACATCTGGCTGTGCATCTTCGAGGACGAGACCGCGCTCGAGACGCGGGACCGCATCGGGATGGGGCAGCTGACGTTCGAGGTCGACTACCCCCACCTCGACACCACCTACCCGCACACCAAGAAGGTCGCCGAGGAGATCGCCGCGGCGGCCGGCCTCGACGAGCACGAGACCTGGCAGCTGTTCCGCGGCAACGCCATCCGGGCCTACGGGCTGGAGCGCTGGGGCATCACGAGCTGAGACCGCCGGTGGTGGCGGAACCCCTCCGCCGCGTAGACGCCGAGCGCGCACCACACCACGACGTACCCGGCGAGCCGGGCGGCGGGCACCGGCTCGTCGTAGACGACCGCGCCCACCAGGAACTGCAACGTCGGGTTCACGTACAGCAGGATCCCGACGGTGGACAGCGGCACCGTCCGCGCCGCGGCCGCGAACGCGAGCAGCGGCATCGCCGTGACCACCCCGGACAGCACCAGCAGGGCCGTGGTGCCCGGGTCCGACACGGCGAGGGTCCCCTCTCCGGCGCCGGCCCGGAAGACCAGGAACGCCAGCGCGGGGAGCGCGAGGACACCGGTCTCGAGCGTCAGCCCGTCGAGCGACCCCATCGGGGCCTGCTTGCGGACCAGGCCGTAGAAGCCGAACGACAGCGCCAGCACCACGGCGATCCAGGGCACCCCGCCGGCCTCCACGGTGAGCCAGGCGACACCGACCGCGGCGATCGCCACGGCGAGCCACTGCCCCCGCCGCAGCGTCTCCCCCAGGACGACGACGCCGAGCACCACGCTGACCAGCGGGTTGACGAAGTAGCCGAGTGACGCGTCGACCACGTGGTCCTCCGCCACCGCCCAGATGAACACGCCCCAGTTGACCGCGATCAGCAGACCCGCCGTGGTGGCCGCCCACCGGTTGCGGCGGTCGGCGAGCGCCGTCCGGACGGGACCCCAGGTCCGGCCCAGCGTGTGGAGCACCGCCACGAACACCACGGTCCACACGATCCGGTGGGCCAGCTTGTCCGCGGCGGGCAGGTCGGCGAGCTGCTTCCAGAAGATGGGTGACAGGCCCCACCACACGTAGGCCAGCAGGGCGAGCAGCAGCCCCCGTCGATCCCCCTGCACCACCGGAGGAGTCTGCCCGCTCAGATCCGCTCGAGCCAGGCGTCGGCGTGGCGCAGGCGGTTCACGAGCTGGGACAGCGTGGCCGTGGCGATGCGGTCGATGCCGGCACGCCGGTTCAGCTCCCGGTTGACCTCGGCGTGGTCCATCGACAGGAGGCGGGCGATGTCGGAGGCCCGGGCCGAGTTCTGGGCCCGGAGCGCGGCCTTGCGATCGTGCCGGGCGGGCCCGGTCGCGTCGTCGTCCTCCCCGTCGCCCGGGCCGCCGAGGGCACCCGGCCCGAACCGGCCGGGGAGCGGCGGCGGGGGCGGGAGGTCGACGGTGAAGGTCTCGACGTCGCCGGGGCCGACCACGAGGTCCTCCGCCGGGTCGAGCCCGTCGTGCGCCTCCGGCTCGTCCTGGCTCGACCCGGCGCCCACCACCGTCGACGACAGGGCGGCGAAGAGCGACAACTGCTGTTCGTCGGCCCGCTCGGCCGGCACCTCGTCGAAGGCGGCGGGATCCTCCTCGCGGCGGCGGCACTGCTCGATGACGTGCCGGCGCTGCTGGGCGATGGTGGCGGCGTGCAGCCGCAACCGCGGGTCGTCGGGGAGGTACAGGTAGGCCCGTTGGGAGCCGAGGCCGCGCTGCCAGCGGGCGATGCGACCGACGGCCTGTCGGAAGAACATCGGGGTCGAGGTCGTGGTGGCGTACACCCCGACCCGCAACCGGGGGATGTCGACCCCTTCGGAGATCATCCGCACCGCCACGACCCAGGGCTCGTCACCGCCTGCGAAGCGGGCGATCACGGCGGAGGCGTCCGGGTCGTCGGAGAGGGCGATCCGGACCGGGACACGGAGACGCCGTTCGAGCAGGCGGGCGATGCTGCGGGCGTGCTCCTGGTCCATGGCGATCACCAGACCGGCGGCGTCGGGCTGCACCCGGCGGATGTCCTGCAGCCGGCGGTTGGCGTGCTCGAGCACCGTGGGCAGCCAATCGCCCTCGAGGCTGAGGGCCGTGCGCAGACGGGCGCCCCACTGGGTCTTCACGATGTCGTCGTCGAAGGTGGCCGAGTGCTCCTCGCCCTCCGCGTCGCGCCACTCCATCTGGCCGTCGAAGCGGGGGAAGAACACGGGCCGGACCACACCGCGGTCGGCGAGGGCCTCGCCGTAGCCGTACTCCACGTCGGCGACGGCCTCGCCGTGGTCGCCGTCGGAGTAGGTGACGAACGGGATCGGCCGGGCGTCCGAGCGGAACGGCGTCCCCGACAGGAGCAGGCGGCACGCGGCGTCGGCGAACGCCGTGCGCACGGCGTCACCCCAGGAACGGTCGTCGCCGGCGTGGTGGATCTCGTCGAGGACCACGATCCCGCCCCGGCTGAGCCGGGCGAGGGCGTCGGCGGAGGTCCCCACCTGGGCGTAGGTGACGACCACGCCGTGCATGTCGGCGGGGCGTCCCACGTCGGCGGTCCAGCGCGGGTC
>JBEIGA010000061.1:0-16437 GCA_040382135.1 Acidimicrobiales bacterium
GGCCGGGGGTGCCGTCGGCGGTGAGGCGGGCGCTGCGGTCGCGGGGGGTGCCGGCGATGGTGGTGAAGCCGCCGCCGACGAGGATGCGGCCTCGGCGGTCGACCGCGACGGCGTGCACGGCCCCGGACGGCTCGGGGGCGAAGTCGGGATCGACCGTGCCGTCGGGGAGCAGGCGGGCGAGGTTGCGGCGGGCGACACCGTCGACGGTGGTGAAGTCGCCGCCGAGCAGGATGCGGCCGTCGGCGTCGACGGCGACGGCGAGCACCGTCCCGGTGACCTCCGGCGCGAACGACGGGTCGACGGCCTCGTCGGCGTAGGACCCCTCGTGGGTGATCGCTGCGGTGGTCAGCGCGCCGCTGGCCGGGTCGAGGGTCACGCCCGGCGGCAGCGCCCCCGAGGCGAGCGTGAACCGGCGTGGCCCGTCGCCGCCGAGGACGACCGGCACGATCCGGTCCTCCGCCCCGGTCGTGAACGCGCTGTCCGGGTAGCGGATGGACAGCTCCGGCGGGGCGGGTGGGGCAACGGAGGTCGCGGTCGTCGCCGTCGTCGTGGTCGTTGCGGTCGTCGTGGAGGTCGAGGAGGAGGGGGAGGTGGCGCCGCCGTCCGGATCCTCGGGCGGATCGGTCGTGGTGGTCGGCGACACTTCGAGCGGGGCCGCCTCGTCCGCAGCGGGTCCGGATCCGTCACGCCGGGTGAGGAGCAGCGCGCCTCCGACCAGCGCCACCACCAGCAGCAGCGCCGTCCATCTCACGCGTCGATCCGCGAACGGTAGGGAGACCCGCCGGTCCACACGTTCTCATCGGCAGACGCGTGTGGTTCTGGAGAACTATCAGTCCAGGTCAGGGCTCCGCGGGAGGCGACGGGCGAGCATGTCCTCGTGGCGCTCGCTGATCTGGCGGTCGTAGCTGGGCTTGGTGGGGATGGTGAAGTCCCCGCGCCCGACGGCGGCGAACACCAGCGCCGCGACCTCGGCCGGCTCCATGCCGGCGTCGGTGGTGGAGGTGCGGATGGCGGCGTCGACGAAGGCCACGTCCGGCGGCGGCTCGTCGAGCGCCGACGCGGACCGGAGCGCCTCGGGGCGGTTGCGGTCCGACCAGCCGATGCGGGTGGCGACCAGGCTCGGCACCAGGACCGACGCCCCGACCGGCGCGCCCGTGGCCCGGAGATCGTGGGCGAGGCACTCCGTGAGCCCCACCGCGGCGAACTTGCTCGTGTAGTACGGCCCGGAGAACGGGTTCGTGACCAGGCCGCCCATCGAGGCGGTGACGACCACGTGGGAGGGCTCGCCGGCGGCGATCATGCGGGGCACGAACGAGCGGATCCCGTGGATGGGCCCCCAGGTGTTCACGCCGAGCGTCCAGGCGAAGTCCTCGACGGTGCGCTCCCACAGCAGCCCGCCCTGGAACACGCCGGCGTTCAGGCACAGCAGCCGCACCCCGCCGTGGTCGGCGAACACCGCCGCGGCGAGGGCCTCGACGGCGGCGCCGTCGCTCACGTCGCAGGCGAAGGCGGCGGCGCTGCCACCGGCGGCCCGGACCTCGTCGGCCACCGCCGCGGCGGCGGGCTCCTCGACGTCGGCCACCACCACGTGCATGCCCGCGGCGCCGGCGTGCAGGGCGAGCGCCCGGCCGATGCCGCTCCCCCCGCCGGTGACGACGGCCGTCCCTGAACCCAGATCGATCACGGCGAGGACCGTAGCGCGGCGCGGGCGAACGGGCCGGAGGTCGACCAGAATCCCCGAGCCGGCCGACGAGAGGGGCAGACGGATGGGGACGAGGCTCGCGGGGAAGACCGCGATCATCACGGGCGGGGCCAAGGGGATGGGGGCTGCGCACGCCCGTCGGTTCGTCGCCGAGGGCGCCCGCGTGGTGCTCGGCGACGTGCTCGACGAACCGGGCGAGGCGGTGGCCGCGGAGCTCGGCGCCGCCGCGCGGTACGTCCACCTCGACGTCACCGACCCGGCGCAGTGGGCGACGGCCGTCGCTGCCGCCCAGGAGCTCGGCCCGCTCAACGTGCTGATCAACAACGCGGCCATCCACTGGATCCGCCCGATCGAGCACGAGACCGTCGAGGGGATCGAGCGCATCCTGCGGGTGAACCTGATCGGCACGATGCTCGGCATCCAGGCCGTGCTCCCGGCGATGCGGGCGGCCGGTGGGGGGTCGATCGTGAACCTCTCGTCCACCGCGGGGCTCACCGGCCTGCCGTACCACGGCGCGTACGGCGCCTCGAAGTGGGCGGTCCGGGGCCTGACGAAGACGGCGGCCGTCGAGCTCGGCGGTGACGGCATCCGGGTGAACAGCGTCCACCCCGGGCCGATCCGCACCGACATGATGTCGTTCGTCGGCACGGCGGAGGACGAGAGGCGCCGCTTCGCCCACCTGCCCGCCCGTCGTCCCGGTGAGCCGGACGAGGTCTCCCAGCTGATGGTGTACCTGGCCTCCGACGAGAGCTCGTTCACCACCGGCACCGAGTTCGTGATCGACGGCGGGTCCCAGGCCGGGCCGGCGCCGACCTTCACGTGGACGCCGGAGCGCGGTCCGAAGGGACCGGGCGCGTGATCGAGTTCCTCGACCACGTGGCGATCACGGTCGCGGACGTGGACCGCACCATCGCCTTCTACGAGCGGGTGCTCGGCGCCGAGCTGCTCCACGCCGACCTCTGGCGCGACGGCCGCATGCCGGTTGCTCTGCTCCGGCTCGGGGGTACCCGCCTGAGCGTCCACCCGGCGGCCGCGCCGGCGAGCCCCCACGCCGAGCGCCCCACCCCCGGCTCCGCCGACCTGTGCTTCCGTTGGGCCGCCCCCATCGAGACCGCCGTCACCCTGCTCGAGGACGCGGGGGTGGCCGTGGAGGTGGGCCCGGTGCCGCGCCCGGCCAACGACGGCACCCGGGGGCAATCGGTCTACTTCCGCGACCCGGACGGGAACCTGCTCGAACTGCTCTCCTGCTCAGGCGCGGCCGACGCGCGCCGATGAAAGGGGCGTGACCGACCGAACGCGCACCACCGACCGGGGCCCCGGGTGAGCCCCGCCGCCGCGGCTGCGCTTGCCGTCGGGTGCTCGCTGGCGGTGGTCGTGATCGCCGCGCTGGTCCTGCGGAGGCGGAGCGCTGCCGCGCAGACGGTGCTGGTCCCTTCGGACGTGCCCGTCATCGAGGTCGACCAGCGGGGCGTCGTCCGCCGCGCCAGCGCCCCGTTCGTCGAGCTCCTGGGCGGCCTCGCCCCGCCCGCCCGCCTGACCGATCTCGTGCACCCGGACGACCTCGCCGTGTTCGTCGCCGGCCCGATCGCCGACCTCCGGCTCGGCAACCCGGTGCGCGCCTCGGTTCGCCTGCTCCACGCAACCGCCGGCGTGCGCCACGTCGAGCTGCTCGGGGACGCCGGTCGGGGTCGCCTCCGTCGCCTCCTCGTCGTCGACGTCACCGGCGACGCGGACGGCGACCTTCGCCGCCGTCAGGACGACTCCCGGTCCCGGATCGACGAGCTGACCGGTCTCCCCAACCGGGCTGCGCTCGCCGAGCACCTCACCGGCGCCCTCCGCGACGCCCGCCGCGGGTCGCGGCCGGTGGTCTTGCTCGTGGAGCTCGAGGGACTCGACGGGCTCGGTCGCGCCGACCACGAGCTTGCGGTGCTCGAGGCGTCCCGACGGCTGTCCGTGGCGTCCCGGGGCGTCGACCACGTGAGCCGGTTCGCCGACCGGCAGTTCGTGGTCGTGGCCGCCGGTGTGGGCGACAACGACGGCGCCCTCGCCGCCGCCCGCCGGATCGGCGAGGCGCTCGAAGGGGCCGTCGTCCTCGACGACGCCTCGGCCATCGGCCTCCGCGCCACCATCGGCGTGGCCCACCCGTGGCCGGAGGACACGGCGTTGAACGTCCTGCGCCGGGCGCAGGATGCGCTGGTGCGGGCCCGCGGCTAGGGCTCGACCACGATCCAGAAGATCACGAACAGCCCGGCGATCAGGGCGATCCACCACGGGATGCCGAGGCCGACGGCCAGCGCGCCGACCGCCACGACCAACGCGACCCAAGGTGCGACCCGGCGGCCGAGGTCGCGTCGCCGGCGTCGCCGGTGACCGCCTTCGGGACCCTGCAGCACCATCAGTAGCCCGCCTCGGTGTCGACGACGCCCTCGAGGGGATCGCCGGCCAGGAACCGGCGCAGGTTGTCGGCGAACCGCTCGCGCAGGACCGTGCTGTTGTCCGGGGTGCTCCACGAGACGTGGGCGCTGAGGCGGACGCGAGGGTGTGTGTAGAGCCAGTGGCCATCGGGGAGCGGCTCGGGGTCGACGGTGTCGAGGGTGGCGAGCCCGACGTGGCCGCGGTCGAGGGCGTCACGGAGGGCGTCCTGGTCCACCAGCGAGCCGCGGGCGATGTTGACGAGGTGGACCCCGGGCGCCATGGCGGCGAGCAGGGCGGCGTCCACGAGTTGGCGGGTGGCCGGGGTTGCTGCGGCGGCCACCACCACGTGGTCCGCCCCGGCGACCGCTTCGGCGGGTTCGGTGACGATCCGGACCCCGGCCGGCTCCACGGGCAGGTCCGTGCGTCGCCGGGTGGCGACCACGTCCGCGTCGAGGGCGAGCAGCAGGCGGGCCGCCTCGCGGGCGATGCTGCCGAACCCCAGGAACGCCACCTTTCGCCGCCGGACCGTGCCGACCCGCCCGTCGATGTTCCAACGCTCCGGGGGTGCGTCGATCCAGACGTCGGGCAGTCCCTTGGCGGCTGCGAGGATCACGGCGAGGATCCACTCGCCGATCGGCTCGGCGGACGCCCCGCGGGTGCACGTGAGGACACGGTCGCCGAGCTGGTCGAGTGGCAGCTGGTCGACGCCGGTGCCGAAGGTGTGCACCCACCGGACGCCGCGGTCCAGCACGTCGCCCAGGTCGCCGCGCACTGCATTGGAGGTGAGGAGCACGTCGCCGCGCACCTCCGGATCGAGCTCGCCCTCGGCCGGGATCGGGACGACGAGGACGCCGAGCTCCGCAGCCAGGGCGTCCAGCCACTCGCCACGGAGGTGGGAGAGGACGGTGACGAGGGCGGACGGTGGTGGCTCCACGGCGCACACTCCACCACGCTGGCGGCGTGCGCGCACGCGCGTGTCGGTGGCGGGGCGTGGCCACCTGTGCTTACTTGTGCCTCCGGGGATGGACGGACTGACGACACGCGAGCGCAAGCGACTCGAGCGGTGGGACCGGGTGGTCGACACCGCGATCCGGCTCGCGGCCACGGGCGGGTACGAAGCCGTCCAGATGCGTGACGTCGCCACCGAGGCCGAGGTCGCCATCGGCACCCTCTACCGCTACTTCGGCTCGAAGGACGAGCTCCTCCTCGCGGGCCTCGCCCAATGGGCGACCGACGTCTGCGACCGGATCGGGAGCGCCCCGATCCCGGGGACCACGCCGGCCGCGCGGGTGGCGTGGGCGTTGCGTGAGGCGTCCGCCCCCATCGAGACGAGCCCGCTGCTCATGTCCGCGCTCGTGACCGCCATGGCGTCGCCGGTGCCGGGGCAGCCCCACCGCGACGAGGCCTCGATCGCGGTGGCGGCGCTGATCCGCACGGCCATCGGCGAGGACACCCAGGGCGTCGACGTCGACGGTGTCGTCCGGGTGATCGGCCACGTCTGGTTCTCGGCGGTGGTGGCCTGGGTGTCGGGCCGCGATCCGGACCTGCGCATGGCCGACGAGCTG
Source organism: Acidimicrobiales bacterium (assembly GCA_040382135.1). Lineage (GTDB taxonomy): Bacteria > Actinomycetota > Acidimicrobiia > Acidimicrobiales > JBEIGA01 > JBEIGA01. The sequence goes on from JBEIGA010000061.1 coordinate 5,683, forward strand.
GAGCACGCCGCCCGGCTCCTGCTGCCGGGCTGACCGGGTTTCGGGCCCCTCCGGACCCTCGGCTACCGTCCCCCCCGGAACGAACCCTCTCGGACGCGTCCGCGAAAGGAGCCACGCCGTGGCCGGAATCCTCGCAGGCAAGAACATCGCGGTCACCGGCGGCGGCAACGGCATCGGCCGCGCCGTGGCCCTTGCCGCCGCCGATGCCGGGGCGAACGTGGTCGTGGCCGACTACGGCGTCTCGATGGACGGCTCCGATCCCACCAGCGAGGTGGCCGACGCAGTCGTCGCCGAGATCAAGGGCAAGGGCGTCGACGCCGTTGCCGTGGCGGGCGACGTGTCCGAGATGGCGACGGGTGAGCAGATCGTCCAGGCCGCCGTCTCCACCTGGGGCTCCATCGACGGCGTCGTCTGCGTGGCCGGCATCCTGCGCGAGCGGATGCTGTTCAACATGTCCGAGGACGAGTGGGACGCGGTGATCCGGGTCCACCTGAAGGGCACCTTCACCGTCTTCCGTGCCGCCATGGCGGTCATGCGCAAGCAGGAGACCGGCGGCAGCCTCGTGAGCTTCACCTCGGGCGCCTTCATGGGCTCCACGGCGCAGGCCAACTACGCCGCGGCGAAGGGCGGCATCGTGTCGCTGACCAAGTCGGCGGCGATGACCGGCGCGAGCCTCGCCCTGCGGGGCGGCGCGCCGATCAACGCCAACTGCATCGCGCCGGTCGCCAAGACCCGCATGTCCGAGAACGTGCCGTTCGGCTTCGAGACCGGGGAGCCCGAGGACATCGCCCCGATGGTCTGCTACCTGCTCTCCGACCCCGGCCGGGCCGTGAACGGGCAGATCTACACGGTGGTGGGTCGGCGGGTCTCCGTGTGGAGCCAGCCCGGCGAGATCCGCAGCATGTGGGCCCCCGGCGACCGCTGGACCCCGGAGGAGATCGCGGAGCGGCTGCCCAACTCGGTCAAGAGCGAGCCGCACCCGTTCATCCTCGACCTCGAGCGCCGCATGGCGGAGATGAAGCAGCAGGGCTGATCCGGTGCCCGCCTCCATCCCCGACTACCCCCCCGCCCACGGCCTCCTCGCGGGCCGCACCGTCGTCGTCACCGCCGCGGCCGGCACCGGCATCGGCTTCGCCGTCGCCAAGCGCTGCGCCGAGGAGGGTGCCCGCATCCTCATCTCCGACATCCACGAGCGCCGCCTCGGCGAGGCCGCCGAGCGGCTCGCCGAGGTGTGCGGCGAGGCCCCGCCGACGGTGCTCTGCAACGTCACGGTGGAGGACGAGGTCCAGCACCTGTTCGCCGCCGCGGTCGACCACTTCGGCCGGATCGACGTGCTCATCAACAACGCCGGCCTCGGCGGCGACGTGCCTCTCGTGGAGATGACCGACGCCCAGTGGAGCTCGGTCCTCGACGTCACCCTCAACGGCACGATGCGGTGCACGCGCGCCGCGCTCAAGCTGATGACGGCGCAGGGGCACGGCGTCATCGTGAACAACGCGTCGGTGGTCGGCTGGCGGGCCCAGGCCGGGCAGGCGCACTACGCAGCGGCGAAGGCCGGGGTGATGGCGCTCACGCGCTGCGCGGCGGTCGAGGCGGCGCCGCACGGGGTCCGGGTGAACTGCGTGTCCCCGAGCATCGCTATGCACCCGTTCCTCGCCAAGGTCTCCACCCAGGAGTTCCTCGACTCGCTCGCCGAGCGTGAGGTCATGGGCCGGGCGGCCGAGCCGTGGGAGGTCGCGAACGTCATGGTCTTCCTGGCCAGCGATTACGCCACCTTCATGACCGGCGAGGTCCTCTCGGTGAGCAGCCAGCACCCCTGAGCGCACGAACCATGGGCTGAACGGCCCAATCCCTTGCGGATGTGTCAACCGGCGAGTGCCCGCGACCGATCCCAGGATCGTGCAGGAACTCGGGATGGACGAGCGGGACGAAGCCGCAGCGCGGCGCCGCACGCTCGTGGTCGTCCCGGCGGTCGGGATCCTGGTCGGGATCATGTTCACCTTGGCGGTGCGCTTCTTCGCAGGCAACCTGGCCGCCGACTCGGTCCGCGATCGGTTCGAGGACCGGGCACGGCTCGCCATGGACGCCACCGAGCAGAGCGTCCGGCGCTACCTCGACGAGATCCGGGACATCTCCAGCTACGCGGTCGTGGATACGACGACGGGACCTCGGTTCCAGTCCATCGTCCGACTGAGCGGCGTCCTGGACGAGGTGTCCGGGGAGCAGGCGATCGCCTTCGTTGCAGTGAAGTCGGACGGCACCCTCGAACTGACGGCCTTCGCAAGCGACGCCGGAGACCTCGACGACGAGGGCCCGTGGCCACTCGGCCTCCCGGCGGCGCTCGCTCCCCTGACGAGCACGGACGCAGCACCGGGCGTCCCGATCCTGTTGGACCTCGGGGCGGTGGCGGACGGCTTCGAGGGGATCCCCGGCGTGGAGGATCTCGTCTTCGGGCTGGATGCGGTGTTCATGGCCCCCGAGGGGTACCCCATGCGGTACGTGCCCGCGGTGGCGATGCCGGTGCAGGGGCCCTTCGAACCCCGGGTCCGCGGACACGTCGTGGCCGAGCTCCTGCCTCGCGAGGTCGTCGCCCCTGTCGTGTCCGGTCGCGACGACGACGTGACCGTCACCGTGGTGCTGCTCGGGCAGCAGGCCGCCCTGCCGTTCGTCGATCCACCGACGGACGTCGCGCTGAGCACCAGCCGGACGATGCGGGTGGAGGGTCTCGAATGGGGGCTCGACGCCACGGCCCCGTCGTCGTTCGGTGCCTCCACGATCGCCGGCGCCGAGCGGGCGGGGACGATCGTCGGACTCCTGCTCGCCGTCGTCGCCACGGTGTTGCTCGTCCTCCGGGGGCGCCACACGTTGGCCGCCCGCGACATGCGCGAGGAGCTCGGCGCCACCCAGGTGGAGGCGCGGCGGGATCCGCTGACCGGACTGGTCAACCGGGCGGGGTTCATGGAGAACCTGGACCGTGCCATCTCCCAGCTCGACCAGGCGCACAAGTACGTGGCCGTGCTGTTCGTCGATGTCGACCGGCTGAAGGTCATCAACGACTCACTGGGCCACTCGACGGGTGATCTCGCCCTCGTCGAGATCGCCCGTCGGTTCCAGTCCGTGGGCCGCTGGACCGACACCGTGGCCCGCTTCGGCGGTGACGAGTTCGTCATCCTGTGCAGCGGCCTGCAGCAGGCGTCGGACTCGGTCCGCGTCGCCGAGCAGATCCTGCTGAGCCTCGCCCAGCCGATCCGGGTCGACGAGATGGAGCTGGTCATGTCGGCGAGCGTCGGCGTGGCGGTCGCGTCGCTGGCGAGTCGGACCGACGCCGAGTCGCTGGTGCGGGACGCGGACACGGCGATGTACGAGGCGAAGGCCGCGGGCGGGAACCGGATCGTGCTCTTCGACGACGGCCTGCGGGTGAAGGTGACCGGTCGGTTGCAGGTGGAGCGCAGTCTCCGCAGCGCAGTGGAGAACGGGGAGCTCGACGTCCACTTCCAACCGATCGTGGACGCCCGCAGCGGCTCGATCGTCTCGGCCGAGGCGCTGGTGCGGTGGTTCCCGAAGGAGGGCGGATCCATCAGCCCGGGCGTGTTCATGCCGGTCGCCTCGGAGACGGGCATGGTCGTGCAGATCGGCGACTTCGTGCTCCAGCGCGCCTGCCTCCTGGCGTCGGAGCTCGAGCGGATGTTCCCGGGCGCGCCTCCGATCTCGATCGCGGTCAACGTGGCCGAGCGGCAGCTGCTCGACCCGGGGTTCGTGAACCGGGTGCGGCAGTACACGCAGGCGGCGCGGATCTGGCCGCGCCAGATCACCCTGGAGATCACCGAGGACGTCATGATCGACCGGCTCGGTCGATCGCTCGAGGTCCTGCGGAAGTTGGCCGACATCGGGTTCGGTCTCGCGATCGACGACTTCGGCACCGGGATGTCGTCTCTCAGCTACGTGAAGCGGCTCGACATGGTGAAGTTCCTCAAGGTGGACCGCGCCTTCGTGATCGACGTCGCAACCGATCCTGCCGACCGGGCGATCGTTTCCTCCGTGGTGGCCATGGCTCGGACCCTGGGGGTCACCGTGGTGGCCGAGGGCGTCGAGGAACCGGAGCAGGCCTCAGTGCTGCAGAGCCTCGGCGTCGATCGCATGCAGGGGTTCCTGTGGAGCAAGGCGATCCCTGCGCCCGAGTTCCGCGAGCTCGTCCGCGCGGTGATGGGGCCGCGGGTGGCGGCGATGGCGGGTTCGTCGGCCCCCTGACGCGTCAGGCCTCGGGGCGGGCCGGCGGCCACCCGGGGACGAGGTTGCGGCGCTTGCACTCCCGCTGGGCGAACACGATCTGGCCGAGCAGGTCGTCCGCCTCGGGGCTCGTGGCGAGCCATGCGACCGCGGCGCCGATGATCTCCGGTGTGGCGCCCTGGAAGAACCGGTCGAACTCCTTGCCGGAGCCTCGGGCCTCGGCCGCCTCGGTGATCACGCGTCCGGGGTCGATGCTGAAGAAGCGCAGCCCGTGCTCCTGGTACTCGACCTGCAGCACGTTGGCCACCCGCTCGAGCGCCGCCTTGCTCATGGCGTAGGCGACGCCCCAGCCCCCCTTGCCCACCGGCGCCGGCGGGGTCACGTGCGCGGTCGCCGAGATCATGTTCATCACGGTGCCGCTGCCTCGATCGAGCATCCCGGGGAGCACATCGCGCAGCAGGGCGAGCTGGGCGAAGACGTTGCCCTCGAAGAGCCGCTGCAGGTCGTCGTCCTGCAGGTCGAGGAACGGCTCCATCGCGCCTCGGCCCTGGTAGATGGCGTTGTTCAGCAGCAGGTCGATGCGACCGAACCGGTCGAGCACCTCGGCGACGCCCTCGGTGAGCGTCCGGCGGTCCATCAGGTCCATCCGGACGGCGAGACCGGCACCGCCCTCGGCCTCGATGCCTGCGACGGTGGTGTCGAGGCCGCCGGGGATGGCCACCGTCGGGTCCTGGTCGGAACGGCCCGCCCCCTCGGTGAGCGTGCGGGCGGCGACGGCGACGTCGTAACCGGCCCGGGCCAGGTGGATGGCGCAGGCCTTGCCGATGCCGCGGCTGGCGCCGGTGACGAGGGCGACGGGACGGTCGTTCGTGGTCATGCGGCCGAGGCTAGTGGTGGTGGGGCGGCGGGGCGGTCGGTCGGCTCGGGCCGCCGGCCGGGTTGGAGTACGGCCGGGATGGTCCGCTTGGCGGGCTGTTGGACGGGCGTGGCGTGTTGTGGCGAGGGGCATTCGGACACGGCCTTGACCAGGCCGTTCACCCGTTGCGCCCTCGTAACGCCGTGGCGAGTTGTGGCGCCACGATTCGCCACGGTGCTTCGGGGGCCCGCGGTTCGAACGCCCTTGTCGAGCGTCTCGCGATCGGGTCATCGCCACAGTGCTCCACGCCCGTCCAACGCACCGGTGAAGGGCTGTGTTGGCGAAGGGCTGTGCCGGCGAAGGGCTGTGCCGGTGTTCAGGCCAGCGAGAAGACCGCGTCGCGATCCGAGCCCTCGCCCCGTTGGACCACGCCGCGGGCGACCAGCGGGACCAGGTGGGCGAGCACCGAGCGAGCGGCGGGCTTGTGCAGCTCGACGCGCACGTCGGCGTACAGCACTGCGACCATGTCGGGGATCGTGGTGGGCCCGAGCGCGAGGTGGGCGAGGATCTGCCGCTCCCGTGCGAGGCGATGCTCGATCAGCGCCTCGACGAACGGCTTCGGGTCGGTGACCGGGGGGCCGTGGGTCGGCCAGAACACCTCGTCGTCGCGGTCGAGCAGGCGCCGGAGGTTGGCGACGTAGGCGTCCATGTCCCCGTCCGGCGGCGGCACGATCGTGGTGGACCAGCCCATGACGTGGTCCCCGGTGAAGAGGACACGCGCCTCGCCCGGGGCCCGCAGTGCGTAGCAGACATGGTTCGAGATGTGCCCGGGGGTGTGGAGGCACTCGAAGGTGAACCCGTCCGCCTCGATCAGGTCGCCGTCACGGACCGCGACGTCCGGGACGAAGTCGGTGTCGGGCGCGTGCTTCGCACGCTCCTCCGGGCTCTCCTGCTCGGCGTCGGGATCGTCCTCACCCTCCTCGGCGGCGTGCTGCGGGTGCGGCCCGTAGCCGTACGTGATCGCCCCGGTCGCCGCCGCGATCGTCGCCGTCGCGGGGGAGTGGTCGCCGTGGGTGTGGGTGACGAGCAGGTGGGTGACGGTCTCGCCCTCCACGGCCCGCAGCACGGCCTCGACGTGGCGGTCGTCGCGCGGCCCGGCGTCGATGACCGCTACCCGCCCGTGCCCGACGATGTACGTGCCCGTGCCGAGGTACGAGAACTTCCCGGGGTTCTCGGCGACGATGCGCCGGATCATGGGGGACACGACGACGCTCTCGCCGTAGCGCGGGTCGAGCTCGGTCACGAAGGGGATGCCCACGCCCCGACCCTAGGCGGTCAGCGCCCGGGCGAGCAGTGCCGCGCCGGTCGGCGAGAGCGGGATGGTCGCAGCCGCGGCGAGCCCGTCGGCCGACATCTTCCGTGCCGTCTTGCGGAGGATCTCGACCATGTGGTCGTCGTCGGCGAGCGCGTCGGCCACCCCGTCGAGCTGCAGTTGCAGGAACACGAGGCAGGCGGCGTCCTCGACCGTCCGGGCGTCGGGGTCGGTCTGCAGGTCGACCCGGGTGATGAGCCGGCCCGCCCGGGCCACGAGCGCCGGCTCGAGCCCGAGGGGTGCGAGCAGCTCGGCGAGCTCGTCGGCGTGCCGCTGCTTCAGGTCCTTCCGCCACCGCAGGTACCCGGCACGGCCCTCCGGGTAGGTGGTGCGGGGGACCGTCCAGCGACGGCGGTGGTGGGCGCGCGCCGCGAGCAGCAGGGCCGCGTCGGCGTCGGGGCGCAGCCGGCGCACCCAGTCGGTGGCCAGCACGCCCTGCAGCTGCGCCAGCGGCTCGGAGCCGCCGCGCCAGGCGACCCGGTTGGGGTCGGCGGCGTTCGCCCCGTCGATCAGGGCGAACGCCGCGTCGAGCCGCTCGGGGGTCAGACCGCGCACTCCGAGTCGCCGATCAGCGCCTCGTAGGGGCCGGTCTCGTCGAAGTCGACGTACAGGTCCGGCGCCTCCTCGGGCGTCGGGAAGTGGTCGAGGTCCTTCAGCTCGGCGCCGACCGCGGCGGCGCCGCCGACCCGGGCGAGCCAGGCGTTGAAGGTCTCGCCCGCCTCCCGCTCACCGGCGAACCGGCGCACGACCCGCACCACGGCCTGCGCCGCGTTCTTCGCCGGGAGGCGCAGCGCCTTCTGGCCGAACTGGATGGACTCCTCGCCGACGTAGCCGCCGAGCAGCATTTGGTACCCCGGGGCGGAGCGACCGTGGGCCCGGCGCTCGGCACCGAAGAACCCGATGTCCGACGCGTGGTGCTGGCCGCAGGAGTTCATGCAGCCGGAGATGTTGATCCGGACCCCGCCGACCTCGGCGAGCCCCTCCTCCTCCAGCGCGTCGCCGATGGCCTTGGCCAGGCCGCGGGACTGGGTGACCGCCAGGTTGCAGGTGTCGGCGCCCGGGCACGACACGACGTCGCGGGCGAGCTCGGCACCCGGCCGGGCCATGCCGATCTCCTGCAGCCGCTCGTACAGGACGGGGACCTGCTCCTCGGTGAGCCGGCGGAACACCAGGTTCTGCCGGTTGGTGACCCGGACGTCCGCGCCGAGCTCCCGCTGGATCGCGGCGAGGGCGTGGAACTGGGCGGTGGTGATGTCGCCGAGGTCGGCCCAGGCGACGGCGGAGACGGTGCCGTTGCGCGCGCCGCGCACCACGCTCGCCTCGACCCATCGGTCGTACTCGGTGGCCTTGCCGAGCCGCACGGGGACCCCCTGGCCGACCGGGGTCACCTCGCCCTCGTCGACCCGCCCGGCAGGGGCGTCGCCCCACTCCGAGACGATGGAGGGGATCCCGCCCGGCCACGACGACGAGGCCGGCAGGGTGCGGCGGGCGACCAGGACCTTCCGCTGCAGCTCCTCGAACCCGAGGGTGTCGACGAGCCACTTCATGCGGGCGCGCAGCTTGTTGTCGCGGTTGCCCTCGCGGTCGAACACCCGCAGCAGGGCCTCGATGGTGGGAAGCAGCTGTTCGCGCGGGGTGAAGTCCTCGAGCGCCACCGCCGGGTGCGGGTTCGCGCCGAGCCCGCCGGCGAGGTACACGCGGAAGCCCGCCTCCACCGTGCCGTCCTCGCGGGTGCGCTGCACGGCCACCACGCCCACGTCGTTGAACATGGCCTGACCGCAGTCGGTGCTGCAGCCCGAGAAGTTGATCTTGAACTTCCGGGGGAGGCGCTGCCCGAGCGGGTTGCGGACGAAGTGGTGGAACGTCGCCTCGGCCCAGGCGCTGATGTCGAGCACCTCGTACGGGCAGGCGCCGGCGAGGTGGCAGCCCATGACGTTGCGCACCGTGTCGCCGCAGGCCTCGCGGGTGGTGAGCCCGACCTCGCCGAGCGCACGCAGGACGTCGGGCACGTCGTCGAGCTGGACGAAGTGGAACTGCACGTTCTGGCGGGTGGTGAGGTGGCCCCAGCCGCGGGACCAGCGGGTGGCGACGTCGCCGAGCACCTCGAGCTGCTCCGGCGTGACCGACCCGTAGGGCAGCTTCACGCGGATCATCTGGTTGGTGCCGCCCTGGCGCTGCCCGTAGACGCCGTTGCCGAGGCGGAAGACGCGGAAGACGTCCTCCTCGAGCTCGCCCGCCTTGTGCAGCGCGAGGAACCGCTCGAACTTCTCGATGTCGGCGACGATGTCCGGGTGGATCGTGCCCGTGCGGGCGGGTTCGGTGATCGTCATCGGATCGCTCCTTCGGCAGCGAGGGCGGCGGGCAGGGCGGCGGGCAGGGCGGCGGGCAGGGCGGCGGGCAGGACGGGATCGAGGACCCGGGCGGCGGCGACCTCGCCGATCACGATCACCGACGGTGAGGCGACCGGCGTCTCGCCCAGCGAGGCGAGGTCGGTGCGGGTGACGTGCTGGTCGGGCAGGGTCGCGGAGGTCACGACGGCGACGGGGGTGTCGGCCGCCATCCCACCGGCGATCAGTCGCTCGGCGATCACCCCGGCGCGCGAGGCGCCCATGAGCACGACGAGGGTGGTGCCGAGACGGGCGAGCGCGTCCCAGTCGAGCGCGTCGTCGGTGCGGGGGTCCTGGTGGGCCGTGACCACGGTGAACCCCGACGAGACGCCCCGCAACGTGACCGGGATGCCGGCCATCGCAGGACCGGCGACGGCGGAGCTCACCCCGGGCACGACCTCGACGGCGATGCCGGCGGCGCGCAGGGCCTCGGCCTCCTCGCCGCCACGGCCGAACACGAACGGGTCACCGCACTTGAGGCGCACGACGTTCTGGAAGCGTCGGCCCAACGCCACGAGCCGTTCGTTGATGCGCTCCTGGGAGTCGGCCGGACTGCCGGGGCGTTTGCCGACGTCGACCAGGCGGGCCCACGGTGCGGCGAGGGCCAGGACCCGTTCGTCGACGAGGCGGTCGTGGACGACCACGTCGGCCTCGGCGAGCAGTCGGGCCGCCTTGAGGGTCAGGAGCTCGGGGTCGCCGGGGCCGGCGCCGACGAGGTGGACGGTCACGGGGCGACCTCCTGGAGTCCGAGCCGTCGGCGCAACCGCTCGCGGGCGGCGTCCGGGTCGTGGGCGACGAGGTCGAGCAGCTCCTCGTCGTCGAGGGCGTCGTCCCATTCGGGGAGCTCGCTGGTGCCGAACCGCGCCCGGGCCTCGGCCCGGACCTCGGCGGCGATGTGGACGAGCTGCTCGAGCTCGCCGCTGAGCTCCCGCTCGATCCGGCGGCGGAGCCAGCGGGCCACGGCGGGGCTGTGCCCGGCGGTGGAGACGGTGACCTGCAGGGGGCCGCGCCGGACGACCGAGGGAAGGGTGAAGGTGCAGCGGTCCGGGTCGTCGGCGCTGTTGACGAAGACGCCGGCGGCGTCGGCGTCCCGGTGGACCTGGCCGTTCACCACCGGGTCCCCGGTGGCGGCGATGGCGAGCCGGTACGACGCGACCTCGCCGCGCCGGTACGGCCGCTGGTGCCAGCGCACCGCCGGGTTGTCGGCGATCTCGGGCACGGCCTCCGGCGAGACGACGGTGACGTTGGCGCCGGCGGCGAGCAGGCCCTCGATCTTGCGCGCTGCGACCATGCCCGCTCCGACCACGAGGCAGGAGAGGTTGGTCAGCACGAGGTTGACGGGGTACGAGGAGGCCACGGGCACGGTGCGGTCCGCCTTCAGAGGTGCAGGCCGCACTCGGCCTTGCGCCCGCCCCAGCGGCCCGAACGGGCGTCGTCGCCCTCGGCCACCGGTTCGGTGCACGGCCAGCAGCCGATGGAGGCGTAGCCCTGGTACCCCAGCGGGTTCACGAGGACGTCGTGGTCGCGGACGTAGGCGTCGACCTGCTCGTCGGACCAGGTGGCGATGGGGTTCACCTTCACCAGACCGCGGCGGTCGAGCTCCACGATCGGGGTGGCGGCGCGGCCGGCGTGGTCGGCGCGGCGGAGACCCGACAGCCAGGCGTCGGCCCGTCCGAGCAGGGTCCGCTCCAGCGGGTCGACCTTCCTGGCCGCGCAGCAGGCGTCGCTGCCGTCGCGCCAGACGTCGGCGGCGTCGGCCTCGGGACGGACGACGTGGAGGTTGAGCGAGTACCTCGCCATGGCCCGGCGGACGGTCTCGAGCGTCTCGGCGAAGTGGAACCCGGTGTCGAGGAACACGACCTCGATGTCCGGGAAGACCGAGGTGGCGAGGTCGATCAGCAGGGTGTCGGCGA
>JBEIGA010000062.1:0-16378 GCA_040382135.1 Acidimicrobiales bacterium
CGGCGGCACCGGCGACCGCGGCGGCGCACTCGGGGTGGACGGGCGAGCCGTCGGGCTTCGTGGCCAGGACGCCGATGCGGAGCCGGCCCGGCCCCGCGCCGACCTCGGCGAGGAACGGCCGCCGCGGCGGGGGCGCGGTGTGCGGGTCGCCGGGCGCGGCGCCGGCCGACACGTCGAGCACCGCCGCGCAGTCGCGAACGGTCCGGGTCAGGACGTGCTCGTGGGTGAGCGGTCCCCAGTATTCGCCGAACTGGGGGCCGAGGCTGGTGCGCCCCCGTGTGGGCTTCAGGCCGACGAGCCCGCAGTGCGCTGCAGGGATGCGGATGGAGCCGCCCATGTCGTTGCCGTGGGCCACCGGCACGAAGCCGGCGGCGACTGCGGCGCCGGAACCGCCGCTGGAACCGCCGGGCGAACGGGTGAGGTCCCACGGGTTGCGGGTGGGGCCGGTGGCGACGGGCTCGGTGGTGGCCGACGACGCCAGCTCCGGCAGGTTCGTGCGGCCGAGCACCACGAGGCCGCCGGCGCGGTAGCGACGGGCCAGCTCGCTGTCGCCGGTGGCCCGGAAGCCCCGGTCCCGCAGGGCCTTCATGCCGAGGTGCTGGGGATCGCCGTCCATCTGGCAGAGGGCGTCCTTCACGAGCATCGGCGCGCCCCGGAACGGGTTGGGTGCCACCGCGGCCTCGGCCCGGGCGGCGTCGTCGCGTCGGTGGATCACCGCGTTGAGCGTCGGGTTGCCGGCGTCGATCCGCTCGAGCGCCGCCTCCACCGCCTCCGCCGCCGTGAGCTCGTCTCGGGCGATCAGCTCGGCCGTTCCCACGGCGTCGGTCCAGCGCAGCTCTTCGGACATCCCCATGGGCGCATTCTTGCCGACGACCCCGGCGGGGGACGGGCCGCGCCCGGTCCCGTAGCATCCGGGGCGATCGTCCACCTGAGGGGAACACACCATGTCTGGGATCACGCTGTCGATCGGTCTGCCGCCGGGGCCGGGTTCGGTCGAGCTGGCCAAGGTGGCCGAGGCCGCCGGGGCCGATCGGGTGTGGCTGTACGACTCGGCGGCGCTGTACGAGGACATCTGGGTCCACCTGGCGCTGATCGCCACGAACACCGAGCGGATCGGCCTCGGCACCGCCGTGCTCGTGCCGAACCTGCGGCACGTGATGACCACGGCGTCGGCGATCGCCACGATCGAGCGGCTCGCCCCGGGGCGGCTCGCCTGCGCCTTCGGCACCGGCGCCACCGCCCGCTGGGTCCTGAACAAGCCGGCGCTGTCGCTCGGGTCCATGCGTCGCTACCTGACCCAGCTGCAGGGCCTGCTCGCCGGTGAGGTCGTGGAGATCGACGGCGAGCAGTGCCAGATGATCCACCACGAGCGCTGGGCGAACCCCCGGCCCATCCGCGTGCCGTTGATCCTGTCGGCCTTCGGGCCGAAGGGGCAGGCCCTCGCCCAGGAGCTCGGCATGGACGGGATGATGGCCATGGGCGGCGTCACCGGTTGGGACTGGAACATCCAGATGGTGAACGGCACCGTGCTCGACGAGGGCGAGACCGTGGCCGACGAGCGGGTCAAGCTCGCCGTCGGCCCCTGGTACGTGGTGGCGTACCACGGCATCTGGCAGATGGCCGCCGAGGCGGTCGACGGCATGCCGCTCGGTGCCGAGTGGCGGGCCGGTATCGAGGCCGAGCGCCCCGAGGGGCAGCGCCACCTCGCCGTCCACGAGGGCCACGTCACCGACATCACGCCGCGCGACCGCGCCGTGCTCGACGTCGCCGGCGACGCCCTCGCCCGCGGCTGGGTCCGTGACCGCGCCGGCATCCGCGAGATGGCCGAGGCCGCGGCCGCCGCCGGCGCGACCGAGATCCTCTACACGCCGTCGGGCCCCGACCTCCGCCGCGAGATCGAGGCCTTCGCAGCCGCCGTCCTCGGCTGAACCGGCGTTCCTCGCCGTACTGGCCGGTACGCGTGGTTGGTGGGTGCTCAGCCGGCGAGCGTTGACACACACACACACGTGCTTGGATCGCGTTCGCACTGCGAAGGACGCGTGTGCTGGGTGGGGGTGGGTCCCGTGCAACGTCGATTCCGGTTGTCCGTCGGGTTAGGTCTGATCGCCGTCGTCTCGTTGGCGTTCCCCGTGCCGGTCGTTGCTCAAGCTGAGAACGATGGAGTCGTCGCTCAGGCGGACGCTCAAGCCGCCGAACCCGCTGCGCCTGGGTGGTACGTGGACACTCGGACCACAGGCTCAGGAGTGCGAGTGAGCGCAGCTTACGGAGTGCTGAGCCCTCAGGCCCGAACCCCCTGGGTTCCACTGCCGATGGCGACGCGAGCAGCGAGCTCGAACCCCGCGAAGTGTTCTACGACCGCCCACAACCCGCATCACTCCCACCACAAACCGGGCCGGATCAATGCGGAGATCCGCCAGGAGTGCCCCGTGAAGGTCGAGAAGAACTCGGCGGAGGCGAAGCTCTGGGAGAAGCGCTGGTGGGGATACGACGTGATCGCAGGTCCGGAATACTCCGACCTGAGGACACGGAGGGTGACCAGCGTGTACGTGAATGCGCCCTGCCGGAACAACAGCATCCGAGTCACCGGTTACGGTCACTACGAGTGGAACGGTGTGCATGTTCGATCAGCCGAGGTTTCGAACACCAAGAAGGTCAACTGCTGACGGGTCGGGGTCCGCGGCCGTCTCCGATGCGACGTTGCAGACCTGGTTCGCGGAGGTCGCAGCGCTCGATCTCGATCTGCCGGAACCCGATCTCAGCGAGCGCCTCGTCGCTCTTTCCCTCCTCTTCGACAGCGCGGGTGCGCCTCACCATCTGGGCGCTGGTGCCGCTGAGGCGCTGAAGCGGGATCTCCGTCATCGAGTCGACGCCGATTCGGCAGCTCGTCGACTGTTCCGACCCGCCGTTCTCCACACCGAACTCCGACGGCTGGCAGATGTGTCGGTGGACCTCACCGGGACATCGGGTCCGGGAGGCTGGGCGCCGAGAGGGATGATGTGGACATCGCCGCAGGTGGCTGGCGGCTCGAGCACGTGGTCGATCAGGCTGCTCAAGACCGGCGATGGTCGCGCCCACCCTCATCGTCTGACGTTTGATCCCGGTCCCGATCTGAGTTGTGCCTGCGTCTATGGCGACCTTGGCTCGTTCGATCGAGATGTCGAGCGACACGGGTCGCTGTCTCGCCTCTTGGGCCATCTCGACGAGCGAGGCCACCGAGTGGTGGGCTTCACATGGAACGTGGTCTTCGAGGCCGAACTCGACGTGCTTGCTGGGATGCGCCCGCGCGGCGCACCTCCTGCCCACCTGGGAGTCGAGTGCCTCATGTGGTGGCGGACCCCGAGCATCTCCGATCTCTCCGTCGTGGTCGAGACACAGGACGTGGAGTGAGGCTGCGCGTTCTGTCGTCACTTGCGTTCCTCATCACGCCGGTGGGTTGCGGCGAAGCGGAGGAACGGATCGCACCCTGTCTCCAGACTGCCGAATCGGATGTGGTCGCACGTCTCTGCGCAGGCACCGGCGGGCAGAGCATGATCCCTGCGATTTCCGTTCAGGCGGTGGAGCAGGACCAGCCGCCCGACCTCGATGAGGCTCTTGCTCGGGTCGCAGGATCGCGGGTTCGAAGTGAGGACGGGCGACTCGACGTTCAGGTCGTTCCTTCAGCCGGGAACGACGTGTTGCTCGTCGAGGTGGACGCGTACCGCAGTCTCGCTGCCTTGAGCCGCCCGAGCCCAACGCCGAGGTTCACGCTGGCATGCGAGGGGGAGTGCCTCGCCGGCGGGTTGGATGCGAGCCGTCTTGGTCTCGTGGTCGACGGGTTGGCGGTGGGCGAGATCGTGATCGTGTCGAGTCTCGTCGCGACCGATGGTGGGGTCGTCGCCCTGGCGTGGGGTATGACAGTTGAATAGCCATCCGCCTCGGATCCGTCAGTCGCAGGCCATGGTTCTGGTTGCTGCCGTCGTACTCGGTCTCGCTGCGGGAGCGGTGGTCGATGGACTCCTCGCCAAAGTGGTCCTCAGCAGCGGCGTCGGCGTGGGGGTTGTCCTCGTGTACGCCGTCGTCTACCGGCTCACCCACCGATAGGCGGGGGGCTCAGCCGGAGAGGGCGGCGCGGGCGTGGGCGACGTCGGTGAAGCGGCCGAGGGCGATGCCCTGGGCGAGGGCGTTGCCGAGGGCGGTGGCCTCGGTGGCGCCGGTTCGGACGGGGCGGCCGGTGGCCGCGGCGATGCGGTTGCGCAGGACGGCCGAGCCGGAGGCGCCGCCGAAGAACACCACCTCGTCGACCGGGCCGACCGCAGCGAGGTCCTCGACCACGCCGGCGACCGACCGGGCCATCGAGGTCACGATCGCCTCGCACAGCAGGGGCCGGGGCGCGTCGGCGGGGAGGCCGGCGAGCCGGGCGACCGCAGCGGGCATGTCGTCCGGGGCGACCAGCGACGGGTCGGTCACGTCGAACGCGGCGTCGGCGCCTCGGGGGTCGAGGTCCGCCAGCAGCGCCGCCACCGAGTCGGCGCCCCACGCCGCCCGGCACTGCTCGAGGATCCACGTGCCCGGACGGTTGGCGAGCAGGCGCACCCCGTCGTAGGTGGACGGCTCGTTCGCCAGGTTGCGCTCGAAGGTCAGGTCGTCGATGCGTGGCTCGGGCAGCTCGCGCCCGATCAGGAACAGGGTGCCGCCGGAGACGAACGCCGCCCGGGGTGACGGCTCGGCGGCCATGGCGAGCACGGCGCACGCGGTGTCGTGCCCGCCGACGAGGTGCACCGGCACGCCCTCCCAGGTGCCGGCCCGCAGGCCCGCCGTGGCGATGTCGGCGAACCACGACCGCGGCGCACCGATGGCCTCGATCAGCTCGTCGCTCCACGTGCCCGTGCCCCGGTCCACCAGGGCGGTGGTCCCGGCACTGGTGCGCTCGGCGAGGATCACGCCGCACAGCTCGTGCAGCAGCAGCTCCGGCAGCATCAGGACGTGCCGGGCCCGGGCGAGCTCGTCGGGGTCGTGGGCGGCGAGCTGGAACAGCGAGTTGCCCGGCATGAGCTGGATGCCGGTGATGTCGTAGATACGGCGACGGCCGATGCGGTCCGCCGTGGTCTCCCAGGTGTCGACCCGCGGGTCCCGGTAGCTGTGCGGGTCGCCGACGAGTGCGCCCGACGCGTCGAGGAGCCCGTAGTCGAGTCCCCACGTGTCGATGCCGATCGAGGCGACCGGGCCGTCGGCCAGCGCCAGCGTCAGGCCGCGCCTCGCCTCGGCCACCAGCGTCGGCCAGTCCCAGCGCAGGGTGCCGTCCGGCCGCCGGGTGGGCTCGTGGCGGTACCGGTGCACGACCACGGGTTCGAGCGGCCGGCGCTCGAGGTCGACCACGCACACGCGGATCGACGTGGCGCCGAAGTCGACGGCGACGACGGGGAGCGACACGGCCGGGCCCCGCAGGGTCAGAGGCCGGTGGCGGCGTGGCCGGAGCCGCGGTCGGCGGCCGCCTTCGCCCGGTAGCCGAGCGCCCGGTAGGTCTGCAGCGGCCGCAGCGCGCCGCCGTTGTCGAGCCGGGCCTGGGCCACGAGGGGCCGCACGTCGGTGCGGTACGCCTCCTGCAGGACCTCGGCGGCGCGGGCGGGGTCGTCGGACTCCTGCGCCTCGAACAGCTCGGCGCGGTCGACCAGCAGTGCCTGGGCGAGCGACACCTGGATCTGGTCGGTGGCCTGGATCAGGTCCTCGATCGGGTCCTTCAGGTTGTGGCTCTCGTCGATCATGTAGGCGAGGTCGGGCATGGCGCCGTCGCCGACCTGCACGAGCTCCAGCAGGATCAGGAACAGCTGGTACGGCTGGACGGAGCCGACGGTGAGGTCGTCGTCGCCGTACTTCGAGTCGTTGAAGTGGAAGCCGCCGAGGCGCCCGGTCATGGCGAGGCGGCTCACCACCTGCTCGATGTTGCAGTTCGGCAGGTGGTGGCCGAGGTCGACCAGGCAGCGCACCCGCTCGCCCGCCGCCTGCGCCAGCAGCAGCGACGAGCCCCAGTCGGCGTTGACCGACGAGTAGAACGCCGGCTCGAACGGCTTGTGCTCGGTGAGGATCGTCCAACTCGCCGGCATGGCGTCGTGCACCTCGCGGATGCAGCCGGCCACCCGCTCGAACTGCCGGCGGTAGTCGGCCTGCCCCGGGTGGTTGGTGCCGTCGCCGAGCCAGATGGTGATCGCCTCGGAACCGAGCGCGACGCCGAGCTCGACGACGGCCAGGTTGTGTTCCACCGCCGCGGCCCGGACCGCCGGGTTCGCGCTGCTCATCGAGCCGAACTTGTAGGACACGGCGCCGTCGCGGGTGGTGGCCGGGTTGTCCTGGAAGGTGTTGGAGTTCATGGCGTCGAACGACAGGCCGTGGCTCCCGGCGTGGGCCCGGAGACCGGCCGGGTCGTCCGTGTGGTCCCAGGGGACGTGCAGGCTGATCGACCGGCTCGCTTGCGTGAGCGCGTTGAGCGCGCCGACGTCGTCCACCTTCTCCTCGATGGATCGGGGCTCGCCGGCGATGGGGAACCGGCCGAAGCGGGTGCTGCCGGTGCCGAGCGCCCAGGAGGGCGCCGCGACGGAGAACCGGGCGAGCTCGGCCACCACGGCGTCGGCGTCGACGCCGCGCCGGGCGAGCCGGGTGCGGACGTGGTCGAGGTCCGCCGCGTGGTCGGCGGCGAGGTGCGCTTCGTGCTCGCGGATGGCGTCGGTGGTGATGCGCATGGTCGTGCCGTTCCCCTTGGAGCCGTGCCTGCCCAGACACTAGAACCCGTCACATGACGTCCAAGGGGCCAGGCGGCCGGACCCTCGTGCTCGTGCGCCACGGGGAGACCGCCGGGAACCGGGCGGAGCGCTTCGTCGGCAGCAGCGACCAGCCCCTCACCGAGCTCGGGGAGGAGCAGGCCCGCCGCCTCGTGGCGATGGTCGAGGGCTTCGCCCCCGACGTCGTGCTCGCGAGCCCGCTGCGGCGGGCCCTGCGCACCGCGGAGCTCGCGTCGGGAGATCGTGCGCTGGTCGTGGAGCCCGGCCTGCGGGAGGTGGACTTCGGCGCATGGGAGGACCGGTCCTTCGCCGAGGCGGCCGCGTCCCACCCTGCGGCGTTCGCGGCGTTCGACGCCGGCGAGATCGACGCCTTCCCCGGTGGCGACACCGTCCGGGGTCTCGCCGACCGGCTCGTCGCCGCGGTCACCGCCCGCACCGAACGGCGCGTGCTCGCCTTCACCCACGCCACGGCCCTGCGCGTCCTGGTCTGCGCCCTGCTGGGCGATCGGGTCACGGCCTACCGCAGCCGCATCCCCCGTCCCGCCAACGGTTCGTGGACCCAGCTCGAGCTGGTCGACGGGACCTGGCGCCTGGACGTCTACGCGCTCGTCCCCGGGAGCGTCGAGGACGGCGGGGACACGTGACCGAGCCCCTCGTCCTCGGGGTCGACGTCGGCACCCAGGGCGTGCGCGTCCTGGCCGTCGCCCCCGACGGTGCCGTCGTCGGACGGGGGGCCGACTGCTCCTGGTCCACCGCCCCTGCCGAGGTGCACGAGCAGGACCCCGAGCGGTGGTGGGCGTCGGTCGTCACGGCGATCGGGCAGCTCGGCGCGCTCCGCGCACGGGTCGTGGCGGTGGCGGTCTCGTGCACCTCCGGCACGGTCTGCGTGCTCGACGAGCACGGCGCACCCCTGCTGCCCGCGCTCATGTACTCCGATCCCCGCGGCGCCGGGCTCACGGAGCTCGACGCCAGCTGGGCGGCGGCGAAGCTGCACTGGCTCGCGGCCGAGCGCCCCGCCGAGCTCACCGGAGCCGCCGAGGTCACGAGCCCGGGCGGGTTCCTGGCCGGTCGACTCACCGGCCGCCGCGCACCGGTCGACCACACCCAGGCGATGAAGTTCGGTCTCGACCCGGTGACGCTCGCCTGGCGCGACCTGCCCGTCGGGGCGGGGCAGCTGCCCGAGGTCGTCGCCACCGGCACCCCGATCGCGGCACTCGCCCCGGCCGCGGCGGAGTCCCTCGGCCTGCCGCCCGCCACCACGGTCGTCGCCGGCTGCACCGACGGCGTCGCCGCCCAGGTCGCCTGCGGGTTCGAGCCTGGCGTGTGGGCGGTCTCGATCGGCTCGACGGTGGTCTGGAAGACCGTGGCGGCCGAGCCGGTGGCCGACGCTGCCGCCGGCGTCTACAGCCACCGCGGCCCCGCCGGCACCTGGCTCGCGGGCGCCGCCTCCAACGCCGGCGCGCGGATCCTGGCCACCTGGGCCGCCGACGCCGAGCTCGACGCGCTGGCAGGCTCGGCCCGCTTCGACCCGGCCACGCCGGCCGTCTACCCGAGCACCGTGGTCGGGGAGCGGTTCCCGTTCGTCGACCCGGCATTCATCCCCGGACCGGTCGCCCCGGGCACCCGCCCGGCGGACCGTTACGCCGCCGAGGTGCTCGGCCTGGCCTTCGTGGAGCGCTGGGGCTGCGAGGTGCTCGAGCACCTCGGCTGCCCGCCCCGTCGGGTGGTGCGGGCCACGGGCGGCACCGCCGAGGTGCCGGCGATGTCGCAGCTGCGTGCCGACGTGCTCGGCACCCCGGTCGAGGTGCCCGCAGAGCCGTCCTCGGCGTTCGGCGCCGCAGTGGTCGCCGCCGCCGGTCTCCACGGAGGACTCGCCGAGGCGGCGCGTGCCATGGTGCGCATCGGCCACCGCTACGAACCGTCCGGGTCCGAGCGGTGGGACGGCGCCTTCACCCGGTTCCGACGGCAGGTGCTCGAACGTCAGGGACGAGGAGACGACCATGCGTGACCAGCTCGCCGCGATGTGCCACACCCTGGGTGACCCGTCGCTCGACCTCGTGGTGCTCGCCGAGGGGAACGCGTCCGCCCGCGCCTCGGCCTCGACCTTCCTCGTGACCGCGAGCGGCACGTCGCTCGCATCCATCGCGGAGGAGGAGCTCGTGGAGGTGGACGCCGCTGCGGTCCGCGCCCTCCTGGCCGACGGCGCTCCGACGATCCCGCGCGAGGCCCTGCTCGGCACGGTGGTCGGCGACGTGCGGCTGCGCCCGTCGATCGAGACCGTGCTCCACGCCGTGGTG
Organism: Acidimicrobiales bacterium; assembly: GCA_040382135.1. Classification (GTDB taxonomy): domain Bacteria; phylum Actinomycetota; class Acidimicrobiia; order Acidimicrobiales; family JBEIGA01; genus JBEIGA01. The sequence goes on from JBEIGA010000062.1 coordinate 9,050, forward strand.
CTCGCCCACTCAGACGCCGCCTTCGTCGGCCACACCCACCCCACGGCCGTGGTCGGTCTCGCGAGCAGCGCCGATCCCGCCGCGGCCTTCGCCGGATCGCTGTTCCCCGACGAGGTCGTGGTCTGCGGCCCCGCCTTCCTCGTCGTGCCCTACGCCGCGCCCGGTCCCCAGCTCGCCCGCACGCTCGAGCGTGCCCTGCTCGCCCACCTCGACGAGCAGCAGGCCGCGCCGAAGGCCGTCGTGCTCGCGAACCACGGCCTGCTCGCCCTCGGCGCCACGCCCGCCGAGGTCCACGCCGTGTCGGTCATGGCCACGAAGTCCGCACGCGTCCGGGCCGTCGCGCTCGCGGCCGGTGGCCTGCGCCCGCTCCCGGACGCCGAGGTCGCCGCCCTCCTCGGCCGCGACGACGAGCACGATCGCCAGCGCCGCCTCCGCGGGCTCAGCCCTTGAGGGCCCGGTCCCGGAGCTCGTACTTGAGGACCTTGCCGCTCGGGTTGAGCGGCAGGGCGTCGACGATCTCGACGCGGCGCGGGACCTTGTAGTTCGCCATCTGCTCCCGGCACCAGGCGACGATCTCCGCCGGGTCCGGGGTGGTGCCGGCACGCGGGATCACGTAGGCCATGCCGACCTCACCCATGCGCTCGTCGGGGATCCCGATCACGGCCACCTGCCCGATGTGGGGGTGGGCCAGCATGATGTTCTCGATCTCGGCCGGGTAGGCGTTGAACCCGCCGACGATGAACATGTCCTTCTTGCGGTCGGTGATGTCGATGTAGCCGTTCTCGTCCATCACGCCGATGTCGCCGGTGTGCAGCCAGCCGTCGGCGTCGATGGTCTCGGCGGTCTGCTCGGGGTCGTCGAGGTAGCCGAGCATGATGTTGTAGCCGCGGACCACGAGCTCGCCCGGCTCACCGCGGGGCACCTCGTTGCCGTCGTCGTCGACGACCTTGAGCTCGACGTCGGGGATGGCCCGGCCCGAGGTGCGGGCGATGAGCTCCGGGTCGTCGTCGTGGCGGCACATGGCGACGATGCCGGAGGTCTCGGTGAGGCCGTAGCCGGTCACGATCGTCTCGAAGCCGAGGCGCTCGCGCATCTGGTGGATCATCTCGACGGGGATGGCCGCCGCACCGGTGACCGACAGGCGCAGCGACGACATGTCGAACTGGTCGAGGTCCGGGTGGTTGAGGATCGTCTGGTAGATGGCCGGAGGTCCGGGGAGCATCGAGATGCGCTCCTCCGGGACCCGCTTCATGACGGCGGGGACGTCGAACACCGGGTGCGGGATGATCGTGGCGCCCTTCATGATGCAGGCGAGGATCCCCGAGTTCAGCCCGAACGAGTGGAAGAACGGGTTGATGATCAGGTAGCGGTCGCCCTCGCGCAGCCCCACGACGTCGGCCCAGGCGAGGTACGCCTTGCACACGACCCAGTGGACGAGCATGGCGCCCTTCGGCGAGCCGGTGGTGCCCGAGGTGAACATGATGTGGCAGAGGTCGTCGGCGGCGACCGAGTCGGTGCGGGCCGTGCGCTCGTCCTCGGAGACCTGCGTGGCCCGGCCGATGAAGTCGGCCCAGGACGTGGTGCCCTCGTGGACGTCGCCGCGCATGACGACGATCTCCTCGAGCGTCTCGACCGGGTCGGCCTGGCGCAGCAGCTGGACGTAGTCGGTGTCGAGGAAGTCGGTGACCGTGAACAGGATCTTCGCCTTGCTCTTCTCGAGCACGTAGGCCGCCTCACGGCCCTTGAAGCGGGTGTTCACGGGCACGACCACGGCGCCGGCGAAGTGCGTGGCCAGGGCGGCGACCGCCCACTCCCAGATGTTCGGCGCCCAGACGGCGACCCGGTCGCCCTTCTGGATGCCCGATGCCATCAGCGCCCGTGCCGCCTCGTGGATGTGGTCGGCCAGCTCGGGGAACGTCCAGCGGACGTCGCCGTCGACCATCGCCTCCACCTCGGGGAAGCGGCGGGCGGCGTCGTCGACGAGCTCGGGGATGGTCTTCCAGGGAGCGTCGCTCATGCCCCGGAAGCTACTCGTCCCACCGCCTCCGGTTCCCGTTCGGCGGGCGGCGCCGGCGGGCGCCGGACCGTGGACACGAGCACGTCTCGACCGGTGGCGACGAAGTAGGTGGCCCAGGCGAGGATCCCGAGCAGCTTCGCCCCGTCCTCGGCCACGAGGGCCACCACCGAGGGGTCCCGCAGCGAGTCGATGGCGACGGATGCAGCGAGTGCCACGCCGGCGGCCACGAGCAGGTGGTACCGGGTCCGGAGGACCTCGGCGCGGTTCAGGGCGACCCACACGACGACCATGCCGCCGAGCCCCAGCATGAACCCCACCTTCGGGAACGGCAGCACCTCGGGCAGCGAGCTGTGGAACAGCAGGAGGTCGTCGAGCAGCAGCACGATCGACACGACCGCCCCGCCGGCGAACAACCGGGTGGCACGGGACCGTCCGGCCACCTGGGTGGCGAGCGCGGTCATGGCCGCGGCGGTCGCCGCCACGCACCAGGTGAGGATGCCGACGTTCGAGACGAGCCCGGTGTACCAGGGCAGCTCCGCGGTGGCGACGGGGTCGAGCAGCAGGGCCCGCTGGGGCACCCGCTGCTGGGCGACGACCACCCCGAGGAGCGCCACGGCCACCAACCAGACCCCGACGAGGGGACGGAGCGGGCGCAGGCCGTCGGCCAGGGAGCGGGAGCGGCGGCGATCGGCCATCCCTTCCGCATCGGCCTCCCTGCCGTGACCTTGAGGTGGGCGCAGCGCGGCGGCCGGACCTAGGGCCACACGACCGGGCAGGCCGGCTCGTCGTCGCCGAGCGGCTGACCCTCGGTGACGTGGTGGTGGTGTGCCTTGAGCGGGGCGCCCCGACGGATGTGGTAGCGGGCGTCGTCGCCGCAGTAGCGCACCGAGATGGCGCGCCGGCGCCGGTCGGGGGTGGCGTTGCCGGAGGCGCCGTGCAGCGTGCGGGCGTGGTGGATCACGACGTCGCCGGGCTCGGTGGCGAACGTGACGATCTCGGCGTCGCCCAGGTCGCCGACCTGCGGGGCGATCTCGCCCTCGGTGCCCGGCAGGGGCGTGGTGGTGACGAACAGGTTCGGCCGGAACGAGCGGTCCCACCGGTGCGAGCCGACCACGTAGCGGACGGCGCCGGTGGTCTCGTCGACCCGGTCGAGCGGCGACCACGTGGTGCACACCTGGCTGCCGTCCACGTGGAAGTAGGAGAGGTCCTGGTGCATGGCCGTCTCCTCACGGGTGCCGGGCTCCTTCACCAGGACCGAGTCCTCGTAGAGCCAGACCCGGTCGGACCGGAGCAGTGCGGCGACGAGCTCCGGCAGCGGCGAGCGCGTGGCGAAGCGCTCGAACGCCGGGTACAGCCGCCACGAGTCGACGCCGGACAGGAACTGGCCGCGGGGCACGCCCGCCTTCTCGGCCCGCTCGTCGATCAGCAGGTCCGTGCCACGGTCCGAGGCGATGTCGGCGATGGCGACGGTGACCCGCCGGTCGGCGAGCGACTCCTCGACCGGACCCTCCATCCCGGCGAGTAGGGACGGGGGCAGCACCCCGCGCAGGCAGACGACGCCGCGCTCCCAGAACTCGTCGATCTCCTCGGGCGTGACCGCCCGGACCGCTGCGATGCGATCGTCACCCATGACGCCTCCCCCTGGTCCCGGCGCTCAGTCGCCGGTGGTCTCGTCGGCCACGGCCTCGGTGGGCTCGGCCTCGGCGGGCTCGGCCTCGGTCTCGTCGGCCGCAGTTGCGGTCTCTTCGGGCGCGGCTACAGCCTCCTCCTCGGCGGCCTCGGCTGTGCCGGCGTCCGGGTCGCCGCCGTCGCGGACGACCTGCAGGCGGGCCAGCGCCGTCCGGTAGGCGGCCTCGGCCTCGGCGACCTCGGCTGCGGGCGCCTCCGCCTGCTTGAGGTTCCGCAGCCGGGCGGCGGCTTCGTCCTTGTGCTGCTCGGCGCGGCGGACGGCGCGGGTCGCCTTCTCCGCCTCCTCTTCGGCGGCGAGGTGCTCGTTGAACAGGGCCAGGGCGGCCCGGGTCTCGTCGTCGAGGCTTGGGGCGTCGGTCATCCCCCCATCTTTGCCGCGTCGGACGCCGTCGTGGGACCTGGGGCGGACGCGATCGTTCCGAGGACTTCAGTCGGGCGCGACGCGGACGACAGGAGCGGGTGACCTCGATACGGCAGAGTGCGCATCGTGACGACGACGGCAGCTGAGCCCGTCGCAACCCTCGGCCTCCTCGAGCCGGCGGACCGTCGTCGGCCCGGTGCGGCGCTGCGCGCCCTGGCCCGGGAGCTCGTCGACGAGGTCGGCGCCGGCGCCCGTGCCGTCCGGGCGCACCTGGCGCTCATCGCCGTGGTCAGTGCGGTCTCGGCAGGAGCGACGATGGCGTCGCCCCTGCTCCTGCACCGGCCCCTCGTGCTGGTCGCCCTGTGCCCCCGCCTGGTGTTCCTGGGGCTCGCCGCGCCCCAGCTGCCACTGCCCGTCTTCCTGCTCGTCGGGGTGCTGCGCCTCAGCCTCACCGATCCCGCCCACTTCCTCGTGGGTCGGGCCGTCGGTCGCCCGGCGCTGGCGACGGTGTTCGGCGGACGGCGGGTCCTCGGCCGGCTCGCCCACGGGTCGACGGCCGGCCGGACGCTCGCCGCGCTCGCCGTCTTCGCCCGCCCGAACGGCATGTACCTGGCGCTCGCCGGCGCCCAGCGGGTGCCGGCCTGGCTCGTGGCACCGCTGACCCTCACCGGCACGAGCGCCTACCTGCTGGCGGTCTACGCCGGTGTGGGCTTCCTGGCCGCCTGAGCGGCCGGCCAGGAGCAGTGCCCGTCAGCGCAGGAGGGGCGCGACCTCGGCGCCGAAGGCGGCCATCTGGTCGAGCTGCTCCTGCAGGGTCCGGCAGCGGAACTTCAGGTGCAGGACGTTCGCCCCGACGGCGAGGAAGGCGCGGAGGCGCTCGGCGATCACCTCCGGCGAGCCGGTGAGGTGCGGCCAGGCGCCGAGGTCGAACGTCGGCTCGCCCACGTGGATGCGCGGCGGCATGATCCCGATGTCGAAGGTGGCGTCGCCGCGACCGGCCTGCTCGGCGGCGGCGCGGATCGTGGCGAGGATCTCCGGGTACTGGTCCGGCGGGTTCCCCATGGGGATGAGCCCGTCGCCGAGGCGGCCGACGCGACGCCAGGCGGCGGCGCCGTTGCCGCCGACCCAGATCGGGAGCTCGCCCTGCGCCGGTGCCGGGGCGACGCCGACGTCCCGGTACGAGAAGTGCTCGCTCTCGAACGAGACGTACGGGGCGGCGTGGGCGCCGCGCACGGCGGCGAGGGTCTCGTCGAGGATCCGGCCCCGCGCGTGGAAGTCGACGCCGAGCGCCTCGAACTCGGCCTGCACGTGACCGGCGCCGACGCCGAGGATCACCCGGCCGCCGGAGAGGTGGTCGAGGGTGCCGAAGGCCTTGGCGGTGGCGAGGGGGTGGCGGTAGGCGGGGATGTACACCGCCGAGAGGAGCCGGACCCGGGAGGTGTGGGCGGCGAGGAACCCCATGGTGGCGACCGTGTCGTACCAGGTGGTGCTCATGTGGGCGGCGTACTCGTTGTCGGGGATGGCGACGTGGTCGCAGACGCCCACGAAGTCCATGCCGGTGGCGTCGGCCTGCGTCGCCACGGCCACGAGGTCCTCGACCGTCGCCTCCGGCTCCCACGGCTCGAGGAGGGTCCGGCTGAGCGACTGGATCGGGAGCGTCATCCCGTAGATCACCCGGTCCCCGGCGATGCTGCCCATGGCGTACCCCCTCGTCGTCAGGCCTCGGGCAGTCTGCCAGCGCCCCCGGCCGCAGTACGGATCGCGGTACGGATGGCAGTACGGATGGCGAGGACGCTGCGGTCGACGTCCTCGGCGGTGGTCCGCCACGAGGAGACGCTCACGCGGATGCCCGACCGGCCGCGCCAGACCGTAGGGCCGCACCAGCAGGTGCCGTCGGCCTGGACGGCGGCGAGGACGGCCGTGGTGGTGGCGTCGTCGTCGGCGATGCGCAGCACGACCTGGTTGAGCACGACGTCGTTGCAGACCTCGACGCCGGGTTCCGAGCGCAGCTCGTCGGCGAGCCGGGCGGCGTGCTCGCAGCAGCGCCGGACCAGTTCGGCCACGCCGTCGCGGCCGAGCGACCGGATGATCGCCCACGCCTCGACGCCGCGCGCCCGCTGCGAGGTCTGGGGTGTGACGTGCATCGGCTCGCGCCCCGAGCCGGGCAGGTACGCGGCCTGGGAGCCGAACGCGGCCCGCAGCGTGGTGGGGTCGCGGACGAGGACGATGCCCGAGTCGTAGGACGAGTTCAGCCACTTGTGCGCGTCGAGCGCCCAGGAGTCGGCGTCCTGCACACCGGCGACCTGCGCCGCCGTGTCGGGGCAGGCGGCCGCCCACAGCCCGAAGGCGCCGTCGACGTGGACCCAGGCGCCCGCGGCACGGGCCCACGCGACGAGCGGGCCGAACGGGTCCGAGGCGCCGCTGTTCACGTTGCCGGCCTGGAGGCACACGATGGCCGGGCCGGCGAGGGGCGGGAGGTCGGCCGGCACGATGCGGCCCTGGTCGTCCACCGGCAGGGTGACGACCCGGCGGCGTCCCAGGCCCACCAGCCCCAGCGCCTTGTGCACGGTGGTGTGGGCCTCGGCGCCGACCACGACGGTGACCGGCGGTGCGCCGAGGAGCCCGTCCTCCCGGGCGTCCCAGCCCACCCCCGCCAGCACGTGGTCACGGGCGGCGGCGAGGGCGGTGGCGTTGGCCATGGTGGCCCCGGTGACGAACGCACCGTCGGTGCCGGCGGGCATCCCGAGCAGGTCGGCGATCCAGCGGACGGCGACGGCGTCGAGGCGCGCCGCAGTGGGCGACATCACCGACAGCGCCGCGTTCTGGTCCCAGGCGAGCGCCAGCACGGCGGCGGCGAGGCCGGCGGGGTGGGTGCCGCCGGTGACGAAGCCGAAGTAGCGGGGGCCGGCCGTGGCGACGGTCGCAGGCGAGCCGATCTCGTCGAGCAGGGCGAGGACCTGGGCGGGGTCCGTGCCCCGTTCGGGGACCGGCGTGTCGAGCGCGTCGAGCCCGGCGACGGCCGCTGCGGTCGGCGCCACCCGGCGGTCCTCGATCCCGGCGAGGTAGCGGGCGGCGCGGTCTGCGGCGTCGGCGAGGAGGCGATCGGTGGGGGTCACGCGAAGATCCTCGCGTGGTACGGGGGTAGTGTCCGGTCGATTTCGGCAGCCGGTCCCGGGGGGCGGATGGACAGCAGACTCCGCATCCTCGGGTGGTGGGCCGGGCTCGCTGCGGTGCTGTTCGTCGTGGTCTGGTTCGGCGCGGC
>JBEIGA010000063.1:0-16241 GCA_040382135.1 Acidimicrobiales bacterium
CGCCGGCGGCGACCCGTGCGCGCGCCGGCGGTCGTCGCCCCGCCCCGGCGCCCGCGCCGGTGGCCGTCGTCCTGGGCCACACAACGGCGGGTCTCGCCGTGATGTGCTCGGTGTCGTTCGCGGCCGCCTGGATCCTCCTCGGAGGCCGTGCGCGACCTGGCGTCAGATGACCCGGCCGGGTGCCCCGCTCGTGTCCTCGACGGGGAGACCAGCTGCCGCCCAGGCCTGCATACCGCCCACCATGTTCACGGCATCGACCTCGTTGTTGCGGAGGTAGACGGTGGCGTGACCGGAGCGGTTTCCCGAGCGACAGATCACGACCACGTGGCGGTCGCGGGGGATCTCCACGAGGCGATCCGGGAGCTGGCCGAGCGGGATGAGCACGGTGCCGGGTGCGTGGCCGGCGTCGTACTCGTCGGACTCCCGGACGTCGAGCAGCAGGGCGTCGGCGGTCGACGCCGAGACCGGGTCGGTGGTGGCGGGGGCGGTGCCAACCTGCTCAGTGGGTGGGGTCACGTAGGCGCCGTAGCCCCCGAGCAGGTCCGAGACGTCGGCGAACCCGACCGACCGGAGGTAGCTGGCGGCGATGCTCGACCGGTACCCCCCGGCGCAGTGCACGACCGTGGGCCTCGCCGGGTCGAGCTCGGCGGCGCGGCGGATGATGGAGGCCAGTGGGATGTTGACGGCGCCCGGCACGGCGCCGAGCCGGTGCTCTCCCTCGTTGCGCACATCGACGATCTGCAGCTCGGCCATGCCGCGCCGGGCGATCTCGAGCTCGGCGGCGCTGAGCCGCGAGGCACGCCGGACCTGCTCCGGATGCTCGGCCAGCTGCCGTTCGGGCTCTGCCAGATACCCCAGCACGGTGTCGAAGCCGATGCGGCCCAGACGGACCTTGGCCTGGAGCTCGGTGCCGGGATCGGTGAAGAGCACGATGGGAGTGCCGGCGGGGATCACGTCGCCCGCGTACTCGGCGAACCGGCCGCTCAGGCCGACGTTCACGGCACCGGCCAGGTGCCCTCGGCAGAACTCGGGCTCCTCCCGGGTGTCGAGGAGGACGGCGCCATCCGCGACGGCGGCCATGGCCTTCTCCCAGGACAGCGCCGGCGGTGCGTCGGTGTCCTGCATCAGTTCGCGGAGCTGCTTGTTGTAGGAGGCGTTGAACGCGAAGTAGAGCGGAGCGGCGGTCTGTCCCTGCGTGACCGCTTCGACGAAGGCGCCCTCGCTCATCGGGGCGAGGGCGTAGTTGTTGCGACGCTGTTCACCGATCGTGGAGACGGTCTCGGTCGAGAGCGCCTTGCCGCAGGCGGAGCCGGCACCGTGGGCCGGGTAGACGAGCGTCTCGTCGGGGAGTCGGAGCAGCTTCTCGTGGAGTGAGCGGTAGAGCTGGCGCGCGAGCTCGTCGGCGGTGACGCCGACGGAGCTGAGGAGGTCCGGCCGGCCGACGTCGCCGATGAAGAGGGTGTCGCCGGTGAGGACGGCGTGGGGGACGGTGTCGTCGGCGTGCTCGTACACCACGACGCTGATCGACTCGGGCGTGTGGCCGGGGGTGGCGAGGATCTCGAGCTGCACGTCCCCGAGGGAGAGTCGCTGTCCGTCGGCGAGCGGCTCGAAGTCGTACTCGGCCTTCGCAGCGTCGCCGTAGGAGATGACGGCGCCGGTCGCAGCCGCGAGCTCCAGATGGCCGGACACGAAGTCGGCGTGGAAATGGGTCTCGATCACCCGCTCGATCCGGAGTCCGTGCTCCTCAGCGCTCCGCAGGTAGCCGGCGATGTCGCGCTGGGGATCGACCACGACGGCCCGGCCGGTGGTCTGGTCGCCCACGAGGTACGAGGCGTGGGAGAGGCACTCGAGGTAGTACTGCTCGAAGATCACGATCGTTCCTCCGTGTCGGTCACGATGGCAGTCTAGTAATACCCCAGGGGGTATGCAACGGGTCGTTCGGCGTTGCGCCCATGAGGACCCCGACGGACGACCCCGGTGCACGACGGTCTCGGGCCGGGTGCGGACGGCGTCGATCATCGCAGACCCCACAGACCGGCGGCCGATTCCCTCAAGAGACAATGCCCTCCGACCGATCGTGACGCCATGGCGTTGGATGGTCCGGCGGCGGCCGACGGTGACCCCTGTAGCGACGCGCCCTCGCGCACGTCCGAACCGGGCGACCGGGTGGCCCAGCTGCTCGCGACCATGGAGCAGATGCCCGTCCAGCCGACGCTCGCCATGCGCGTCCTCTGGATGTGCAACGACGACACGGTCACCCAGACGAGCATCGCGCAGACCGTCGAGCTCGACCCGGTGCTCACCGCGCGGGTCCTCCGACTCGCGAACAGCACCCACTACGGCTCCCGCGAGCCGATCTCGAGCACGCACCGCGCCGTGATGATGGTGGGCTGCGCTGCAGTCGGGAACGTGGCAGCGGACGCCGTCACCACCTCGGTCAGCGCGGATCGCCTGCCTGCCCACTTCTGGTCGCATTCGGCGGCGGTCGCGACCGCGTGCCAGAGCATCGCCGACGTGTTCCGCATGCCCGCCACGGAGGCGTTCGCCGCGGGGCTCCTGCACGATCTCGGTGCGGGTGTGCTCCGACTCTTCGACCCCGTCCGCTGGGACGAGCTGGAGTTGGTCACGCCGGCTGCCAGGGAGACGACCGAGCGCAGGATGTTCGGGGTCACGCACGAGGAGGCGGGGGCCGCGATCCTCCAGGCGTGGCGGCTGCCGGACATCGTGATGGTGGCGGTCGCGGGGCACCACGCGCTTCCGCGCCTCAGGGAACAGGGACCCGCGAACCTGGTGCTGGCAGCGGAGGCGCTCGCCGCCGCTGCGTTCCCGGACCGCATGTGGGAGGTGCCGGCCTTGGATCTGAAGGACCTCAACCGGTGGGGGCTGAACACCGCCCGCATCGGACGGCTCGTGAGTCGCATCCGCGAGGAAGCGAAGGAACTGGAACAGGTGCTCGGGTGATGGACACGACATTCGCCAGAAAGTCCGCCGACCGTGTCTTCGACGTGCTCCCGGTCCCCGCCGTGGTGTGCGACCTCGGGGGACTCGTGCGTTCGGCCAACGACGCCTTCGCCGCGCTCGTCGGCGTGGCGGTCTCACCGGGGACCCATTGGCGGGCCCTGCTCGACCAGGAGGACAGTGAACGTCTCGCCCGTGCGGCGGCCGGCGCCTTCTCCGACGACCTCCGCGGCGGCCGGCACGACCATGAGGTGCTGGTGACCATGTGCCGACCCGACGGCAGCGTCGCGATCACCGAGTTGCGGCTCCGGGTCGGTTCGCTGGACGGGTCGAAGGTCATCGTCGCGACCGCGCACCCGCGGGAGGACTACCGGTTCCCGGAGCATGCCGTTTCGACCGACGAGCCGACCGCCATCGTGGCGACCGTCGCCGACCGACTCGGCACCCTCACCGCTGCCGTCGGCCGAGCCGTGTCCGCTGCCGATGAGCGAGCCGGAGTCCTCCTCGGAAGCGATCCGGAAGCGCTTCTCGGCTCCGGCTGGCTGACGTTCCTCCACCCCGGTGACCGCGAGGCGATGGAGCTCGCGCTGCACGAGGTGCTCGAGAACGGGATCTCTCGTGACATCGAGGTCCGCCGGCCCGCCGAGGAGACGGCGCCGTTGCGGATGCGGATCGCGCCCGTCGGGCACGGCGCCGACCGCGGCTTCCTCGCGACGATCGAAGAGGTCGACGAGTTCACCCCCGGCCTGCTCGGTGATCTCGACAACGAGGTGCGGACCGACCCGCTCACCGGTCTGGCGAACCGGAGGATGCTCTGGGAAACGCTGGCCGGCCTCCGCACGGACGACGATGAGGCCCGCCCTGCGGCGTGCTTCGTCGACATCGACGACTTCCGCCGGATCAACGAGGTGCACGGTCGCTCCGGCGGCGACCTGGCACTGCAGATGGTCGCCGAACGGCTCCGCTCGGCCTGCCGCGACGGTGACCTGATCTGCCGCTTCGGCGGCGACCAGTTCGTCGCGCTGCTGCCCCACGTGGCCACCGAGGAGATCGCCCTGTCGGTCGGTCGTCGCATCGTGGCATCGGTCGCCCGACCACTGCGCAAGGACGAGCAGCAGGTGCAACTGTCGGCGAGCGTGGGTGTGGTCTGGACCGGCACGCCGGGACTCGAGCTCTCCGGCGACGACGGCGAGCTCCTGCGCGCTGCCGACGTGGCGCTCACGAAGGCGAAGCGGCTCGGGAAGAACCGGGCCGCGCTCTTCGACGAGGCCACGCGGGGCGAGAACGCCGAGCGCCGTGTGGCGATCGAGCTCCTCCGGGCCGTCCTGGACTCGGGGGCGACCCCACCGCTCGCCGTGCGACCCGCGGTGTCGGTCGATGGCATGCCGTTGCTGCTCGAGGTCTTCTCCCCGTTGGGGAGCGGCGTCGGCGCAACGGATCCCGAGTGGGTGGCCGGACTCGCCGCCGAGGTGGGCCTGTCGTTGCCGTGGGACCAGGCGGTCCTCGGCGCGGCGCTCGACGCCGTGCACATCCCCGGCCGGCCGACGGATCTGCTGCTGTCGCTCTCGCCCGACACGATGCGGGACCCGGCGTTCCTCGCAACGGTTGCGGCACTGCCCACCGATGTGCAGCTCGCCGTCGCCGTGCAGGAGGCCGCAACGGGTAACGGCCGTGTGCAGGACGCCGTCAGGCAGCTCCGCGACGCGGGAGCGGCGATCGTTCTGCGCGGCGCGGGGAGTGCCGAAGCGGGGTTCGCCTCGCTGCGCTCGCTCCGGTTCGACGTGCTCGAGCTCGATGCCCGGCTCGTCGCGGCCGCCCAACTCGACCAGACCGCCGAGGCGACGGTCGCAGCGCTCGCCGCCTTCGCCGCCCGCACCGGGTCGCGGGTCGTGGCCGCCGGCGTCACCGACGCCCACACGCTGCCCTTCCTCGCCGAGCTGGGCGTGGACGGCGTGCGGGGCGAGACCTGGGACGTGCTCCCGGCGCGGAACGCCGGCTGACGCGTCAGGTCGCCGGGAGCGGACGGAGCACGGCCCGGAGCCCCGGGCGGGTGACGCGCAGCACCACCACGAGACCGAGCGCGGCGAGGGCGAACCCTGCGGTGGTGACCCGGAGCCCTGCCGCGTCGCCCATCGCCCCCTGGAGCAGCAGCCCCAGCGGGTAGGCGAGACCCAGCACCACGTTGTTCAGGGCGAGCACCCGCCCGCGCAGCGCCGCGGGTGCCCGCAGCTGGGTGATGGACGTGAGGCTCGTGAGGACGACGAAGTAGAGCATCCCGACCGCGAAGATCGAGACGACCGCCGCCACGACCGCAGGCGAGGCCGCGTAAGCGACCAGCGCGATCGGGAGCAGGGTGAACCCGCTCACGAGCAGCCGGTCGAGACCGATGCGCGCGCCGATGCTCCCCACCGCGAACCCGGTGATCACCGCGCCCAGCCCCTGCGCCGTGATCATGGCGGCGCTCGCGGACGGGCCGGCGTCGAGGACCTTCACGACGAAGGCCGGCACCAGCCCGATGAACGGGGCGAGGAACACGCCGGCGAGCGCGTACCCGGCGGCGACCGCGCGCAGCCCCGGTTCGTCCCGGACGTACCGGGCAGCGGCGAGGATCGACGAGAGGATGCCGGCCTCGCCGGTGGGCGAGGGGCGCGGGATGGTGACGGTGAGGAGTGCCACCACGATCGCCAGATAGCTGAGGGTGTTGATGGCCAGCGCCCACTCGATGCCGGCGACGCTGTAGACGGCGCCGCCGATGGCCGGGCCGATCACCCGCCCCAGGTTCCACTGCGCCGAGGAGAGCCCGACTGCGCCGGTCACCTCCTCGGGCGGCACGAGTTCGGGCAGGATCGCCTGGAACGCCGGGAAGCCGATCGCCCAGACCGCCCCGCTCAGCAGGGCGAAGAGGGCGATGAGCGGAGCGCCGGGATCACCTGCGGCGACGAGCAGGGTGAGGACGAGGGCGAGGACACCCTGCGCCACGTTGGTGCCCAGCAGGATGATGCGGCGGGAGTGTCGGTCGGCGAGGGCGCCGCCGACCGGTCCGAGGATCGCCGTGGGGAGGAACTCGGCGGCGGCGATGGCCCCGGACCACGCCGCCTGCTCCGTGAGGTCGGCCACGTAGTAGCCGAGCGCGAACGTCTGCATCCACGTGCCCACGTTCGAGACGGCGGACCCGAACCAGACGTTGCGGAACCCCCGGTGGCGGAGCGGGGCGGGGATCAGGGGCACTCCTCGACGCTATCGGTCGGTACCATCCGGGCATCCGTGCGACCCAGGGGGGATCCATGTCGGGGCACCAGATCGTCATCTCGTCGGACTGCCACGGCGGTGGCTCGGTGGCCGAGTACCGCGAGTACCTGGACCCGGACCGGCGGGACGAGTTCGACGCCTGGCGGGAGCGCTACTCCAACCCCTTCCGGGACCTGCAGTCCACCGGCAAGGAGCGCAACTGGGACAGCGACGCTCGGATCCGGGAGATGGACGCCGACGGCGTGGTCGCCGAGGTCCTGTTCCCGAACACGGTGCCGCCGTTCTTCCCCACGGGCTCCCTCATCGCCCCGGCGCCCCGACCCGACAACCTCGACCGGCGCTGGGCCGGCCTGCAGGCGCACAACCGCTGGCTGGTCGACTTCTGCAGCCTCGCCCCCGAGCGCCGGGCCGGCGTCGCCCAGATCTTCCTGAACGACGTCGACCGGGCCGTCGCCGAGGTCGAGTGGGTGGCGAAGAGCGGCCTGCGCGGCGGCATCCTGCTGCCGGGCGTGCCGCCGGACTCGGGCCTGCCGAACCTCTACTCCCGGGTGTACGACCCCATCTGGGCGGCCTGCCAGGACAACGACGTGGTGATCCACCACCACACCGGATCCGCCCAGCCCCAGTACGGCAACGAGCCGATCGGCTGGGTGATGTTCTCCTACGAGACCTCGTGGTTCGCCCACCGGGTGCTGTGGCACATGATCCTCGGCGGCGTGTTCGAGCGGTTCCCCCGTCTGAAGTTCGTCGTCACCGAGCAGGGCACCGGCTGGATCCCCGAGGTGCTCGACAGCCTCGACGGGCTCCACAAGCGCATGAAGGCCGGCCGCACCGGCGAGATCGGCTTCGGGGAGGACGTCGTGCTCCCCATGAAGCCGTCGGAGTACTGGGCCCGCAACTGCTGGGTCGGGGCGAGCTTCCCGTCGCCGTCGGAGGTGGCCAAGCGCCACGAGATCGGCATCGACAGGATCATGTGGGGCAGCGACTACCCGCACCACGAGGGCGTGTGGCCCCACACGACCGAGCACCTGCGCCGGTCGTTCCACGACGTCCCCGACGACGAGCTCACGAAGATGCTGTCCACGAACGCCGCCGAGGTCTACGGCTTCGACCTCGCGAAGCTCGCGCCGCTCGCCGAGGGCGTCGGCCCCACCCTCGAGGAGCTCCACACCCCGCTCGACGCCGTGCCCGCCGGCGCCACCAGCATGAGCTTCTGGATGGCGTGACCTCCCTGCCGGCCAGGACGCGTCGGGGCCGGATCAGTCGTAGCGGTGGGCGTGGGCGGGGTCGGCGCCCGCCCGGCTCCCCCGCTCGGCGGTGAACTGGCGCTGGAACCAGACGGGGTAGGGCGGGTAGGTCTCGCTCACCTCGTCGAGGCGTTCGGTCTCCTCACGGCTCAGCTCCCAGGCGGCCGCGGCGAGGGTGTCGGCGAGCTGCGCTTCGGTGCGGGCACCGAGCACGATCGACGAGACCTCGGGCCGGGTGCGCAGCCAGTTGACCGCCACCTGGGCCACGCTGGCGCCGTGGTCGGCGGCGATCTCCCGGCACACGTCGACGATCGCCCATGCCTGCTCCAGGTCCGGCCGGCCGACGCCGAGGTCGCCCACGAACCCGCGCCGGGTGCCGTCGGCCGAGGGTGTGGTGCGGTCGAACCGGCCCGACAGCAGGCCGCCGGCGAGCGGGCTCCACACGATCACGCCGGTGCCCGTGTGCCGGCATGCCGGCAGGATCTCCCACTCCAGGTCACGGCCCACGAGCGAGTAGTTCGACTGGGTCGCCACGTAGCGCTCGAGGCCCCGGGCGGTGGCCACGCCGTGGGCGGCCACGAGCTGCCACGCGGTGTGGTTCGAGCAGGCGAGGTAGCGCACCTTGCCCTGGGCCACGAGGTGGTCGAGGGTGGTGAGCGTCTCCTCGAGCGGGGTGCAGGCGTCGAACCCGTGCACGTGCAGGACGTCGATCCGGTCGGTGCCGAGGCGGCGCAGGCTCGCCTCGACCGAGCGCAGGACGTGCCAGCGCGACTGGCCGACGTCGTTCGGACCGTCGCCGACACGGGCGTGGACCTTGGTGGAGACGAGCACCCGGTCGCGGTCGGCGCCGAGGGCGGCGCCGAGCAGCTCCTCGGATCGGCCGCCGCTGTAGGTGTTGGCGGTGTCGAAGAGGTTCACGCCGGCGTCGAGCGCCATGCGCACCTGGCGGGAGGCGGCGTCGAGGTCGATGCTGCCCACCACCGGGCGTGCCGGGTCGCCGCCGAAGCCCATCGTGCCGAGGGCGAGGACCGACACCCGCACGCCGGACGAGCCGAGGAAGCGCAGCTCCATGGTCGTGCGCCTCAGGCCGCGGGCAGCGACAGGCCGTAGAGGGCGGCGGTGTTGTGGCACACCATGGCGTCGGCCTCCTCGGCGGGCACGTCGGCGAGGAGGCCGCCGAGCAGCTCCTGGGACCGGGGGAACGTCGACTCCGTGTGCGGGTAGTCGGAGCCCCACATGAGGGTGCCGATGCCGATCGCGTCGCGCATCCGCAGCCCCACGCCGTCCTCCTGGAACGAGGCGAAGCAGTTCGTGGCGAAGAAGTGCGACGGGAGGGTGTCCGGGTCGCGGAAGCGCCGCCACTCCGGGCCGCGGGCGGGGCGGTCGGTGTACGTGTAGTCGAGCTGGTCGAGGAAGAACGGGATCCAGCCGAGCTCGTGCTCGACGGTCCCGACCTTCAGCTCCGGGAACCGCTCGAACACGCCGGAGAGGATGATGTCGGCGAGCGACCGCCGGATCTGGAAGTCCTTGTTCACGAACACCGACGGCGGCACCTCCTTCACGTCGAGGTGGAACTCGCCGGTGCGGGGGTCGGCGCGGTCGGTGCCGACGTGGAGGCTGATCGGCATGCCGGTGTCGCACGCCGCCGCCCACACCACGTCCATGGCCGGGTTGCGGAACGGCATCCACAGGGGCGGGGCCACGGTGACCATGGCGCCGGCGAGGCCGCGGGCGGCGCAGCGGCGGATCTCGGCGGCCGCGGCGTCGGGGTCGTCGACGTTCACCATCGCGATGCCCTTGAGCCGGCTCGTGTCGTGGCTGCAGAAGTCGGCGATCCAGTCGTTGTAGACGGCCATGGCCGCGGAGACGACCTCGGTGTTCGGCACCGCGTACAGGACCAGGCCCTCGGACGGGTAGATCACCGACGCCCAGACGCCGTCGGCCTCGTTCTCGGTGAGGTAGGCGGCCGGGTCGTACGCGGCGCGGGGCACCTCCTCGAAGGTGCCGGAGGTGCGCAGCTTCGACGGGTCGTGGTCGAAGCGCATGCCGGGCTGGATGCCGAGGAACGACATCGTCCGGCGCCCGTCGACGTACCACCAGTCGCCGTCGTCCTCCCGGCGCACGGTGGGGAGGCGGTCGTCGTCGCTGCGGGACGACCACAGGTCCGGCGGCTCCACGATGTGGGAGTCCGAGGACACGAGCCAGGGGGAGGAGATGCTCACGACGCCGCTCCGGTCACGGGGTGGTTGGCCAGGATCCGGCCCGGGCGGGGCCGCTGGGGGACGGGTGCGCCGTCGACGCGGGTGGGGACCCCGTTGACGACGATGTGGTGCAGGCCGACGGGCGCGTCGGCCACGAGGCGGTCGCCGCCGCCGGGCAGGTCGGCCACCCGGCGCGTGGGGCCGGGGTCGAGGCGGTCCCAGTCGAGCACGACGAGGTCCGCGGCCATGCCCGGGCGGAGGACGCCGCGGTCGGGGAGGCCGATGAGGGCGGCGAGCTCACCGGTGAGCCGGCGCACCCCGTCCTCGGGGGTGGTGACGCCCCGGTCCCGGACCCAGCGGGCCAGGTAGTCGAGGGGGAGGACGGCGTCGCAGCCCTGCCCCACGTGGGCGCCGGCGTCGGAGAGGCCGAGCACGCAGCCCGGCGTGGTGAGCAGGGTGCCCACCGCGGCGGGGTCGTGGTTGGCGAAGACGACGGTGAAGCGCGTGGTGAGGTCCTCGGCGAGGGCGACGGCGAGGGCGGCGTCGAGCGGCGGGGTGCCCCGCTCGGCGGCCAGCTCGGCCACGGTGCGACCGGCGAGCGACGGGTCCCGGGTCTCGCCGACGACGAAGCGGTCCCAGGCGATGTCGATGTGGCCGCCGGTGGCGATCTCCTCGCCGGCCCTGGCCCGCCACGCCGGGTCCTCGTAGAGCGCCCGCCGCCCGGCGCGGTCGGCGCCCATGACCGGGGCGAAGGCGGGGACCATGGCGAAGACCGACGGGTCGGCCATCGAGACCTGGAAGGTGATGGGGCGGCAGGTGACCTGGGGGTGGACGTCGGCGCCCGCCTCCATGCCGGCGAGGTGGTCGGCGATCTTGGCGGACCACGGCGCCTTGGAGCTCGCGCCCGGGTCGTAGGCGAGGATCGCCGACCACGTGACCGGCCGGCCGATCCGGGGCTGGACCTCGTAGATCCAGTGGTAGTCCTCGCCCGGAGCCACGTGCAGCAGGCCCCGGCCGAGCGCTCCGACCGCGGCCCAGATCGCCTCGAGCTCGCCCTGCGAGGCGGCCGCCGACGGCACCGGCCGGCCGCCGTCGCCGCGGTGGAACGGGGAGCGGTCGCTCGAGAACCCGAGGGCGCCGGCGCGGATGGCGTCGGTGACGACCTCGGCGATGTGGGCCACCTCGTCGGGCGTGGCCTCGCGGTCGTAGGCCTCGTCGCCGAGGACCCACAGGCGGGCGGCGGTGTGGCCGACGTACCCGCCGAAGTTCACCTCGGTGCCCCGGCGCGCCACGGCCGCCAGGTACTCGGGGTAGGTCTCGAAGTCCCAGTCGATGCCCGCCTCGAGGGTGGGCACCCGCATGTCCTCGACGCTGTCGAGGGTCCGCATCATGGAGCCGCGCAGCTCCGGCGGGCACGGGGCGATGGAGAAGCCGCAGTTGCCGGCCACGACGGAGGTGACGCCGAGCTGCCCCGACGGGCTCAGCGCCGGGTCCCACAGCACCTGCGGGTCGTAGTGGGTGTGGAGGTCGATGAACCCGGGCGCCACCACGCAGCCGTCGGCGTCGAGCACCTGCTCGCCCCGCAACCCCGGCCCGACCGCGGTGATGACGCCGTCGTCGATCCCGACGTCGGCCTCCCGGGCCGGCCCCCCGGTCCCGTCGATCACCGTGCCCCCACGCACGACGAGCTGGTGCACCATCGCTCCCTCCCCCTCGCGCCGAACCCTACCCCCGGGCCCCTCCTGCGTACTGGCCGGTGTTTCTCGCTCCAGGAGCTAGAAACACCGGCCAGTACGCAGGGGTGGAGAGGTGCCGGTGGACGAGGAGGAGGTGCTGACGGGTGGGTTGAGCCATGCCGGGCTCGTCGTGCGCGTGGGGGACACCGTGCGCCGGCCGGCGGTGGCGTCGACCCCGGCGGTCCAGCGCCTGCTCGCCCACCTCAGGGCCGAGGGCGTGCCCGAGGCACCCGAGCCGCTCGGCCTCGACGACCGGGGGCGCGAGGTCCTGTCGTACGTGCCCGGCCGGGCCGCGGGCACCGACCCCGCGGACGCGTCCGACGAGCTGCTCGCCGACCTTCTCGACGTGCAGGTGCGCCTGCACCGGGCGGCGGCGACGTTCCGGCCGGAGCCGGGTGACGTGTGGGCGTCGGGCGGCTACTTCCCCGACGGGGTCGACGGCCCGCTCGTCTGCCACGACGACCTCACCCCGGCGAACGTGATCGTGGACGACGGCCGGGTGGCCGGGGTCGTCGACTGGGAGCTCGCCCGTCCGGTCGACCGCCGCTTCGACATCGCCGTGCTCGCCCGCCACTGGGCGCCACTGCGAGCACCGGAGACGCGTCCAGCGGGCTGGGACGTCGACCCGGTGGCCCGGTTCGGCGCGGTGTGCGACGCGCACCGGCTGGCGGTCGCCGACCGGGCGGCGGTCCTCGACCTCGCCGCCCGCTTCCTCGACGCCGCGCTCGCCGAGATCCTCCGTCGCGCCGCCGACGGCCGCCCCGGCTACGTGGCGATCGTCGCCGCCGGCTACGAGACCGCCAACCGCGCCGACGCCGCCTGGCTCGCCGCCACCCGCCCCCGCCTGCTCCGCCCCGTCTGACGCCCGCCCGTCCCCCCCTCCCCCCTCCCCCCCTCGTTTTGGCGTTGGATCCGTACCTCCGCAGTGCCGATCCAACGCCGAAACGGAGTCGCTGGCATTCGGCTCGCGGGTGGACAAGGATCGCGGCGTGGCTGGTGGGCAGGCAGCGGTGGTGTGCGCAACGGATCGACGATGGGGCTGGCGGATCGCGCTGGTGGTCGCGGTCGGGTACTTCGGCCTCGGTCTGCTGGTCGGGATCGCCCGCATCCTGGGCGGCGACCTCTGGTTCGCGGTCCCGACGGCCGTCAACACCCTCTTGGCCTACTGGGTCGTGGGCGGCATCCTCCGCCGCCTCCGCCCTGCTGCAGGGTGACCGGTGGGACGCAGCGTCACGTGGCGCGATCGGGTAGCCCGCCTGACGACCCCGTGGGCGTGGAGGTCGTCGGTGGCTATGGGCGCGCTGCTTGCAGTGCTGGTCCTGTGCGCGGTCGCCGGGGTCGTCGCCGGGCTCCTGACGGGCAGCCCGCTGGTGGTCGCGCTCAACGCGGTGCTGGCGGCGCTGTTGTTCGTCCGGCCCGCGGTGCGGATCGGTCGACGGCGGTTCTCGGGCGGGGGAGCGATGGTCGCGGGAGACTGAGGGCATGCCGACCTTCTCCCACATCGGGCACTGCGTGGCCGACCTCGACCGGGCCGTGCGGTTCTACGTCGAGCTGCTCGGCTTCGAGCCCTACGCGGACCTCCGCCCACCGGACGCCTCGTCGGCGCAGCTGATGCGCCTCGGCACCCCGCTCGGCCTCCACGCCGTCTACCTGCGGCGTGACGGGCTGCTGCTCGAGCTCCTCCACTACGAGGACCTCGGCGCCCGACCGGTGCGGGAGCGGCCGCTGGACGAGCCCGGCCTCACCCACATCTCGCTGTGGTGCGACGACCCCGAGACCCACCGGGCGCTCCTCGACCGGGTCCCCGAGTTCGGCGGCGAGGTCCTCGCCGACACCGACCTCGGCGTGGCCTGCATGGTCCGCGACCCCGACGGTCAGCTCATCGAGCTCCTCGGCCGCCCCTTCGACCCGGCCCGCTGGTAGGGGCGAGGAGGCCTGCCCCGGCATGCGGTTCGTGAGGGTCGGGCTCGCCGTCGTCCTGCTCGGTCCGACGGGGTCAGCGACGGCCGCTCTTGATCAAACATTGCGTTGACAACACACACACACACACGTCATCTGATCGGGGCTGTGGGGTTCCAAGGGGGGCTCCGGATCAGAGGGGGTGGTCCGTACGGACGAGCGTGGAGTACGTGTCGGTGGAACGTGGCTGCGGCGCACGTTGGTCGCGCTCTTGGTGGTCTTGTGCTTCGGTTCGGTGCTCGCTCCGGCCTCGGCCACGACGGTGGACCAAAGGACTTCCCCGTTGCCGAACGCAATCGGGGGACAGAGGCCATCGTCGCTGAACGAACGACCCCAAGGGTTCACCGCTCACGGGTTTGGACCATTGGATGTTGTCAGCGTTGATCTCCTTTTGGAGAACGGCTCTTTCGCTCCGGCTCCCCCAGTGGGTCCCAGGCCTCACAATAACCGAACTCCCATCGGTTCACGGTTGCCGCCCGGTGGCATGTTGTTGCAGTCGATCTCTGCTGGAGAATGTCGATATGACCAACGGGTTGACCGAGCGCACCGGTCAGGGACGGATGTCTCGACCCACGGATGGTGGGTGAATCTCGGAGGAACCTGTCCTGCCATGGCGAATGTCGACACCTATCTGCAGGCGTATTGGTGTGGTTCCTACGGCTGCCGCTGGGTGACCGTCTCCTCCGACAGTCGTGACGTGCGTGCGGGAGGGGGACGGGGTAACCGAGGAAATGCGCGCATGTCGTGTTCGACCGACCGCACAACCGGCTGGAGGAGCTTTGTTGACGTCGACCTCCTCGGCGTCAATGATCCACCTGGCTTCACCTACTCCGACCCTCAGAACCTCAGTTGCACTCCCTCCTAGCGCGGACCCAGCCGAGCTAGCCTCAGTCGTATGGGCAGCGTTTCGGACACGGCTCTTGCGGGTCTGCACGCAGAATGCTCCCCGTCGCCAGGGCGGCCGGGCTCGTTCGTCGTGGACGAGTTCATCGTCACGCGAGAGGGTGATCGGATCCTGCTCCGTAGGTTGGGCTGGTCATCGGCTCAGGCCGGACCGCACGCTGTGGCCGACATCCTCGGCACGATGAGGCAGGTCGTCCTGCCGGACGAGGATGCGGGAGATCCCGAGGAGCACCCATGGGATTGGTTGGCTTCACTCGCCGAGCGACGAGGCTTCACGACCTCTGGGGATGAGCTCCGAAGGCTGCCCTACTCATGGTCGTTGCACTTCGAACTGCTCTGATCCGTTCAGCTCGAGGCCGTGATTGATCCGCTTCGTTCCTGCGACCCCTCGGCCGCGCTTTCCACCTGGCCCGCTGGTGAGGGCGAGGAGGGCTGGTACCGGCAATGCGGCGCGCGAGGGTCGGGCTCGCCCTCCTCCCGCTCGCCGCTTCGAAGGGCGATCTTGATCGAAAATTGCGTTGACAGCACACACACACACACGTCATCTGATCGGGGCGGTGGGGTTCCGAGGGGGGGCTCCGGATCCGAGAGGGTGGTCCGTATGGACGAGCGTGGAGCGCGTGCTGGTGCAGCGTGGTGGCGGCGGACGTTGGTCGCCCTGGTTGTGGTCTTGTGCTTCGGCTCGGTACTCGCTCCGGCCTCCGCCACGACACGCATCCAGGCGGACCCGCCGTTCGAGTTCTGGGGCCGGGTCTACGGTACGAACGCACGGAACAACGTCTGCAATGCGTTGGCCTGTGAGGATCGGACCTACCTCGAGCGGAGCTCCTGGCAGGGGTACCGGAAGTTCGACTCGTCCCAGAGGTGGAACTCCACCTACACCGGGCCGGGCTGTTTGAACGGCACGTACGACTGGAAGACGGCTCACCGAGCCAGGTACATCGTCGATCATGGCGGTCAGGTCGGAATCACCGTTGGGCCCATCGGGGTAAACGTCGGCTCCAACGGGCCCCAATGGTCCCAGGAGTTCAGCAACTGGTCGTCCAGTCGTCGCCTCACGACGAGGAACTGCTGAGGGTGACCGTTCGCTCGGTTCTCTGCGGGGGCTTCGCAGCGTGGTCCGTGCTTCTCGGCGTGGCATGCACAGGGAGCGAGGTGTCCGACCTGGATGGCTTGCCGACCTCGACCGATGGGCTCCCGCAGGCGCCGGGTAGCTACACCGGCGTCCAGTACGCCGTGGTGCTCAGCTTCCAGGGGCTGGATTGCGCCCGGAGCGCCGAGGCTGCGGCCACGCATATGAACACGGTCGTGAGCGAGACCGACCGAGAGCCGTTGCCGCCGGACCTGTCGGAGGTGATGTTCGGGCTCTACGACGTCCGGGCCGACGGTGAGCGGGTGGTCGCTGCGGCCGACGACTCGGGGTACCTCGAGTTGCTCACCGCGTACGCCACCCGTGAGTACTACGACCGTGGAGCGTCGGGCGGCGCTCCGTGCGATCCCGAGGACTGGGCAGCGAGGTTCGCCGGTGGGCTCTCGGAGGCAACGATGCGGACCCTTGTGGCAGGCCGACACCTGCAGGGGATCGGGGATGCCGCGCCGGACGACCCACGCGGGAAGATCGAGTGGCTCCTCTCGTCCTGGCTCGGACTCTTCGGTCCGGACGATGAGTGAGCCGCCGATGCGTCGTAGCGCGCTCGTTGTCGTTGCAGCTGCGGTCTCGCTCGCAGCGCTCGTCGGTTGCTCGGACGATTCGACGTCGCCTGCTGCGGCGCCGGCGGTGTCGGTCCCGGACATCGTCCCGTTCGGGTCGTTGGTCGTCGACCCGTACCTCCGCCCGGTGCGAGGCGCGATCGTGCCCCGTGGTGTGGTGGGGATTCGTGGGTCCACCATGAGGTGAGCCATCGGCGTGATCCTTGGTGTGTTCCTGGAAGAACGAACCGAGGAGTGCACGCCGATGGCTCTGTCTGAGTCTGCCCTGTCCGAGCTTC
>JBEIGA010000064.1:0-16056 GCA_040382135.1 Acidimicrobiales bacterium
CTCCAACGCCACGACCGGGTCGATCTACCAGTCGGTGCTCGACGCCGAGCGGCGGGGCGACTACCTCGGCAAGACCGTCCAGGTGATCCCGCACATCACCGACGAGATCAAGCGGCGGATCCGCAACCTGGCCACCGAGGACACCGACGTGGTGATCACCGAGGTGGGCGGCACCGTCGGCGACATCGAGATCCTGCCCTTCCTCGAGGCGATCCGGCAGTTCCGCCTCGACGTGGGCCGTCAGAACGTGTGCTACGTGCACGTCACGCTGGTGCCGTTCATCGGACCGAGTGGCGAGCAGAAGACCAAGCCGACCCAGCACTCGGTCACCGAGCTGCGCAGCCGAGGCATCCAGCCCGACGCCATCGTCGTGCGCAGCGAGCAGCCGGTCTCCGACGGGCTGCGCCGGAAGATCTCCGGCCTCTGCGACGTCCCGGTCGAGGGGGTCGTGAACGCGGTCGACGCCGACAGCCTCTACGAGATCCCGTTGATGCTCCACGACGAGGGGCTCGACGCCTACGTCTGCGAGATCCTCGGCTTCGAGGACCGCCCGGTCGACCTCACCGAGTGGCAGGAGCTGTGCGCCCGGGTCCGGGCCGCGACGCGTCCGGTGCGCATCGGGATCATCGGCAAGTACGTCAGCCTCATCGACGCCTACCTCTCAGTGGTGGAGGCCCTGCACCACGCCGGGTTCGCACACGGTGCCGAGATCGACCTCGATTGGATCCAGGCCGAGGAGGTCGAAGGGCTCCTGGCTGCGGGCCGCCTCCGTGACCTCGACGGCATCGTGATCCCCGGCGGTTTCGGCGAGCGTGGCATCGAGGGCAAGATCGCCGCGGCGTCCTTCGCCCGCGAGGAGGGCATCCCCTGCCTCGGGCTGTGCCTGGGGATGCAGGTCATGACCATCGAGTACGCCCGCAACGTGCTCGGCCTGACCGGTGCCCACTCCACCGAGTTCGACGCCCAGACCCCGCACCCCGTCATCGACCTCATGGAGTCGCAGCGGGGGGTCACCGACAAGGGTGGCACCATGCGGCTCGGCACCTACGTGGCCCAGTTGCTGCCCGGCTCGAAGGTCCACGCCATGTACGGCGAGGAGGTGGTCCGGGAACGCCATCGCCACCGCTACGAGTTCAACCCCCGGTACCGCAGCCGCTTCGACGGCACCGACTTCGTCTGCTCGGGCGAGTCCCCCGACGGCCGGCTCGTCGAGTTCGTCGAGCTGCGGGACCACCCGTTCTGGGTCGGCACCCAGGCCCACCCCGAGTTCAAGTCCCGGCCCACCCGGCCGGCGCCCCTGTTCGACGGGTTCGTCGCCGCGGCGCTGCAGCGGGCGGAGGGGCGCAACCCCCAGCTGCCCGACGTCGACGTCCGGACGGCGTCGACGGTCGTGCCCTAGGCGGTCGGTCGTGGCCTTCGAGAAGATCGGCGAGCGGGTCGTCCACGAGGGCGCGGTGGTCACCTTCACGGTCGGCACCTTCCGCTCGCCCGACGGTGTCGTGCTCGAACGGGACGTCGTCAAGCACCCGGGGGCCGTCTCCGTGGTGCCGGTCGACGGCGACGAGGTGATCCTCGTGCGGCAGTACCGGGCCGCCCTCGGCCGTGACCTGCTCGAGATCCCGGCGGGGAAGCGCGACGTGCCCGGTGAGCCGCCCGAGGCGACCGCCGTCCGGGAGCTCGAGGAGGAGATCGGGATGCGGGCGGCGACGCTCGTGCCGCTGGCGGAGTTCTACAACTCGGCCGGCTTCAGCGACGAGTACTCCTACGTGTACCTCGCCACCGACCTCGAAGCCGGCGAGCAGTCGCTCCAGGGCGTCGAGGAGCAGCACATGACCGTGGAACGGCACCGGCTCGACGACGTCCCCGCCATGATCGCCTCCCACGAGCTCGTCGACGCCAAGACGATCATCGGCCTGCTGCTCGCCCTCCGCCACCTGGGTCGGTGACCGCCGTCCTGCCGGTCGACGCCCGCCTCCCGGTGGAGGTGGAGGACTTCCTGGTGTGGCTCGCGGCCGAGAAGGGCCGCTCCCCGGGGACGCTCGCCGCCTACCGACTGGATCTCCGGCGCTGGCTGGCGTTCCTCGCCGAGGGCGGGGTCCCGCTCGACGCGGTGGGTACCCGCGACCTCGACGCCTTCGTCGCCGCCCAGCGGGGGGAGGGGCGGGCGCCGTCGAGCGTCGCCCGCTGCATGGTGGCGGTGCGCGGCCTGCACCGGTTCCTCGAGACCGAGGGCTACGCCGAGGTGGATCCGACGGCCGAGCAGGAGACGCCACGGGTGCCCCGCGGCCTGCCCAAGGCGCTGTCGGAGGACGAGGTGACCCGTCTGCTCGACGCCGTGGTGGGGCAGGAGCCGCGCGCACTGCGCGATCGGGCCGTGCTCGAGGTGCTCTACGGCACCGGTATCCGCATCTCGGAGCTGGTGGGGTTGTCGCTCGCCGACGTCGACCTGGACGCCCAGATGGCGCGGGTGTTCGGCAAGGGGAGCAAGGAGCGGCTGGTGCCCGTGGGTCGGTTCGCCCGGGAGGCGCTGTCGGCCTGGCTCTCGCCCCAGGGTCGGGACGCCATGAGTCCGGCGCGCTGGGCCCGCCGCGGCGACGCCGAGGCGGTGTTCCTCAACGTCCGCGGGGGTCGCATCACCCGGCAGGGCGCGTGGGGGATCGTGCGGCGCTACGGCGACGCCGTGGGGCTCGGCGACCGGCTCACCCCGCACGTGCTGCGCCACTCCTGCGCCACCCACATGCTCGACCACGGCGCCGACATCCGGACCGTGCAGGAGCTGCTCGGCCACGCGTCGGTGTCCACCACGCAGGTGTACACGAAGGTCTCGACGGAGCGCCTGTGGCAGGCCTACCGACAGGCCCACCCGCGGGCGAGGGCGCGGACGTGAACCGGGTCGGTGCGGCGCTGCACCTGGCGAGGCGGTTCGTCGGCTCGTTGCGTCCCGGTGGCCCGTCGGCCGCCGAGACTGCATGGGCCGAGGCCCGGCTGCTGCCCGGCGAGGTCGCCCTGTGGCGTCGGATGCCGGCCCCCGACCGTCGCCACGCAGCGGGCGTCGCCCGCGACGTCGCCGACCGGCTCGGCCCAGCAGCGGCCCGACCGGTGCTCGCCGCTGCGCTCCTGCACGACGTGGGCAAGGTGGAGAGCGGGTTCGGCACCTTCGGTCGGGTCGTCGCCACCGTGGTCGCCGGCGTCCGCGGACGGGCGACCGTGGCCGGGTGGTCGGGGGAGCCCGGGCTGCGCGGTCGTCTCGGGCGCTACGTGCGCCACCCCGAGCTGGGCGCGTCGCTGCTCGCCGACGCCGGTGCCGACCCGCTCACGGTGGCGTGGGCCCGCGAGCACCATCTCTCGCCGGAGGACTGGACCGTGCCCCGCCCCCTCGCGCTCGCCCTCAAGGCCGCCGACGACGACTGACCCCCCGGATCTGTGAGGCGTTTTCCCTGACAGTCATGGAAGACACCTCACAGAACACCGGGTCAGCGGGTGAAGCGGGGTGGGCGCTTGTGCAGGAAGGCGTCGACGGCCTCCTTGTGGTCGGCGGTGTCGAAGGTGATGGCCTCGAGGGCGAAGCCGAGGTCGTAGAGGTCGTTGATGCGCCGCTCGAGCTCCTTGTTGCAGAGCCGCTTGTTGAACTCGATGGCGTGGCGGGGGCCGTGGGCGAGCGCCTTGGCGGCGGCCATGGCCGACGAGAGCACCTCGTCGGGGCCGACGACGTGGTTGACGAGGCCCCAGCGGTCGGCCTTCTCGGCGGTGAGCAGCTCGCCGGTCATGAGCAGCTCCTTGGCCCGGTTGAGGCCGACGAGGATGGGCCACAGCACGGCGCCGCCGTCGCCCGCCACGAGGCCGGCGTTCACGTGCGGGTCGCCGATGCGGGCCTTCTCGGAGATGTAGACGATGTCGCAGAACAGGGCCAGCGACGCGCCGAGGCCGATGGCGTGGCCGTTCACCGCGGCGATCATCGGCTGGCGGACGCGGACCGCGCCACGGGCGATGTCGACCCCGTCGTCGAGCAGGTCGGGGCGGCCCTCGGGGTAGCTCGAGCCGAGGTTCTCCTCCATCGTGCCGAAGTCGGCGCCGACGCAGAACGCCTTGCCCGCGCCGGTCAGCACCACCACCCGCACGGCGTCGCGGTCCATGGCGATGCGGTGGTAGAGCTCGGCCAGGTCCATGTGCATCTGCTTGTCGATGCCGTTCTGCCGGTCGGGCCGGTTCAGGGTGACGAGGAGGACGCCGTCCTCGTCGAGCTCGGTGCTGATGGTGGCGAGGCCGTAGCGGTCGGTCATGGCCGTGACCGTAGCCGCCTGTATATCGGCGGGCCACCAAAGGCTCTCCTAGGCTCCGCCGGCATGACGAACGCCCCGGCTCCCGTGCACCTGCTCGACCCCGACGTCGCCGCCGCCGTGACGGCGTTCGCGATGCCCGTCCTGTCCGACGAGGTCGTCGCGGCGCTCCGTGGCGCCACGGCCCCGCCGCCGCCCCTGTCGGACGCCGTGGAGCGCACCGACCGGACGGTGCCGGGGGAGCCGGCGGTGCGGGTGCGGGTGCACCGGGCGAAGGACGCCGAGGGTGCCCTGCCCTGCGTGGTCTCCATCCACGGTGGCGGCTACGTGTTCGGCAGCTGCGAGATGGATGACCCGGCGTTCGATCGCTGGTGCACGAGCCTCGGCGTGGTCGGGGTGTCGGTCGACTACCGGCTGGCGCCCGAGACGCCCTACCCGGGGCCGCTCGAGGACTGCTACGCGGCGCTGCGCTGGACGTTCGAGCACGCCGACGAGCTCGGGATCGACCCGTCCCGGATCGGCGTCCGGGGGGTCAGCGCCGGGGGAGGGCTCGCCGCCGCCCTCGCGCTGCTGGTGCAGCAGCGGGGTGAGCTGCAGCTCGCCTTCCAGCTGCTCGACTGCCCGATGATCGACGACCGGCAGACCACGGCGTCGAGCCGGCTCGACGGGCTCCCGATGTGGAGCCACGAGGCCAACACCTACGGCTGGCGGTCGTACCTCGGCGCCCGGTACGGCACCGACGACGTGCCCTGCACCGCCGCTCCGGCACGGGCCACCGCGGAGGACCTCGTCGGCCTCCCCCCGGCGTTCGTGTCGGTCGGTGCGATCGACGGCTTCCTCGACGAGGACGTCGCCTACGCCCTGCGGCTGAACCACGCCGGTGTCCCCACCGAGCTGCACGTGTACCCGCACGGTTGCCACGGGTACCAGGCGGCCCCCGCCAGCGCGGTCGCCCGTCAGAGCGCTGCCGACCAGGAGGCCTGGCTCCGCCGCGTGCTCGCCTGAGGGGGCGGCGTCAGGCGGGGGTGGGGACGGCGCCGTCGAGGCGGCCGTCGACGATCTGCACGGTGCGGTCGGCGTACTTCGTCATGCGGGTGTCGTGGGTGACGAGGACGGCGGCGACGCCGCGGCCCTTGACCTCGGTCTCGATGAGCTCCATGACCTGCTCGCCGAGCTTGGTGTCGAGGGCGGAGGTGGGCTCGTCGAACAGCACCAGGTCGGGCTGGTTCATCAGCGCCCGGCCGATGGCGACGCGCTGGCGCTCACCGCCGGAGAGCTGCTCGGGCAGGTTCTTGCGCCGGTGGCCGAGCCCGAGCTCCTCGAGCAGGGTGTCGGCCCGCTGCTTCGCCTCGGCGTCCATCCGTCCGGCCATGTCGGCCACGACGAGCAGGTTCTCCTTGGCGTTGAGGAAGGGCACCAGGTTCACGGCCTGGAAGACGAACCCGATGCGCCGACCCCGGAAGCGGGTCAGCTGCTTCTGGTCGTAGGTGGTGATCTCCTCGTCGCCGACCCGGACCGTGCCCTCGGTGGGCGTGAGCAGGCCGCCGGCGATGGAGAGCAGGGTGGTCTTGCCCGAACCGGACGGCCCGAGGAGCGCCACCATCTCGCCGCGGTCGACGGTGAGGGAGGCGTGGTCGAGGGCGACGACCTGGTCCTCGCCGGACGTGTACACCTTGCGGACGTTCTCGAGCACCAGGGCGTGTTCGGCCACGGCGGTACCTCCTCAGACCCCGGTGCCGATGGCGGACGCCGGGTCGATGCGGATGATGCGGCGGAGACTGACGAGGCCCCCGAGGACTGCGGTGAGCACGACCAGCACGGCGAGCGACGCGGCGCGGGACGGTTCGAACTGCACGGGGACGACGGGTGGGATCACCTGGGCGAGCAGGAACGTGAGGATGCCGCCGAGGACGAGGGCGCCGGCGGCCACCAGCACGGCCTGCAGGATCAGGCCGGACACCAGCGACCGGTTGGAGGCGCCGAACGCCTTGAGCGCGGCGTAGAGGCCGGCCCGCTCGAGGGTGAGCAGGGCGAAGAACAGGGCGACGACGATCCCCACCACGAGGACCGTGGTGCCGATGATCGCGGTGAAGGTCGAGTCCTGCTCGGTGATGCCGGGGATGGCGAGCACGGCGTCGGCTTCGCTCAGGCTCTCGGTGGTGCCGGTGGCGCCGTCGATCTCGAGCCGCAGCCCGCCGGGGTCGGAGACCCCGTCCGCGAACCGGACGACCAAGGCCTGGAAGGTCCCCTCGGCCACGAACGCATCGGGACGGTTGGCGTTCTGCACCTCGCGCCAGGTGCCCGGTTCGACCCAGATGCCGTTCTGCCCGAGGTAGTTGGTGTCCTCGACCCAACCGATCACCTCGAGCGGCACCCGGGCCGGCCCCACGAGCACGGTCTCGCCCACGGAGAGGCCCAGGTCCTCGAGCTTGCGGTCGGCGTAGGCCTGTCCGGGTGGCGGTGGCGCCGGGAGGTTGCCCGAGGGGAGCTCGTACCCGGCGATGGCGCCGTCGGCGATGTCGGTCTCGCCGGGGATCTCCACGCCGAGCAGGGTCAGACCGAGCCCCCCGACCTCGCCGACCCCGTCGACGCCCTCGACGGTCGCCCGCGTGTCCGGGTCGATGTCGGAGCGGAGGAACGACTGGCGGGCGTCCTCGGAGAACACGATGGCGTCGGCGTCGACGGACCGGATGGCGCCGGTGCTGTTGAGGTAGAGCCCGTCGAGGAGGCCCCCGAGGAACAGCAGGAGCAGGACGAGGAAGGTGAGCGCGCCGCCGACGACGGTGAACCGTCCGGGCTTGCGGAGCAGCTCCTTCAGGGCGAGGCGCATCAGAGGTTCCTCCCTGCGTCGGCGGTCGCCCGGATCGGGTCGATGCGCAGCACCCGTCGGATCGAGGCGAGGCCGCCGAGGAGCGACAGGACGGTGAGGCCGGCGAGCGTGGCGACGACCGTGGTGGGCTCGAGGTCGATGGCGAGGTCGCCGACGCCGACGACGCCGATGAGGGCGGTGAGCCCGACGCCCACCACGAAGCCGGCACCGAGCACGGCGGCGATCTGGAGCACGAGGTTCTTCACCAGGTAGCCCGAGGGCGCGCCGACGGCGCGGAGCAGGGTCAGCGCCTTCGCCTTCTGCACGGTGAGGATCAGGAAGAAGAACCCGACGACGAGGGCGACCACCACGAAGGCGAGCGCCAGGATGATCTGGAACGACTGGTTGACGCCGCGGACGCCGGGGTTCTCGTCGACCGCCTGCTGCCGGGTGAGGGTCTCGACGCCCTCGACGGCGGCGTCGATCCGGGCGGCGAGCTCCGCCTTGTCGACGCCGTCGGCCGGCCGGACCGCCACGAGCGACGGGAACACGACCTCGGCGCCCGGGTTCGCCGCCCGCTGGGCCGCCTCGTAGGTGTCGTAGGAGACGAACATCGTGGGTGCGACGCTCCAGCGGAGGTCGTCGCCGAGCCCGACGATGGTGATGACCGGCCCGTCCTCGCCGACGACGCGGACCTGGTCGCCGATGGCGAAGCCCTTGTCGGCGTCGTCGTCGGAGGCGACCGCCTCGTTGGGTCCTTCGGGCAGGCGGCCCTCGTTCAGGGTGAGCGGGGCGCCGAGCCCGCCGAGCTCGTACCCGAACAGCACGGCGTCCTGCAGTTCGCCGCCGGCCTCGACGGTGTAGGTGGACTGGCCGATCAGACCGGTCTCGGCGACGCCGTCGACCTCGGCGACGGCCGTCGCCTGGTCCGGGGTGAGGAAGCTGCCCTCGACGTTCTTCCGCGCCTGGTCGTTGAACACGAGCATCGGCGAGTCCTGGTTCTGGACCGCCCCGATGAAGCCGGTGATGAGGCTGCCGAACAGGGCCTGCTGGAACAGGATCAGGAAGACCAGGAGGCCGACGGATCCGGCGAGGAGGCCGAAACGCACCCGCGCACGCGCGATCTCCTTGAGTGCGAGCATCACCTCTCCTGGCGGTCCGACGTCGGTGATGCGCTCAACCGGTCGGGGCCCGGGAAGATTCCGCGATCCGGTCGAGGTGACGTTCGACCGGTCCCAGGGCGACCGTGGCGGCGAGGATCCGCGGGGTCAGCCGGGCGAGGGGATGGTCGGCGTAGAGCCCGGCGGCACCGGTGACCTGGTGCACGCGCTGCACGGCGTGCGGTACCTCCTCGAGGGCGAGCACCGCGGCGACCGCCGAGCGGTAGGCATCGGGTTCGGCGGTGGCCCGCTCCACGGCGAGGTCGAGCACCGCGACGGTGGTGGCGACGTCGGCGAGGTGGTGCTGCACCGCCTGGAACGCGGCGAGCGGCTGTCCGAACTGGCGCCGCTCCCGCGTGTGGGCGACGGCGAGCGCCAGGGCCTCGGCGAGGTCGTCGCGGATCCCCGCCACGAGCTGGAGGTCGGCGTGCGGGTCCCCGGCGGTCACGACAGGGGTCCGATCAGGTTGCGGGCGATCATGTCGCGCTGGACCTCGTTGGCGCCGACGCTGATCGTCTCGCGGATGCGGTCGAGCCGCTCCCAGGCGGCGCGCCCGCCGAGGGCGACGGCCGGGTCGGGCTGCAGGAGGGGGGACCAGGCGGCGCCGTCCGCTCCGACCAGGCGCACGCTCTCGGCGGCGAGCTCCTGCAACAGCTCGGTGGCCGCGACCTTCGCCATGGCCGGGGCGGTGGGGGAGGGGGTGCCGGCGTCCTGCTGGGCGAGGACGCGCAGCGAGAGCAGGGCGCACCGCTCGAGCCGGACCCGGAGTCGGGCGAGCGCCCGCACCGTTGCCGGTTCGTCGAGCCGGCCGGTCTCGGCGAGCCATGCGGCGAGGTCGTCGTAGCGGCGGCTCGCGAAGCCGAGGTGGAGGAACCCGGAGCGCTCGGCCAGCAGGGCGGAGGCCATCTGCGACCAGCCGCGGTGGGGCGTGCCGATGAGGGCGTCGGCGCCGAGGCGCACGCCCTCCAGGTGCAGCTCGCACAGGGTCCAACCGTTGAGCAGGGGACGTCGGACCACCGTGACCCCGGGGGAGGGGAGGGGCAGCACGAACAGGGACATGCCTTTGCGGGTGGGGACGTCCGGGTCGG
Source organism: Acidimicrobiales bacterium (assembly GCA_040382135.1). Classification (GTDB taxonomy): domain Bacteria; phylum Actinomycetota; class Acidimicrobiia; order Acidimicrobiales; family JBEIGA01; genus JBEIGA01. Next base: position 9,335 of record JBEIGA010000064.1, read on the forward strand.
TGATGGCGCTCACGATCACCCAGTCGGCCTTGTGGCCGGCGGTGACGTGGGACTTGACCCCGTCGAGGATCCAGCCCTCGCCGTCGGGGCGAGCGGCGGTGCGGGTCATGGTGAGATCGCTGCCGGCGTCGGGCTCGGAGTAGGCGCACCCGGCGATGACCTCGCCGGACAGCATCCCGGGGAGCAGACGCGCCTGCAGCTCCGGCGAACCGTGGGCCACCACCGGGACGCCGGCGAGCACCACCGCGGTGTCGACCGCAGGGGCGTCGGCGTAGGCGGCCTCGTGGCCGAACACCGCCTGCCAGGACAGCGGCCGGCCACCCCCGCCCAGCTCGGTGGGGACGCTGATGCCGAGCCACCCCCGATCGCCGCAGGCCCGCAGCACCGAACGTTCGAACGTCTCGTCGAGGCCCGTGAGGTCGGTGGGGTCGAGGTGCCCGGCGATCCGTTCGGGGTGCATGACCTCCGCGAAGAACTCGGCGACCTCGGCGCGGAAGGCGGCCAGGTCGGGATCGAGGAGGAACGCGAGCGGCATGGCAGGTCTCAGGCGGGTCCGGCCTGGGCCCCGCGCACGAGCCGACCGGGGCGGGCACCGGTGGCCTCGCCGGCGGCGACGGTCTCCTCGCCGGCGACCAGGGTGGAGACGTAGCCCGTGGCCCGCTGCACCAGCCGCTTGCCGCCTGCGGGCAGGTCGTGCAGCATCTCCGGCCGGCCGATCCCGAGGGCGGCATGGTCGACGAGGTTGATGTCGGCCCGGTAGCCGGGGGCGAGCAGGCCGCGGTCGTGGAGCCCGACCAGTTCGGCGGTGGCCCGGGCCTGGCGGGCCACGACCCACGCGAACGGCAGCCGGTCGTCCGGGGCGGCGTCGCGGCTCCAGTACGCGGCGAGGTGGGTGGGGAAGCTGCCGTCGCAGATCATCGTGCAGTGGGCGCCGGCATCGCCGAGGCCCGGCACCGTGTGGGGGTCGACGAGCATCTCGCGCACGGCGCGCAGGTCGCGGTCGGCGTAGTTCATGACCGGCACGTACAGACAGCCGGTGCCGGCGGCGGCGAGCAGGTGGTCGAGCGCTGCGCCGGCCGGGCCGTCGGGGTGGGCGGCGCCGAGTGCGGCGAGGGAACCCCCCGGCCCGGGGTCGTAGTCGGGCCGGTCGCCGAGCGGGTAGATGCCGTCCCACCCCCAGCCCATGGGGGCCGCCTCGGCCAGGAGCCGGGCGCGGCGCTCCGGGTCGGCGAGGGCCCGGGCCCGGTCGGCGGACGGCAGAGCGGCGACCTCGTGGAACGCCGGGCTGGCGACGAAGGGGTGGACCCGTCCGTCGAGGCTCATGATCAGCCCGACCGGTCGGGCGGCCACCTGCCCCCGCACGGGCAGTCCGGCGGTCGCCGCGGCGCCGATGAGCTCGAGGAGGCGACGGTGCTGGTCCGGCCGGGCCGCGTTCTGGAGGGTGGTGATGGACATCGGCCGGCCGCTCGCCTCGACCATGGCCCGGAGCAGGGCGAACTCGTCGTCGACGTCGACGAGGTCGGCCACCACCTCGAACACGCCGAGACCGGTCGCGCCCATGGCCGCGGCGATGCCGAGCAGCTCGTCGGCCCCGGCGGTGAGGCTCGGCGTGTGGCGACCGTCGGCCGAGCGGTGGTTCACCGTGCGGGAGGTGGAGAAGCCGAGCGCACCGGCCCGCACCGCCTCGGCGACGATGCGGCCCATGGCCTCGACCTCGGCAGCGGTGGGCGCCTCGGTGTGGTCGGCGCCGCGGTCGCCCATCACGTAGCCGCGCACGGCGGCGTGGGGGACCTGGGCGGCGACGTCCATCGTGTAGGCGCGGGCGCCGAGGACGTCGAGGTACTCGGGGAAGCTCTCCCAGCCCCAGCTGATGCCCTCGTGCAGGGCGGTCCCGGGGATGTCCTCGACGCCCTCCATGAGCTCGATGAGCCAGGCGTGGCGGTCGGGGCGGACCGGGGCGAACCCCACCCCGCAGTTGCCCATGACGACGGTGGTGACGCCGTGCCAGAGCGACGGGGCGAGCTCGGTGTCCCAGGTGGCCTGTCCGTCGTAGTGGGTGTGGACGTCGACCCACCCCGGCGCGACGAGGAGCCCGTCGGCATCGATCTCCCGGTGCCCCCGACCGTCGATCCGGCCGACGGCGGTGATGCGCCCACCGTCGACGGCGACGTCGGCCGTGCGGGGCGCGCCGCCGGTGCCGTCGACGACGGTGCCGGCGCGGATGACGAGCTCGTGTGCAGCCATGCGCCGACCGTACCCGACGGGCCGCGGACGGGGTCGAACGACCTGGTCAAGGCGAGGTGCCGGGAGACCGATCAGCCGGGGGTGAGGGAGAAGCGACGTCGGCGCAACGGATGGCGCCTGGGTGGCCGCCTGGCGATGGCCGCCGTGCTCGTCGTGGGTCTCCTCCTCTCGGGTGTGGTGCACCGGGTGTCGATGGAACGGGCCGAGGGTCAGCTCGACGTCCGCTTCCTGGAGCAGGCCGAGCCCGCCGTGGCCCAGGTGCGGGACGCGCTGACCGCGTACCAGGACGACCTCGAGCTCCTGGCGACGTTCGTCGCGACCCACGCACCGCCGACACCCGAGGTCCTCGCCCGGTACCTCGGGCGGTCTGGTCTGGTGGAGGCAGCAGGCGGGCACGTCGTGGGCTACGTCGAGCGGGTCGAGCCGTTCGAACGGGACGCGGTGTCCGCCCGCGAGGCTGCGCTGGGCGTGGGGCTCGAGGCCGCGGTCGTCGGCGCGGCGGACGCCCCGTCGTACCTGCTCCTCCGGGCGGTGGGCGACACCGGGGTGCGGCCGGTCGGGGGGCACGACCTGGCGCCGTTCCCGTCGGCGGTCGAGGCGTTCACCGCCGCAGCCGAGACCGGGCAGCCCGCCGCCCTCGACGTCGCGGCGCTGTACGCCGACGCCGTCGATCCGGCGACCGGGCCCGTCGGGGCTGGAGCCGTGGCGGTGGCCGAGGCGGTGGTGGTCGAGCTGGGGCTCGACGCGGACGAGTCGGAGGCCTCCGGGGGCTTCCGGCTGTTCCCCCTCGGGACCGTGGTCCCCGTCCCGTCCGTCGACGGGAGCCCGGTGGGCGCCTGGGTGGTGGCGGGCATGCTCCCCGAGGCGGAGATCGCACGGGTCGCCGACGGTCTGGGCCCGGACCTCGATGTGGCGGTCCGGCCCGCCGCAGCGGCCCCGCCCGCCGGGGCGGCGCGCCTGCTCTCCGGCGGCATCGAGATCGGCGGGGTCCCCTGGGTCATCGACGTGTCGGCAGGACCGGCCTTCGGCGGCGGCCCGGACCGGGTCCCGGCGGCGACCGCCGTGGCCGCCGTCCTCCTGCTGACCGTCATCCTCGTGGTCGGCCTCTACCTCCGCGACCGGCTGGAACGGCGGACCGCCGATGCGCTCGAACGCCTCGACGAGATCTCGTTCCGGGCGGGCCGGGATCCCCTCACCGGTGCCGCGAACCGCGCCGGGCTCGATGCGGCGCTCGCAGCCATGAGCGAGGCACCCGGTGTCGACGTCGCCCTCGTCGTCGTGGATCTCGACGGGATGCATGTGATCAACGGCCGGGTCGGGTACGAGGCGGGGGACCGCCTGCTCCGCCACGTGGCCACCGCGCTGGTGTCGGCGGTGCGCACCGGCGACGTCGTCGCCCGCGTCGGCGGCGACGAGTTCGTGGTGGTGTGCCCGGGGGTGACCCGATCCGCGGTCGCGGACCGGGTGGCCGCCGTCCTGCTCGACGTCCTGGCCGTCCCCGTCCGCGACGCGGCCGGCACCCTCGAGGTGACGGCCAGCATCGGGGTCGCCCTCGGACGCCTCGGCACCCGCACCCCGGGATGGATGCTGCTGGCCGCTGCCGACTCGGCGCTCAACCGGGCGAAGGCGACCGGCGGCGGACGCGCCGTCCATGCAGGGGACGTCGGTCGGGTCTCCGTGCGGCCGGCGGTCCGGGTGGGGGCGACGCCGGGAGCCTGAACGGGGCACCGCGCCGCGTGACCGGGTCGTGGTCAGCGCGTCGCGAGCACCAGCTCGTCCGCCACGCGGCCGTCGGTGTCGACGGCACGGACCACCAGTCGGTCCTCGTCGACGGCGATGTCCAGGACGTGCAGGAACGACCAGGACACTGCGGTGAAGTCCTCCTCGCCGGTCCGTCTCGTGCCGGACCCCGCTCCGCTCACCAGGTAGGTGACGCCGCGCTGGGGCAGGTTTCGCTGGTAGTCGTGGTCGTGACCGGACACCACGAGCTGGACCCCGTGGCGCTCGAAGATCGGCGTGAAGACCCGGCGGGCCTCGAGGCTCGAGCCCTGGTAGCCGGCGCTGTACGGCGGGTGGTGCATGGCGACCACCTTCCATGGTGCGGTTGCGCCGCCGAGCGTCTGCTCGAGCCATGCGAGCTGGGTCGGGTTCCCGATGTCGTTCGTGTCGATGCCGACCAGCAGCAGGGGACCGATCTCCTGTGCCCACCATCGGCCTGGCACGCCGAGGACCTCGAGCTGGTCGTCGCCGTGCCCGTCCACGACGTCGTGGTTGCCGAGGATGGCGAGCAGCTCGGCGCCCGAGTCGAGGATCGGAGCGAGCGGGGTGAACACGGTGTCCTGGAGCCCGGCCGGGTCGCCGTAGGGGTACACGTTGTCGCCGAGGAGCAGGACCGCGTCGTACGGGAGGATGGCCGCGAGGGCGATGGCGGTGCCTGCCACCCGGTTGAGCCGCTCGCCGCTGTCGCCGATGTCGCCGATGGCCAGGAGGTGGATGGCTGGGGCGGGGTCGTGCGGGACGTAGGGGACCGTCTCGTGCGGCTTGCCCTTCCACTTGCCGAGGTAGGAGACGACCTGGCGACGATACGAGAGCGCGAAGGGCGCAGCCGCCAGCGCCACCAGTCCTGCGCCCGTGAGGAACCGGCGGCGCGTCAGGATGCGGTCGACCTCGGCCTGCGTCGGGATGCTCGGCACGTCGGGGGTCTCGTGTCGGTCCGCCACCCCCTCATCCTCGCCGTTCCTCCGGCGGTTGCGAAGGGACCTCCGCCACTCTTGCCACGAGCGACCACAGGGTAGGTTCCTCCTATGGGGGAGCGGCCCTGGGTGGTGGGCCTCGACGACGAGGCTGCGGCGGATCCTGCCGTCGTGGGCGCGAAGGCGGCGAACATCGCCCGGTTGGCGGTCGCCGGCTTCCCCACGATGCGCGGCTTCGTGCTGACCACCGACGGTGCTGCGCAGGACCCGCGTGACCCGGATGTCGCACCGGCCCTGCGCTCGGCATGGGAGGCGTTGGGCGGCGGGAGCGGCACCTCACTCGTGGTGCGGTCCTCGTCCACGATCGAGGACGCCGGGACCTCCTCGATGGCGGGCCGGTTCACCTCGGTGCTCGACGTCGTCGGGTGGGACGCCTTCCTCGCCGCGGTCGATCGCGTGCGCTCCTCGGCCGAGGCGGTGCGGGACGCCGACGGGGTCGCCCGGCCCATCGGCGTCCTCGTGCAGGAGCAGCTCGCCGCCCCGATGGGAGGGGTCCTCTTCGGCGTCGACCCTGTCACCGGGGTCACGGACCACGTGGTCGTCGAGGTGGTGCCGTCCCGGCCCGACACGTTGGTCGGCGGCGAGGTCACGGCCGACCACTACGTGCTCGGCCGTAGGGGGCGGTTGGTCGATGCGACGCGCACCGGGATCGCTCCCGACCTCCCCCGGTCGCTGCGGCGACGACTGGTGGCCACCGCCCGACGTGCGTCCGAGGTGTTCGGCGGGCCGCAGGACATGGAGTGGGCGGTTGCCGAGGACGGCAGGCTCGTCGTCCTCCAGACCCGGCCGGTGACCGCAGTCGCGGCGGCGGGATCGGGGCTGCTGCTCGGTCCTGGACCGCTCGCCGAGACCTTCCCGGACCCCCTGCGGCCGTTGGAGGTGGAGCTCTGGCTCGACCCGGTCCGCGAGGGCATCGTCCGGGCGCTCCGGGCCACCGGCGCGGTTTCCGAGCGTGCCATCGCGACGTCCCCGGTCGTCACCGCGGTGGGCGGTCGGGCCGCGGTCGACCTGGCCCTGCTGGGTGTCGTCACCGGTCGGGTCGGGGTCCTCCGTCGCTACACGCCGAGCGCCATCCTCCGCCGGCTCGCCACCGCGTGGCGCGTCGGACGTCTGCGGGTTGCCCTTCCCGACCTCGCGGCAGGCATCGTCGCCACGGTCGACAACGACCTCGCAGGCGTACCGTCCCTCGCCGACCTCCCGACGCCGGACCTGTGCGCCCTGCTCGCCTCGACGGGTCGGGAGCTGTCCACGGTCCACACCTACGAGGTGCTGTGCGGGATGTTGCTGCGCCAGGACGCGGACGCCGCACCGGTGCCCCTGCGGGCGATGGCCGCTCTCGCCGACGGGCGCGCCGCGGGCCACACGGACGCGCAGATCGTGGCGACGTCCCCCGAGGTGTTGGCGCTGGTGCCGCCCTCCGCGGTGGCCGCCCCGGCCCTACCGCCGCTCGCGGCCGGGGCCGGCCGCCCCGCCCGAGGGCCAGGACCCCCGACGGACGTCTCGCTGCGGGACGAGCTCCGGCTCCGTGCCCGCTGGCTGCAGGAGCTGAGCGCCCGATCGGCCCGGGAGCTCGGTCACCGACTCGCCCGCGACGGGCGGCTCGCGGCCCCGGCGCACGTCCTGGAGCTGTCGCTCGACGAGCTGGGCCGGTTGGTGGCGGGCGCCACGGCACCGCCGGACCTCGCGGCGCGGGTGTCGGTCCCGCCCGGGCCCCCGCTGCCGACC
>JBEIGA010000065.1:0-15895 GCA_040382135.1 Acidimicrobiales bacterium
CGGCGGGCACCCGCCCCCTGCGCGGCATCCGCCGGGTCACCGCCGCCACGATGACCCGCTCGTGGTCCGAGGTGCCCCACATCCACGTGGGCGAGACCGTGGACGCCGGCCGGCTCGTCGAACTGGTCGAGCGGTTCGCCGCCCGCCGGCCGGACGGCCCGCCCGTCACGCCTCTGGTCCTGTTCGTCGCCGCGGTGGCGCGCGCCCTGCGTGCCCACCCCGGCGCCAACGCCTCGATCGACGTCGCGGCGGGCACCTACACCGTCCACGACCACGTCCACGTGGGCTTCGCGGTGGCGACCGACGCCGGCCTCGTGGTGCCCGTGGTCCACGACGCGGACCGGCGCACGATCCCCGGGCTCGCCGAGGAGGTCCGGCGCCTCGTCGACGGCTCACGACGCGGCGAGCTCGTCCCTGCGGACCTCCACGGCGGCACGGCCACGGTGTCGAACTACGGCCGGTTCGGCGGCGAGTGGGCCACCCCGCTGATCCACCCGCCCGAGGGGGTCATCGTCGGGTTCGGCGCGATCCGGCCCCGCCCGGCCGTCGTCGGCGACCGCGTCGAGGTCCGGCCCACCCTTCCCGTGGTGGTCGGGGCCGACCATCGGCTCGTCGACGGCGACCTCGCCGTGGCCTTCCTCGCCACCGTCGCGTCGCTGCTCGCCGAACCGCTCGACCTGCTCCTCGACGCGCCCTCCGACACGCCCCCGGACCCGAGGGCCCGCTGATGGTCGTCGGCGAGGTCGCCGAAGGCGTGGACGCCCTGGTGATCGGCGGCGGGCCCGGCGGCTACACGGCGGCGCTGCGGCTCGCGGCCGAGGGTCGGCGGGTCACCCTCGTCGAGCGCGGCGCCCTCGGCGGCACCTGCCTCCACAGCGGTTGCATCCCGTCCAAGGCCCTGCTGGAGGTCGCGGCCGGCGTCGAGCAGGCGCGGGCGGGCGAGGCCTGGGGGGCGCGAGCCACCGTGGAGGTGGACCTCGCCGCCGTCCGCGCCCACGCCGAGCGGACCGTCGAGGGGCTCCGCGCCGGCGTCGCCGCGCTCCTCGCGGACGCCGGCGTCGACGTCCGCACCGGGACCGCCGCCTTCACGAGACCGGATCGTGTGGTGGTGGACCAGGGCGAGCACGTCGCCCACCTGGAGTTCGGCCAGGTGCTGCTCGCCACCGGCTCCGCGCCCCTCGCCCTCCCGGCGCTGCCGTTCGACGGCACCCGGGTGCTCGACGCCGCCGGGGCGCTCGCGCTGGACGCCCTCCCATCGTCGGTGGTGGTGGGCGGCGGGTACATCGGGGTCGAGCTCGCCACGGCGTTCCACCGGCTCGGCGCCACGGTGACCGTCGTCGAGCAGGCGCAGCGTCTGCTCCCCGACCTCCGGCCCGCGTGGCTCGGCGACGTCTGCACCGCGGCGTTCCGACGGCGCGGCATCGTGCTGCACCTCGAGGCCACCGTCCACGGCGCCGGCGACGGAACGCTCCACGTGGCGACCTCCGGTGGGCCCGTGCAGGTCCCGGCCGACGTGGTCGTGGTCGCCATCGGGCGGGCGCCGGCGACCGCCGGGCTCGGCCTCGACCGGGCCGGCATCGCCACGGCGCCCGACGGACGGATCCCGGTCGCGGCAGACCGGCGCGCAGGGCCGCACGTCTGGGCCGTCGGCGACCTGACCGACGGTCCCGCGCTGGCCCACAAGGCCACGGCCGAGGCCGCCGTCGCCGCACGGTCGATGTGCGGGCACCCGGCGCGCTTCGACCCCGCGTGCATCCCCCAGGTGGTGTTCGCCGACCCCGAGGTCGTGTCGGTCGGCCTCACCGCGGACGACCTCGTTGCAGCCGGCGTCGATGCGGTGACCGGACGGTTCCCGCTCGCCGCCTCGGCGCGTGCCCGGACGTTCGGCACCCCGCCCACCGCGGGCGCGGCGGTCGAGGTCGTGGCCGATGCGGACGGCACCGTCCGAGGCGTCCACATCGCCGGTCCCCACGTCGCCGAGCTGGCGGGCGAGGCGGCGCTCGCGGTCGAGCTCGCCGCCACCCTCGAGGACCTCGCGAGCACGATCCACCCCCCTCCCACCCTGTCCGAGTCGTTGGCCGAGGCGGCCATGGTGGCGCTCGGCCGACCCCTCCACGCCCGCCGGCCCTCGGCCCGACCCAGGAGCACCCACCCATGACCGTCGCCCCCGAGCCTCCACCGCTCAGCGTCGGGCCCGAGGACGTCGAGGCCGCTGCGGCCCGCATCGCCGACGACGTGGTCCGCACCCACAGCGAGCACTCGCGCACCCTGTCGGAGCTCACCGGCGCCCACCTCGTGGTGAAGTTCGAGAACCTCCAGTTCACCGGCTCCTTCAAGGACCGCGGTTCCGCCAACCGGCTGCGCCTGCTCACGCCGGAGGAACGCGAACGGGGCGTGGTGGCGGCCTCCGCCGGCAACCACGCCCAGGGCGTCGCCTACCACGGGGGCCGGCTCGGCATCGCCACCACCATCGTGATGCCGACCTCCGCCCCGTTCACCAAGGTCCGCCACACCCGGGGGCACGGTGCCACGGTCGAGGTCGAGGGCCGCACCCTCGCCGAGTCCGCGCTCCGCGCCGAGGAGATCGCCAGGACCGAGGGACGGGTGCTCGTCCCCGCCTACGACGACCCGGACGTGATCGCCGGGCAGGGCACGGTCGGGCTCGAGCTCCTCGAGGACCACCCGGATCTGGACACCATCGTGGTGCCCGTCAGCGGCGGTGGACTGATCGCCGGCATCGCCACCATCGTGAAGGCCGCACGCCCGGACATCCGCGTGATCGGGGTGCAGAGCGAGCGCTATCCCTCGATGGTCGCAGCCCTGAAGGGCGAGCCGTTCGAGACCAACAGCGTCGACACGCTCGCCGACGGCATCGCCGTCAAGCGCGCCGGCCGCCACACCGTGCCCATCGTCCGGGCGCTCGTCGACGACATCGTCGTCGTGCCCGAGCGGCGGATCGAGGAGGCGGTCGTGCTGTTCGCCGAGATCGAGAAGACGGTCGCCGAGGGCGCCGGCGGAGTGGGGCTGGCGGCGATGCTGCACGAGCCCGAGCGGTTCCGGGGCGCCAACGTGGCCGTCGTGCTCTCGGGCGGGAACATCGACAGCCGCCTGCTGGCCTCGGTGCTCCTGCGGGGGCTGGTGCGGGACGGCCGCATCGCGACCCTCCGCATCCACATCGACGACCTCCCCGGGCAGCTCGCACCCGTGCTCACGGCGCTCGCCGAATCGGGGGCGAACGTCATGGAGGTGGAGCACCGCCGGCTGTTCGAGCCCTTCACGCCGAGGCGCGTCGACGTCGACGTGGTGATCGAGACCTCCGACGGCCAGCACACCCAGCAGGTCATCGAGACCCTGCGGCACCAGGGGTTCGACGTCGAACGGCGCTGAGGGCGGGCCCGCCGTCAGGCCATCGGTCCGTAGCCGTCGACGTCGAAGGGCGGGCAGCCCTCCGCGAACCAGTCGTGCGTGGCCCGGTAGGCGCGGTCGATGAGGTCGCCGCTGCGACGGAAGTCCACGGCCGAGAGGTCGAGCGCCACCGGGGCGGGCACGAGGCGCAACGACACCTCGCTCCCGTAGCGCCGGACGTCGCGTCGCAGCTGGTGCATGCTCGTGATGCCGACACCGTGGGCGTACATGCCCAGCGCGGACCGGGGCAGGTGGGAGATGGCCCGGGCGAAGCCGATGGGCAGCACCCAGACCACGTCGGCGCCGAGGCGCACGGCGGTCGAGATCGGGGTGTTGTCGACGACGCCGCCGTCGACCAGCAACCGTCCGTCGACCGCCACGGGAGGGAAGACCCCGGGGATGGCCGCACTGGCCAGCAGGGCGGGCACGGCCGGTCCGCTCGAGAGCACGACCTCCGCCCCCGTCCGTACGTCGCAGGCGACCACGTGCAGGGGGATCGGGGCGTCCTCGATGCGCTCGTACTCGAGGTGGCGCTCGAGCAGCGTGCGCAGCGCGACCGGGGGGACGAGGTGGTCGGACCGGGCGAGGATCGCCCGCAGCCCCCGCAGCGGTCGGTAGGGGTAGATGTCGCGACGGTGCAGCCGCCGCCACACGTCGGCGAGCCCCTGCAGGGAGCCGGGGTCGAACCTCGACGCGGCGAAGGCGCCGTTGATCGCGCCCACCGAGGCGCCGACGAGCAGGTCGGGTTGGACTCCCGCCTCGCTCAACGCGAGCAGCATCCCGACCTGGGCGGCTCCGAGGTTCCCCCCTCCCGAAAGCACGACCGCGGTGGTCATGGGACCACACGGTACCCGTGAGGCGGGCCGCGCCAGGACGACCCGCGTTGCCAGGAGGATCGCGGACGCGACGACGATGACCGGGTACCCGCCCTGGAGGAGGACCGGATCGTGCAGCGTGAGGACTGGGACCGGCGCTACGACACCGGGGAGTTCGTCTGGGACGTCCACCCCAACCGCTTCCTCGCCGAGGAGCTCGCCGGCCCGGGCGCCGGTCGCGCCCTCGACCTCGCGTGCGGCGAGGGCCGCAACGCGGTCTGGCTCGCCGAGCAGGGGTGGACCGTCACCGGCGTGGACTTCTCGGCGGTCGGCGTGGCGAAGGGCCGCCGCCTCGCCGAGTCCCGCGGGGTGACCGTCGAGCTCCTCGTCGAGGACGTCGTGGCGTGGGCGCCTCCCGAGGCCACGTACGACCTCGTGATCGTCTTCTACCTGCAGCTGCCGGCGGGGCAGCGGTCCGCGGTGCTCGCGCACGCGCGCCGGGCCCTGGCACCCGGCGGCACCTTCCTCCTCGTCGCCCACGACCGCAGCAACGTCGAGCACGGCTGGGGCGGGCCGCAGGACCCGGCGGTCTGTCCGACCCCGGAGGAGGTGGCGGCTGCGTTCGCGGACTGCACGATCGTGCGGGCCGACGTGGTCGACCGCCCGGTCGAGGTGGACGGGGTGGTGCAGGTCGCGAAGGACACCCTCGTGAGGGCTTTGGCCCCTGAGACCTGAGCCCGCCGCTCGGTACGCTCGGACCCGCGGCTCCCAGCGGGAGGGACGGGTCATGGCGGGTACCTCGGAACCACAGCACGATGCGGCGGTGCGGCTCGACGATCCGCACACGGTGCCCACCACGTGGTGGCACACGCTCGAGGACGGCCGCGTCCAGTGCGACGTGTGCCCGCGTGCCTGCAAGCTCCGCGAGGGCCAGCGCGGCGTCTGCTTCGTACGAGGACGGGCGGGCGACGGTGTCGTGCTCACCAGCTACGGCAGGTCGAGCGGGTTCTGCGTGGACCCGATCGAGAAGAAGCCGCTGAACCACTTCCTGCCCGGCTCCGCCGTGTTCTCCTTCGGCACCGCGGGGTGCAACCTCGCCTGCCGCTTCTGCCAGAACTGGGACATCTCGAAGTCGAAGGAGATCGACACCCTCGCCGACGACGCGAGCCCGGAGGCGATCGCCCGCACGGCGTGGGAGCTCGGCTGCCGGAGCGTGGCGTTCACCTACAACGACCCCGTGGTGTTCCTCGAGTACGCCCGGGACACCGCGATCGCCTGCCACGAACGGGGCGTCCGGACGGTCGCGGTCACCAACGGGTACATCAGCCCGGGGCCGCGGGAGGAGCTCTACGCCCACCTCGACGCCGCCAACATCGACCTCAAGGGCTTCAGCGAGGACTTCTACCGCCACGTGGCGATGGGCGACCTGGCCTCCGTGCTCGACACCGTCGAATGGGCCTGCAACGAGACCGACGTCTGGATCGAGCTCACGACCCTGCTCATCCCGGGCCTGAACGACAGCGACGACGAGCTCGACCGCATGACCCGCTGGATCCTCGACCACGTCGGCCCCGACGTGCCCCTCCACTTCAGCGCCTTCCACCCCGACTTCAAGATGCTCGACGTTCCGCCCACGCCGCCGGAGACGCTCACCCGCGCCCGTGCGCTCGCCCTCGCAAACGGCCTCCACCACGTCTACACGGGCAACGTGCACGACCCGGAGGGTCAGTCCACCCGCTGCCAGGGGTGCGGTCAGGTGGTGATCGGGCGGGACTGGTACCGGCTCGGCCCCTACGCCCTCGACGACCACGGCGCCTGCACCCACTGCGGCACCCGGCTGCCCGGCGTGTTCGACGGGCCCATGGGCACGTGGGGTGGACGCCGGCTCCCCGTTCGGATGGCAGGTCGGTCATGAGCCTCGTCGTGCGCCCGGCAGCCGTGGCCGGTCGGTTCTACCCGGGCGACGCCCGCGCGCTGGGCGCCGACGTCGACCGGTACCTCGCCGAGGCGGAGCCCCGGCCCGCGGACGCGCCCGCCCCTCGGGCCGTCGTGGTCCCCCACGCCGGCTACGTGTATTCCGCACCGGTGGCGGCCACCGCCTACCGCCGCCTCGTCGGGGTCGCGGGGATCCGACGTGTGGTGCTCCTCGGGCCCAACCACACCGTGCCGCTGCGGGGCATGGCGGTCAGCACGGCCGACGCGTGGCGAACGCCCCTCGGCGACGTCCCCGTCGACGCCGCTGCCCGGGCGGTCGTCATCGCCCTGCCCGGCGTCGTCGCCGACGAGCGCCCCCACCTCCGGGAGCACGCGCTCGAGGTCCAGCTCCCCTTCCTCCAGCGGGTCCTGCCCGAGCCGTTCGCGCTGCTGCCGGTCGTGGTGGGTGAGACGCCGGCGGTGCTCGTCGCCGACCTGCTCGACGCCGTCTGGGACGACGCCACCCTCGTCGTCGTCTCCACCGACCTCAGCCACTACCACGACCACGACACGGCCACGGCGCTCGACCGGGACACGGTCGCCGCCGTCGCCGCCGGCACGATCGGTGGGCTCTCACCCGACCGGGCGTGCGGGTTCCACCCCCTCCGCGGCCTGCTCGAGGCGAGCAGACGCCACCACCTCGACGTCGCCCTGCTCGACCGTCGGACCTCGGGTGACACCGCCGGCGACCGGAGCGCGGTGGTGGGCTACGCCTCGTTCGTCGTCAGCGTGCCGTCCCCCACCCACGCGGCCACGGCCGGGGCGGCCGGGTGAGGCCGACGACCGAGGGCGAGCGGGCACTGCTGCGCCTCGCGGACGCCACCATCCGCCACGCCCTCGCCACCGGGCGGCGGGCCGACCCCGATCCCACCGGGCTCCCCGCCGAGCTCTTCGAGCCCGGGGCGTCCTTCGTGACCCTCACCGAGCGGGGGGAGCTGCAAGGGTGCATCGGCTCGATGACCCCGGTCCGTCCCCTGTGGTCGGACGTCGCCCGCAACGCGCTCGCCGCCGCGTTCGACGACCCGCGGATGCCGGCGCTGACCGCGGCGCAGTTCCCCCGCACCACCATCGGGATCTCGGTGCTGTCCCCCCTCGAACCACTCCCGGTGACCGACCGCGACGACCTGCTCCGGCGCATCCGACCCGGGGTCGACGGGCTGCTGGTGAGCGCTGCGGGGACCCGCGGCACCTTCCTGCCGTCGGTCTGGGAGGAGCTCCCCGAGCCGACCGCCTTCCTCGACGCCCTCTGGCGCAAGGCCGGGCTCCGGCCGGGGTCGTGGCCGGCCGGGCTCCGCGTCGAGCGCTACACGACCCGGTCGTTCGAGGACCCCGCCCCCCGCCCCCCCGTGATCGCCGAGGACTGAGCCGTCCCGCTCAGAGCGGGTCGGCGGCAAAGGTGTCGCAGGCGTTCGGGTCGCCGGTCTCGAAGCCCACCCGGAACCAGCGCTGCCGCTGCTCCGCGCTGCCGTGCGTCCAGCTCTCGGGGTCGACGCGCCCGGTCACCTGCTCCTGGATGCGATCATCGCCGACCGCCGCCGCCGCACTCAGCGCGTCGGCGATGTCCTGGTCCGTCAGCTCCACGATGAGCGGTCGGCCGGTATCGGGGTCGGGCACCGTGGTGGCGTTGTTCGCCCAGACCCCGGCGAAGCAGTCCGCCTGGAGCTCGAGCCGCACGCTGCCGCTCTCGGGTCCCTCGCGGTCGCCCGAGGCCTGCACCTGCGCCGAGGTGCCCACCAGGTTCTGGACGTGGTGGCCGTACTCGTGCGCGATCACGTAGGCCTGGGCGAAGTCGCCACCGCTCGCCCCGAAGCGGGACTCGAGCTCGTCGAAGAACCCGAGGTCGATGTACACGCCCTGGTCCGCCGGACAGTAGAAGGGTCCGACGGCCGAGGTGGCGTTGCCGCACCGGGTGCTGACGCCGCCGGTGAAGAAGGTCGTGGTGGCCGGTCGATACCCGCTCGCGAACGCTGCGGTCCAGTAGTCCTGGACGCTGTTCACCACGGCCACGATCAGGCACTCCTGGCTTCCCTCGGCGTCGGCGCCGGTGGTGCACCGCTCCTCGAGGCCGCTGTTGTCCACGGGGGCGGACGACTGACCACCCCCGAGCACCTGTCCGGCGAGGTCGTCGAGACCGGCGGGCAGCCCGGCCTCGCCACCGCCCCCACCGCCGAGCACGCTCATGAGCAGCACGACGAGCACGCCGACGATGCCGAGCCCGCCGGCGCCGACGGCCGCACGGGGCGCGCCGCGGCGGTCCTGGACCTGTGACGTGTCGAGCCTCCCCCGAGGATCGAACCGCATGGGCACCCCTCCTGCTCCGACCGGAACCGGACGCTACCCGCCACGGCGATCCTCCGACCCCCGCGGCAGAATCCCGCCATGGCGCCGCCCCGCAAGAAGCCCGTGTACCGGACGATCACCCTCGAGCGGCACGTGGCCGCGCCCCGCGCTGCGACATGGGAGGCGATGCTCACGATGCTGGCCGGCGCCGGCTACGAGACCGAGGGCGACCCCGCCCCCCACGGCCCCGGCTCCACGCTGCGGGTGCGGATCCCCGGCTACGACCTGCTGGAGCGGACCGTCAGCCTCGAGGCACCGTGGCGGCGCATCTACCAGCACGTCGAGGGCGCGCCGACACCGTTCGCCCAGGGCAGCACCACCATCCGCGACGACGGGGGGAGCTGCCACGTCGCGTGGGCGCTGATCGCCGAGGTCGTCGACGAGGCGGAGGACGGTGTCGGCAGCGCAGCGGAGGTGGCCGCGTTCCTCGACGCCGCGCGTCCGGTGCTGGAGCGCGCCCTCGATCGCATCGCCACCCTGGCCGAGGACGCCTGAGGCGAGCGACGACGACGGGCGGCGCGCTCAGCGACGGTCGCGCAGGAACGGGAAGGTCGCCCGCACCTCGGCCACCCGGGCCGGGTCCAGGTCGGCAAGCAACGTCGTCTCCCCCACCGCGCCCGTGGCCAGCAGCTCGCCCAGCGGGTCGACGATGCGGCTGTCGCCGGTGTAGGCGAGACCGCCGCCCTCGCCGACCCGGTTGACGCCCACGACGTAGGCCTGGTTCTCGATCGCCCGCGCCTGCAGCAGCGCCTGCCAGTGGAGCCGACGGGCCGCCGGCCAGTTGGCGACCACGAGGTAGCAGTCGGTGTCCTCGGCGAGCGCCCAGAACTCGTCGGCGAAGCGGAGGTCGTAGCAGACGAACAACGCGACCCGCAGCCCCTCCACGTCCACGACGACGTGGCGGTCGCCGGCGGCGTAGTGCTCGTCCTCCCGCCCGTAGGTGAAGGGGTGGATCTTGGCGTAGCGGTGCACCGTGCCGTCCGGCGCCGCGAGGACCAGCACGTTGTGCGGTCGGGTGGCGCCGGGTGTCGTGAGGGCCGGGACGGAGCCGCACACCCAGGCGCCGGTTGCCCCGGCCTGCTCGACCAGGAAGGTCGTGCTCGGTCCGTCGAGCGGCTCGGCGGTGCGGTCGGTGGCCATGGAGAAGCCCGTCGCGTACATCTCGGTGAGGGCGACGAGGCGGGCGCCGGCGTCCGCTGCCGCGGCGATGCGCGGGGCGAGGCGGGCGAAGTTGGCCGCCGGGTCCTCCCAGACGATGTCGTGCTGGATCGCGGCGATGCGCACGCCGATCACCCTCCTGCCAGGCCGGCGAGGCGCCCGCAGGCCTCCTCGAGCACCTCGAACCGCTTGCAGAACGTGAACCGCACCAACGGTCCCCCGGCCGCGACGTCGTCGTAGAACACGACGTTGGGGACGGCCACCACCCCGCACCGATCGGGCAGGGAGCGGCAGAACGCGAGCCCGTCCGTCTCGCCGAACGGCGTGATGTCGACCGTGACGAAGTAGGTGCCGGCAGGAGGGAGGACCCGGAACCCCGCGGCGTCGAGCCCGGCGACGAGGAGGTCGCGCTTGGCCCGCATGTCGGCGACGAACCCGGTGAAGTAGTCGTCGCCCAGGGTGAGGGCGTGGGCGACGGCGTGCTGGAAGGGCGCGCCGTTCACGTAGGTGAGGAACTGCTTCGCCGTGCGGACCGCCGTCACCAGCGGCGGCGAGGCGCAGACCCAGCCGATCTTCCAGCCGGTGAAGGAGAACGTCTTGCCGGCGCTGCTGATCGTGACCACGCGGTCGCGCATGCCCGGCAGGCTCGCCAGCGGCACGTGCTCCCCTTCGAAGACCAGGTGCTCGTAGACCTCGTCAGTGACGGCCACGAGGTCGTGCTCGACGCAGAGGTCGGCGATGAGCTGCAACTCCTCGCGGTCGAACACCTTGCCGGTGGGGTTGTGGGGCGTGTTCAGCAGGAGGAGCCGGGTCTTGGGGGTGATGGCGGCGCGCAGCCGCTCGGGATCGAAGCGGTAGTCGGGCGCACGGAGCGTGACCGGGCGGCGGACGGCCCCGGCCATCGCGATGCAGGCCGCGTACGAGTCGTAGTACGGCTCGAACACCACCACCTCGTCGCCGACCTCGAGGAGGGCGAGGAGGGTGGCGGCGATCGCCTCGGTGGCCCCCGCGGTGACCAGCACCTCCGTGTCGGGGTCGAAGGTCAGCCCGTGGAAGCGCTGCTGGTGCGCGGCGATCGCCCGCCGGAGCTCGGGGATGCCCGGGCCCGGCGGGTACTGGTTGTGCCCCGCCCGGATCGCGGCGATCGCCACCTCGGCGACCTCGGCCGGGCCGTCGGTGTCGGGGACCCCCTGCCCGAGGTTGACCGCACCCGTCCGCTGCGCCAGCGCCGACATCTCGGCGAAGATCGTGGTGCCGAACCCCTGCAGGCGGGCGTTCAGGTGGGGGATGCGGGCGCTCACACGTCCGAGGTTACGGATGGCCTCGCGCCGCCGCCATCCGCAGCGGCGCGTGGGCGCACCAGCGGTCCCAGCAGTGGGCGGACGAGACCGAGGGCCACGAGGCAGAGCACGGCGCCGGTGGCGAAGGCGGCGGGCTCGCCCCCGAACGCCGCAGCGACGCCGGTGATGGCGCCGCCCACGAACACCGAAAGGTCGAAGAACATCGAGAAGGTCCCGATGGCGGCGCTGCGGTCGGCGGGGTGGGCGGACTCGACCGCGATGGCGAAGAGGGCCGGGAACAGGAACGTCTGACCGAGCGCGTAGACGGCGGTGGCCGTGTAGACGCCCGCCGGGGTCTGCCACACGGCCAGCATGGTCAGCGCCGTCGCCGAGAGGACCGTGGCGATGCTCGACGTCGTGATGGCACCGAGCCGGTCCGGAACACGGGCGGCGACGATCCGCAGCGCCACCACCATCGCCGCGAAGACGGCGAACACCGTGCCGCTGTTGCCGATCCCGACGTCCTCTGCGTGCAGGGCGATGAAGGCCACGAAGCCGGCGTACCCGATCAGGTTGACCATGAGGACGGCCCCGGGACGGAGGGCGCCGCGGTGCAGGACGCGCAGCACCCGACCCGAGGCAGCGGGCACCTCGTCGGTGCGCTCGGCGGTCTCGGCCGCCTCCTGCGCAGCGCGGGTCGCCGCGGCACCGGGGGCGGTCACGGCGAGCAACGCTCCGAGGACGCCGAGCGCCGCCCCCGCCGCCCAGACGGCGTCCCAGGAGCTGTCGACCAGCGCCTCGCCGAGGATCGGGCCGAGGGCGAGGCCGCCGTAGGTCGCGACGGAGAAGTAGCTGGCGGCCTCGCCCCGCCGGCCGTCCGGCGCAAGGTCCTGGATCGCCGCGGCGAAGCCGATGAACGCCGCGGCCTCGCCGAGGCCCGTGAGCAGCCGGAGCCCGATGACCGCGGCCACCGAGGTGGCGAACACGGTGGCGGCGATCGACACGGCCACGATGGCCGAGCCGCCCATGGCGAGCGCACGACGACCCCATCGGTCCCCGAGCGTCCCCACGAACGGCCGGAGGATCGCCGCCGAGAGACCGAAGGCCCCTGCGGCGACGCCGACTGCGAGCTCCGTGCCGCCGAGCTCGTCCTCCACGAACTTCGGCAGCGTCGGGGCGAGCACGCCGAGCGCCGCGAAGTAGGCGAGCCCGCCGACGACCAGCACGACGAACCGGGGCGTCAGCAGGGGGCGGTCGGCGGGATGCACCCGTCCACGCTACGGGTCAGTCGCCCCCGTAGCTGCGCCAGGTGCCGGCCGGGGGGCCCTGACCGATACCCGGGACGTTCCAGTCGCACACCCCGTCCGGGAACACCGCCCGCAGGCGCTCGAGCTGCACCGAGGTGAGGGGCGTGCCGTACGCCTCGGGATCGATCGGCGCGAGCCGGCAGGCGACGACGTCGGCTCGACGCGGACCGCCCGCGGCGATGCGGGGATCACCGTGGACGGGGTAGGCGTCCGTGCACGCGTTCGCCGTGTCGTACACGTCGTCGCCCCGGAGGTGCTCGTCCCCGACGAGGCAGTCGTCGGCGACGGCAGCGGGCCGGGTCCGGGCCAGGACCGTCGCCCGGTCGTCACCGCTGGTGTCCGCCGCCGCCGCCTCCAGCCACTCGACGAGCAGGTCGACGGTCTCCCCGTCGGAGGGGAAGCCGCGGAACCCCTCGCCCCGCAGCCAACCGAGCACCGCGTCCGTGGGCGCCGTCCAGATCACCCGGGTCCCTGCCGGGACGCCGGCGGCCGCCATGCGCTCGCGGATGGCGAAGAGCCGCACCCGGTCGTGGATGTCCGGCAGTTCGTCGGTGTAGGGGGTCACGTCGATGACGGGGACCTCGGCGAGCCCTCCCCCGCCGTGCAGCACCCGGCCCTCGGCGTACATCCGCTCGACGACCTCGGGCGGCGCCACGGTCCGGGCCGGCTGCCAGCGGCCGTCGCGGTCGTAGCCGCCCACGAGCTCGTTCACCGTGAGGAACTGCTCGACGTCGATGACCCCTGCCCGCAGCGCTTCGAGCCCGTACTGCACGCCGGCGTTCCCCCAGGGACCGATGGCCACGCCGGTCACCGGGTCGACCCCGTAGCGGGTGGGCGCGGCGTCGGCCGGCGTGCACCGGACACCGTCGGGGCGTCGCTCCCGGTCGTAGACCAGCTCGGCCCGGATCTCCGACGGGCAGCCTGTCGTGGGGTCGAACCGGTCGAGGTAGGAGCGGTTCCAGGCCGCGCAGGTCCGCACGGAGGCGTACCCCTCGACCGCCGCCCGCTGGTCCTCGGTGAACGGGACGCCGGCGGTGGCCCAGACGCGCTCCAGCAACCCGCAGTCTCCGGTCCCGAGGAAGGTGGTCACGATGTCCGGGAACGACAGCTGGGCGTGCACCGCGTCGAGGAGCCCCGGGTAGTTCTGGGCGATCAGGTACTGCTGGACGGCACCGCCCGAGTCGCCCTGGCCGACCACGAACCGGGGGATCCCGTACCGCTCGGCCACGTGCTCCCGGAGCATCAGCAGCGTCTCGGCCGACAGGACGTCGTCACACGCGGTGTCGAACGTGGCGAACGTGGACGTGGCCACCATGTAGCCCCGGGTGAGGAGGTCGGCGTCGAGCACCTCGGCGCCCATCCCGCCTTGGGTCCGTCCGGTGCCGCAGCCACCGCCGAAGCGGTGGACGAGGTCGCCGTTCCACGCCGCGGAACCGAAGGCGGTCGCGTCCCGCACCCCGTCGTCGAGCACTGCGATCTCGTAGACCGCACGGTTGAGGGTCCCGAGCTCCCGGCGGACGACGACCGGATCCCCGCCCGGTCCGCGCTCCGCATCGGACGGCGGCTCGGCCCCCTCGTCCAACCGGTGCCAGAGACCGTCGCCGCCGAGGTACCACCAGGACGTGCGGGTCGGGGCCGAGCAGTCCTCGTCCGACGGCGGACCGAGCCCCAACTGGACCGTGGAGCAGGCGAGCAGCTCCATCTGGGGCCCTGAGAAGAGCGGGCCGCTCAGGGGGTGGTTCACCACGGTGAGGGTCGCGAGCACCTCGTCGCCGCGCCGAGCCACCAGCTCGGCGGGCCCCTCGGGCAGGCCGCTGACCACCCCGCGACGGCCGCCGGCCACCACGGGGAGCTGGTCGGTCACGTCGCGGCCGTCGACCTCGACCTGGACCACGTCGGCGGGCGCGCCGGCCACCGCCACCTCGACCAGGGCGTCGCCGCCGGTCACGAGCTCGGGACGCGTGGACCGCACCGCGAGCGACCCCGCCCGCCCCGCGCCGACCGCACCGGTCGGCGGGGTCAGGGGTGCGGCGGTGGTCGCCGCCGGTCCGCCGGGGTCGTCGGAACCGGCGCAGGCGGTGGCCACCAGCAGCACCAAGGCGAGCAGGCGGCGCATCGCCCGACCCTAGCGACCGCCGCACCGACGCCCGGCGCGCCCCGTCGTCCCACGACGTAGGGTCCGCGCATGCGTGCCTGGACCGTCGATGCAGCAGGAGAGCCCCGTGCGGTGCTCCGGGAACGGGAGGTCGCCGACCCGGTGCCGGGCGCGGGCGAGCTGCTCGTCGAGGTGGAGGGCGCAGGGATCGGCCTCCCCGACGTGCTCATGTGCCGCGGCAGCTACCCCCTCACCCCCCAGGGCGCGTTCGTGCCGGGCCAGGAGGTGGTCGGCCGGGTCGTCGCCACGGGCGACGGGCCGTCCGAAGGGTTCGGCGTCGGTGACCGCGTCCTCGGGGTGACGGCCTTCTACCGGGGGGCGGGCGGGTTCGCCGAGCGGACCATCGTGCCGGCCCGCACCGCCTGGACGGCACCGGAGGAGCTGTCCACCGGTGAGGCCGCCGGGTTCGTGATCCCGTACCACACCGCCTGGATCGGCCTCGTCGAGCGCGGCGGGCTGCAGGCCGGCGACCGGGTGCTCGTGCTCGGGGCGGGCGGAGGCTCCGGCGCCGCCGCCGTCGACCTGGCCGCGGCGCTGGGCGCCGACGTCGTCGCGGTGGCGAACGGCGAAGCCAAGGCCGGGCTCTGCCGCGCCCTCGGCGCACGGGCGGTCGTCCCCTCCGACCCGGCAGGGTTGCGACCGGCGGTCGGAGCTGCGGACGCCGGGCCCGACCCGTGGCTCGCCGACCTCGTCTACGACCCCGTCGGCGCCGAGCTCGCCGACGCCGCGCTCGGGTGCATGCGCCGGGGCGGCCGGCTGCTCGCGGTCGGCTTCGCCGGTGGCCGATGGGCGTCCCCGGATCCCGGCCGTCTCGTGCGGGCCAACCTCTCCCACGTCGGCGTCTACACCGGCGGCTACGAGCGGGCCGAGCTGACCCGGATGCACGACGACCTCCTCGCCCTACGGCGCGAGGGCCGGCTGACCCCGCAGGCGACCGTCACGCGTGGGTTCGACACCCTCCCGGACCTCGTCGAGTCCGTGGCGTCGCGCGCGGCGGTGGGCAAGCTCGTCTGGTGCCCCTGATCGTCGCCGGCACACCCCGCACGACCGCCCCGCACCGCGGCAAGAATGCGGGGACACGAGCCGCGGAGGTCCCGGTGCTGGAGCTGACCCCGATGATCATCGACGGCGAGGCCGTCACCGCCGACGCGGTCTCGGAGGTCCGGTCGCCGTACGACGGCAGGGTCGTGGGCCGGGTGCCGCGCGGCGACGCGTCGCACATCGACCGTGCCGTCGCCGCGGCCAAGGCGGCGATCGCAGGGGGCCCGCTCCCCGCCCACCGTCGCGCCGAGATCCTCGACACCGCGGCGCGCCTCGTCGCCGAGCGCCGCGACGAGCTCGCCGCGACCCTGAGCGCCGAGTCCGCCAACCCGATCACCACCGCCCGCGGCGCGGGCACCCGTGCGGTGGGCACCCTGCGGTGCTCGGCGGCGGTCGCCCGGACCCTCGGCGGGGGCCTGC
>JBEIGA010000066.1:0-15681 GCA_040382135.1 Acidimicrobiales bacterium
CGAGCCAGAGCGACGTGCCCCCGGTGAGGTCGGCCGGGGTCCACGGGACCTGTGCGATGGCGGTGACGGCCGCAGTCCGGTCGCCGGTGCCGACCGAGTTCACGGCGGCGACCCGCACGTCGTACGCCGTGCCACCCGTGAGCCCTGCGATCGTGGCCGTGGTGCCGGTGCCGGGTCCGTCCGCGACCGTGGTCCAGGCGCCCGCGGGGGAGGTGCGGACCTCGACGACGTAGTCCGTGACGGCGCTCGAGCCCGACGACCCCGGGGCGACCCAGGACAGCGCGAGGACGCCTCCGCCGGGCGTCACGGTCAGCGACTGCGGCGCGGTCGGGGTCGGGATCGGCGGGGTGGTGCGGTAGGGGTGGCCGGCGGGGAGGGAGGCGGCGAGGCCCCAGCCATGGGCGAGGTAGCCCTCGACCCGTTCGATGGTGGCGGGGTCGGCGGTGGGGACGATCACGACCTCGGCGATGTCGCCGGCGAAGTAGCCGTTGTAGCCGTTGCCGAGGTACATGGCCGCCCCCGGGAGGACACCGAGCGGGCCGGTGTAGGTGGCGCTCTGGGTGCCGTTGCGCCGGGCCCACCAGGTCGTGCCGTCGTAGGAGAGGGCCGAGATGCCGGCCTGGCCGACGGTGATCGTCTCGGTGAGGCGGTAGTTGCTGTTGACGTAGTGGGACAGGTTGGCGCCGTTCACCTGCTGCAGGACGAACGGACCGCTGTGGTTGAGCCCGTCGGCGATCTGGAGCAGGCCCTTCTGCGTCTGGCTCACCGAGGGGCGGCTCACGTGCAGGATCGTGAAGGTCGAGCCCACGTGGGCCTTGGACAGGGGGGCGATGACGTGGTCGTCGGTGCTGTCGAAGCGGATCACCGTCCGGCCGTTGAGGGCGGCGGCGGGCGCCGTCGGCCGGTTGGCCGCCGTGGACTGCGCAGCGTGGCGGGCGTTGGTGCTGCGGTCCCGCCAC
Organism: Acidimicrobiales bacterium; assembly: GCA_040382135.1. Classification (GTDB taxonomy): domain Bacteria; phylum Actinomycetota; class Acidimicrobiia; order Acidimicrobiales; family JBEIGA01; genus JBEIGA01. The sequence goes on from JBEIGA010000066.1 coordinate 960, forward strand.
TCGGAGACGACGCCGCTCGCCAGCGTGATCGTGGAGGCGTCGGCCGCGTCGAGCCAGAGGAGGGTTCCGCCGGGGGCGTTCGCCGGGGTCCACGGCAGGGTCGGCGTGGCGGTGACCGGGTCGGTGACGTCGCCGGTCCCGATGGCGTTCACCGACGCGACCCGGAGCTCGTAGGCGGTGCCGTTGACGAGGCCGGTGACGGTGGCGGTGGTGGCGGTGGAGGTGCCGTCGGCGAACGTCGTCCAGGCCGTGCTGCCCTGGACGCGGTGCTGGACGACGTAGTCGGTGACGGCGCTGCCGCCGGTGGACGTCGGCGCGGTCCACGAGAGGGTGACCGACCCGTTGCCGGCGGTGGCGGTGAGGCCGCTCGGCCGGTCCGGGGCGATGGTGAGCGCCCACTTGACCGCCAGGTACTCGCGCACGGCACGGCGTTCGGGTGCGGTCAGCGCCCGGGAGAACCACAGCACCTCCCGGTAGCGGCCGTCGCCGTAGCGGATGCCGCAGCAGTCGTCACTACCCAGGTTGAACGCCATGGTGCCGGCGGCGCGGGTGATGCCGAGGGCGACGTCGCGGGCGGCGAGGGCGCCGTCGACGTCGAAGTGGCCCACGACGCTGCTGGTCCCCGTGACCCGGACCTCGTAGAGGTGGGGAACGGTGATGTTCGACGGAGCGGCCGAGCCGATCAGCGCGTGGGTGGCGCCGTTGGCGTACGCAATGATGCTCTGGGCGCCGCTGGGGTGGAGGAGGATGCTGCCGGGTGCGCGGCCGCCCATCACCCAGCCGAGCGTGTTCCAGTTCGCGGTGTCCGATTGGGCGACCACGAACGTGGTGGCGTCGGGCGACACGGGTGCGGCGGCGACCCGGTTGAAGCCGTTGGCGTCGTAGTTCACGGCGACGTCCATGCCGGGCACGTACCGGCCCGCCATAGCGGCCGTGGCCTGCACCGCGTGGTTGCCGAGGCCGGAGCGGTCGACCCAGCGCGTCAGCACGTTGCCCGCCGCGGTGCAGGTGACTCCGGTGTCGCAGTGCTCGGCGCTGCCCTCGGCCACGCCGTCGCCGTCGGGGTCGGCGGCGTCGAGCCAGATGCCCAGGCCGTTCGCCGCAGACAGCACCGCGGGGCGCGGCGAGGTCGTGGCGGCCGTGGACGCCGGTCCGGCGCCTGCGGCGTTCGTGGCGGTGACGCTCAGGGTGTACGTCGCGCCGTTGACGAGGCCGGTGACCGTGCACGTGGTGGCGGCGCCGGACGCGGTGCAGGTGCGGGTCGCCTGCCCGCTCGCCGTGGCGGTGACCGTGGTGGAGGTGACGGGGGAACCGTTGTCGGCGGGCGCGGTCCACGAGACCACGGCCTGACCGTCACCCGCCGGCGCGGTCACGCCGGTGGGCGCCCCGGGCGGGAGCAGGGGGGGCGTACCCGAGACCGTGGCGGCGCTGCCGGTGCCGGCGGCGTTCACCCCGGAGACGCGGAACTCGTAGGTGGTCCCGGTCGTGAGCCCGGACACGGTCGTCGACGTCGCGGTGCCCACCCCGTCGTCGACCACGGTCCACGCCCCGGAGGGGAGCGCCCGCTGCTCGATCCGGTAGTCGCGGATCGGCGTGCCGCCGTCGGCCGACGCGGTCCAGGCGAGCGTGACCTGGTTCGTGCCCGGCGTGGCGGTGAGCCCGGTCGGGGCGGCGGGCGCGGTGGCCGGCGTCGCGGTGGCGGGGACAGCGGTGCGGTAGGGGTGGCCGGCGGGGAGGGAGGCGGCGGTGCCCCACTTGTGGGCCAGGTAGCCCTCGACCCGCTGGCGGTCGTCGTCGCCGAGGGCTGCGGGGACGAGCACGACCTCGCCGATGTCGGCGCTGCCGAGCAGTCCGGATGCGCTCCCGTCGGCGAGGCCGCCGATGCCGATGCGCTGGGCGGAGGTCGCAGCGCCGGGGACCGTGCCGCTGACGCCGGTGCCGCCGTCACCGCGGATGGTGTGGGTGGTGCCCGACCGCCGGCTCTGGAGGATGTGCCAGGTGCCGTCCGTCAGGGTCACGGTCCTGCCGGGGGGGAACACCTCCTGGACCCCGCCGCGCCACGAGTTGGCGACGACGCCGTCCCGGCCGAGGTAGAACCCGTTGACGTAGTCGTGGTCGACCAGGCGCTCCCAGCTGTTGACCGCGCTGTCCTGGAACACGACGTACAGGTCGAAGTCGCCGAACGACATGGTCGAGTCCGTCCGCAGGGTCCGCCACCCGGTCGTCCACCGGACCACCGCCTGGCCGTTGACGACGCCGACGGATCGGGAGGGCCGTTGGGCGGCGTTCGCCTGGGACACGTGGCGGCTCCACCCGCTGCGGTCCCGCCATTCCGCCACGGCGTCCGACGCCAGGGTGAAGGTGGAGGCGTCGGTGGCGTCGAGCCACAGGGCGAGGCCGGTCGGGAGGTCGGCGGGCGTCCACGGGACCGTAGGGACGCCGGTCACCGGGACCGACCAGGCTCCGGCGCCGGCGGCGCTCACCGCGGCGACGCGGAACTCGTAGGTGGTGCCGCCGACGAGACCGGAGACCGTCGTCGTCGTGGCGACCGAGACGCCGTCGTCGACCACCACCCAGGTTCCGGAGGGACTCGTGCGCCGTTCGATCCGGTAGTCGCGGATCGGGGTGCCGCCGTCCGCGGGCGCCGCCCAGGTGACGGTGACCTGCCCGCCGCCAGTGGAGGACGTCGTGAGGCCCGTCGGTGCGGCGGGCGTCGTCGCCGGGCTGCCGGTGAGCGGCGGCGCGCTGCGGTAGGGATGGTCGGTGGGCAGGGAGGCGGCGGTGCCCCACCGGTGGGCGAGGTAGCCCTCGAGGCGCAGCCGGTCCTCGTCGCCGAGGGCAGCGGCGACGAGCACCACCTCGCCGATGTCGGCACCCTCGAGCGGGTCGGACGTCGCCCCGTCCGGCCACCCGCCGATGCCGAGGTGTTGGGCGGCCGTCGCCGCGCCGGCGACCGTCCCGCTGACCCCGGCGCCGCCGTTGCCACGGATGGTGTGGGTGGTGCCGGCGCGCCGGCTCTGGACGACGTGCCACTGCCCGTCGGGCAGGGCCACCGCCCGGCCGTACGGGAACGTCCCCTCCCGGACACCGCTGCGCCAGGAACCCGCAGTGGTGCCGTCCCGGCCGAGCCAGAACCCCGTGGGGTACGAGTGGTCGACCAAACGCTCGTAGAGGGACACACCCGTGTCGCGGAAGGCGACGAAGACGTCGAAGTCGCCGAGCGACAGCGTCGAGCTCGTGCGCAGAGCCCGGTACCCGGTGGTCCAGCGCACGACCGACTGCCCGTTCACCACCCCGTCGACCCGGGTCGGCCGCTGGGCAGCGTTCGGCTGGGAGACGTGGCGGCCGTTGCCGCTGCGGTCGCGCCACTCGGCCACTGCGCCGGACGCGAGCGTGAAGGTCGACGAGTCGGACGCGTCGAGCCACAGGGCCAACCCGTCGGGCAGCGACGCCGGCGTCCACGGGGTCCGGGCCTGTGCGGTGGCGGTGGTCGACCAGGGCCCGGTGCCCGCAGCGTTCACTGCGGCGGTCCGGACCTCGTAGGTGGTGCCGACCGTCAGGTCGGTGATCGTGGCCGACGGTGTGGTGGAGGTGCCGTCGTTGAACGTCAGCCAGGTGCTGCTGCCCTGGGCGCGGTACTGCACCGTGTAGTCCGTGACCGCTCCGCTGCCGGCATCGCCAGGTGGCGTCCAACCCACGACGACCGAGCTCGATCCCGGGGTGGCGGTGACCCCGGTGGGGGCGGCGGGGGTGAGGGCGATGCCCCACTTGGCGGCGAGCCAGACCTCGACAGTGCGACGCTCCGCGGCGGTGAGCGCCCGGTCGTAGACGAGGACCTCGTGGATCGGACCGGTCCAGTACTGCATGCCCGAGTTCGCGCCCACCAGGGCGTACGACGAGCCGGTGCTGAACGATCCGGCCACCGTGACCTCGGCCCCGCCGTCGGCCCATGCGGTCCCCGCGCCGGCGTCGAACCGTGCGGTGAGCAGACCGGTCCCGGCGGCCGGCCACGCCGTGGTCACCGGGTTCGCCGTGACGTACGCGCTCACGTACCGCGTGCGGGTCCCGTCGCTGCCGTACCAGCGGAACGAACCGGTGGCGTTGGTCCCGTGGACGAGCGCGGCCCGGGTGCCGGTGGCGTCCGGTCGCGCCACCACGAAGGTGGTCGACGGGGCGGTCCCGCGGGGGAGGAGCGTCGGGTCCAGGGCGAGGCTGTCGCCGCCGTCGAAGACGGGCACGGCCGAGCCCGCCACGCTGGTCACCGTGGGCCGGGACGCCAGCGTGAGCTGGGTGGCGTCGTTCCCGACGTCGGACTTGTCGTCCCAGCGGGCGATGCGGTCGCCGGCCCCGGCCGGGATCGTTCCTGCCGGGTCGGTGAAGCGAACGGTGGCGTCGGCGCCGTCGAGCCAGAGCACGAGCCCCGGCAAGAACTCCGGGGCGGAAGGGGCGCGCAGCTCGACCGGGGCGCTGACCGAGTCGGTGAACGGCGCGGCGGTGGGCTCGCTGCGGGACCCGAGCGCGGCGAACGCGGCCGCGGCGAGCGCGACGACGACCGCCGGCACGAGGAGCCGTGCGGGGGAGCTCGCGGAACGCGCGGCGCGCGGCGAAAGACGCACGATCCCTCAATCGGCGGTTCGGACCCCGCGAGCCATGGGCCGGACGGCCCATTCCTGGGCCGGACGACCCCGGGGGTCAGCCCGGGCGGAGGACCAGCAGGGCGCCCGCGGCGACGTCGAGCTCGACCACCTCGGCCACGACCTCGTTGCTGACGCCGCGGCTCGATGCCGGGAGCAGGACGTCCTCCTCGAGCGGCCAGCGGAGCCCGCCGGTCCGCCGCAGGTGCACCGGTCCGCCGACGGCGAGGAGCGTGACGATCTCGCCCGGGGTCGCCGGGAAGGAGCGCGGCCCGTGGGCCACGTGGACGAGGGTGCGGTCCACCACGGCGTCGAGCTCGACCGCGGCGTAGGCGGGGTTCGCCAGCAGGAGGAGCCCGGCGACCGCGTGGTCGAGACGACCGCCGGCCGACGCCACGACGAACACCCGGTCCGGGGCGAGGCGGAGCGCCTCGTCGAGGGCGAGCTCGAGGTCGGTGGCGTCCTTGTCGGCGGGATGCTGCACCACCCGCCCGGCCCGTGCCACCAGCGCCGGGTCCACCGAGTCGAGGTCACCGATCAGCACGTCGACGCTGAGCCCGAGGGCGAGCGCGTGGTGCAGCCCGGAGTCGGCGGCGACGACGAGGTCCGCGGAGGGGACCGTGATGCCGTCGGGTCCGGTGGGTCCGCCGGCCACCACGACCACGGTGCGGGCCCGGCCGGTCACCAGGCCTGCCCCGTGGCGCGGGCGGTCCAGCGGTCGTCCTCCCGGGACAGCCGGACCGGCAGGCCGAAGAGCGTGCTCAGCGCGGCGTCGTCGAGCACGTCGTCGATCGGTCCGGCGGCGTGGACGCCCTCGCGGCCGAGCAGGAGGGCGTGGGTGAACCCCGGTGGGATCTCCTCCACGTGGTGGGTGACGAGCACGAGGGGTGGGGTCGCCGGGTCGGCGGCGAGGGCGGCGAGGGTGGCCACGAGCTGCTCGCGGCCGGCGAGGTCGAGGGCGGCGGTGGGCTCGTCGAGCAGCACCAGCCCCGGGTCGGTCATGAGGCTGCGGGCGAGCAGCACCCGCTGGCGTTCGCCGGAGGACAGGGTGCCGAAGGTGTGCCCGGCGAGGGCCGCGCAGCCGACCCGCGCGAGCAGGGCGTCGGCCCGTGCCGCGTCCTCGGGCGTGTACTCGTGCCACCACGGCTCGAGCGCCCCGAAGCGGGCGGTCTTCACGACGTCCCGGGCGGTGAGCGCCGGGCGCAGCAGGTCGGCCATCACTGCGCTCGCGAAGCCGACGCGGGTGCGGAGCTCCCGGACGTCGACCCGTCCGAGCTCGTGGCCGAGCACCCGCACGACACCGGTGGTGGGGTGGAGCCACAGCGACGCGATCCGCAGGAGCGTCGACTTGCCGGCACCGTTGGGGCCGAGCACCACCCACCGTTCGCCGGCGTCGACGCACCAGTCCACGGTGGGGAGGATCGTGGTCCCGTCGATCACCCGGGAGACGCCGCGGAGCTCGAGCACGTGCACGAGGGCCGACGGTAGCGGGGCGCGGCCGCTCAGGCGTCGGCGTGCCGGTGCCAGGTCTCGACCAGCCCGGCGAAGTGACCGCCCGCGGCGACGAGCTCGTCGTAGCTGCCGAGCTCGGCGATGCGGCCGTCGACCACCACCGCGATCCGGTCGGCGCGCATGGCGGTGGCGAGCCGGTGGGCGATGATCACCGCGATCCGGCCCTCGAGCAGCACGTCGAGCGCCCGCTCCACGCGGCCCTCCGACGCGAGGTCGAGGTTGGAGGTGGCCTCGTCGAGGACGAGCACCCGCGGCCGGGCGAGGAAGGCCCGGGCGAGGGCGAGCAGCTGGCGCTCCCCGGCCGACAGGGACGAGCCGCGCTCGTGGATCGGGGTGTCGAGCCCATCGGGCAGCCGGTCGAGCAGGTCGTCGAGCCCCACCGCGGTGCATGCGGCACGGACCTCGTCGTCGGGGGCGTCGGGCCGGGCGAAGGCGATGTTGTCCCGGATGGTGCCGTTGAACAGGAACGGCTCCTGGGGCACCACGCCGAGCTGGCGGCGCAGCGACGCGAGGGTGACGGTCCGCAGGTCGTGGCCGTCGATGCGCACCGCGCCGGCGGAGGGGTCGTAGTAGCGGGTGACGAGCTTGGCGATCGTGGACTTGCCGGCGCCGGTCGGGCCCACGACGGCGATCACCTCCCCCGGCGCGATGCGCAGGTCCACCCCGTGCAGCACGGGCGCGGTGTCGGGCCCGTAGGCGAAGTCGACGCCGTCGAGCTCGATGGCGCCGAGGATCGGGGGCAGGTCGACGGCGTCGTCGGCCTCGGGCACCGAGGGCTCGGTGGCGAGCAGCTCCCGGAGCTTCTCCACGGCGGCGCCGCCCTGCTGGTACTGGTTGTACAGCTGCACCAGCGTCTGGATCGGGGCGTAGAACGCGGTCAGGAACAGCAGGAAGGCGGCGAGCTCGCCGATCGAGAGACGGTCGTCGAGCACCAGTGCGCCGCCGACGGCGAGCAGGACGGCCTGGGCCACGAGCCCGAGGGCCTCGCTGCCGGGTGCGTAGATCGCCGTGGCCCGGGCCGTGGCCAGGTTCGCGTCGAGGTGGTCGCCGACGATGTTGGTGTGCCGGGCCACGTTCTGGCGGCGGCGGTTGGCCGCGGTGATGACCCGGATCCCGGCGAGGCTCTCCTGCAGGTCCGACAGCAGGGCGGCGATGCGGTCGCGCACCGCGAGGTACCCGCGTTGGGACACGCCTCGGAACCACAGCGTCGACGCGACCGTGGCCGGCACCACCACCAGCAGCGTCACGACGGCGAGCAGCGGGTTGAGGATCCAGAGGTAGACGGTGATGACGAGGAGCGTCGTCCCCTGCACCGCGAAGTTGACGAGCCCCTCCTGGAACAGGGTGGACAGGGCCTCGATGTCGCTGGTCATCCGGGTCATCAGGACGCCGGCCTTCTCGCGGGTGTAGAAGTCGAGCGACTGCCGCTGCAGGTGGGCGAAGACGCGGACCCGCAGGTCCTCCATGAGCCGCTCGCCCAGGCGGCCGGTGAAGGAGATCCGCAGCCACGAGGCCACGGCGCTCAGCGCCACCGAGCCCACGTAGGCGAGCGCGGCGGCGAGCAGGACGCCGGTGTCGCCGGGGATCACGCCGCGGTCGATGCCGATCTGGGTGAGCAGCGGCCCGAGCTGCTGGAGCGCCGCCTCCGCTGCCACGAGCAGCAGGGCGCCGAACAGGGCGAGGGCGTGGGGGCGGAGGAACGAGCGCAGCCCGAACGGCCGACGGTCCTCGACCCGGTGGGTGAAGCGGACCGTCGGCTCGGGGTGCTCGGGCTCGTCGGCCAGGACGGCCTCGACCTTGGCGAGCAGGTCGCCCGGCACGGACGCGAACGGCAGGCCCGCGGCCGCGTTGGCCTGCACCGAGGACGGGCCGCCGCCCCAGCCGCCGGGCCCGAACCCCATCAGCGGGTCTCCTCGTCCGGTTCGGGCAGGGTGCTGCGGGCCAGGATGTCGAGGTAGCGGGGCTCGGTGGCCAGCAGGTGCTGGTGGGTGCCGGTGGCGACGATCACGCCGTCCTCCAGCACGGCGACCCGGTCGGCGAGCGCGATGGTGGACAGGCGGTGGGCGATCACGAGGGTGGTGCGCCCGTGCAGGCGGTCGCGGAGGGCGTCGTGGATCGCCTCCTCCACCCGCACGTCCACCGCGCTCGTGGCATCGTCGAGCACGAGGATCCGGGGGTTCTGCAACAGCACCCGGGCCAGGGCGAGCCGCTGGCGCTGGCCGCCCGACAGCGTGTACCCCCGCTCGCCGACCACCGAGTCGTAGCAGCGGCCCAGCTCGGAGACGAACCCGTGCGCCTGCGCGGCGCGGGCCGCCTCCTCGACCTCGGCGTCGGAGGCGTCCGGCCGGGCGAAGGCGATGTTCTCGCGCACCGAGTCCGAGAACAGGAACGGCTCGTCCAGCGCGATGCCCACGTGGTGGCGGAGGCTCGCGAGCGTGAGGTCGCGGACGTCGGTCCCGTCGACGAGCACGGCACCGTCGTCGACGTCGTAGAAGCGGGCGAGGAGGCGGGCCACGGTGGACTTGCCCGACCCGGTCCGGCCGACCAGGGCGACCGTCTCGCCCGGCTCGATCACGAGGTCGACGCCCCGCAGCACCGGAGGCCGGCCGCTGTCGGCGGTGCCCGGGTAGGCGAACCCGACCCCGCGCAGCTCGACCCGTCCCCGGGGTGCCACGAGGTCCAGCGCCCCCGGCTTGTCGACGACGGTGGGCCGCTCGTCGAGGATCTCGAAGACGCGGCGGCTCGACGCCGCGGCGCGCTGCCACTGCATCAGCACGAACCCGAGCATCCGGAACGGCACGGCGATCATCAGGACGTAGGCGTTGAACGCCACGAGGGTGCCGACCGTGACCTCGCCCTCGATGGCGAGGTGGCCGCCGTAGAGCAGGATCAGCGCCGTCCCGAGCCGCGGCAGGGTCTCGATCACCGGGTTGTACCGGGCCCGCGCGTCGACCGCCGCCACGTTCGCCCAGCGGAGCCGGCGGGCCGCCCGGGCGAGGGCCCGCAGCTGCTGCTCCTCGGCGGCGAAGGCCTTCACCACCCGGGTGCCGTTGATGCTCTCGTCGACGACCGTGGCCACCTCCGCCTGGCGGGCCTGCCCGACCCACGACAGCGGGAACACCAGGTTCCGCATCCGCACGCCGAGCACGTACACGAACGGCATCGTCGAGACGGCCACCAGCGCGAGCGGCACGTGGATCGACAGCATGAAGCCGAACGCCACGACGAACTGCACCACGGCGAGCAGCACCAGCGGCCCGAAGGACAGCAGGAGCTGGATCGAGCGGATGTCGGCGTTGGCCCGCGAGATCAGCTCGCCGGACGCGACCCGGTCGTAGAAGGCGAACGAGAGCCGGGTGAGGTGGCGATAGATCAGGTTCCGCAGGTCGGTCTCGACGAGGTACGCCACGCGGAACAGCTGGTACCGGTACACGGCGCGGGTGGCGAAGAGCAGGACGGCCAGACCGGCGAGCGTCCAGACGTAGGGCGCGAGGGCGTCCACCCGGTCGGTCAGGGCCCGGTCGATCGCTCGCCGCAGCACCGCCGGTGCCGCCACCTGCAGGACGAGCCCCACCATGCCGCAGACGATGGCGAGCGCCATGTCCCGTCGCCGCGCCCGGACGAGGGGCGCGAGGCGACGGATCCAGCCGAGGTCGGGATCGGGGTCGACGGTGGCCGCGGGCGGGGGGAAGCGGACCGCGACGGTGCACGGCTCCCAGTCCCGTCCCCCCGACGGTGCCACCGGCGACCCGGTGGGTGTCCCGGGGTCCACGGCGGTCATCGATCGCAGGCTAGCGTGGCCCCCATGCATCGGCCGTCCGGGAGGAACAGGCGCTGAACCTGCCCCTGGGCCTCGCCCTCGCCGTGGCGATGGTCGCGGTCAACGCCTACTTCGTGGCCGCCGAGTTCGCCATGGTCGCCGTGGACCGGTCACGCCTCGAGGCCGACGCCGCCCGGGGCGACCGGCGCGCCCAGCGCACCCTGGTCTCGCTGCGGAACCTCTCGGACAACCTGTCGGCCTGCCAGATCGGGATCACGGTCTCGTCGCTGGTGCTCGGCTTCATCACCCAACCGGTGGCGTCGGCCGCGCTCGAACCGGTCCTCGGCGACAGCGTCGGGCTCGCCGCTCTGATCGGCCTGCTCCTCGGCACCGTGTTCCAGATGGTGCTCGGCGAGCTGGTGCCGAAGTCGCTCTCGATCGCCCGGGCCGACACCCTCGTCCGCCTGCTCGGCTGGCCGACCCACCTGTTCGGGCTCTCCGTGCGGCCCGTCGTCCGGTTCCTCAACGGCAACGCCAACGCCGTCGTGCGGGCGATGGGGGTCGAGCCCCGCGACGAGCTCGAGGTTTCCGCCTCGGTGGAGGAGTTGGCGTTCATCGTGCGCAGCTCCGCTGCGGAGGGCACCCTCGACCCCGGCGAGGTCGACCTGCTCACCCGCTCCATCCGCTTCGGTGAGAAGACCGCGGCCGAGGTGCTCGTGCCGCGGGTGGAGGTCGAGGCCGTGCGCTGCGTCGACACGGTCGCCGAGGTGGTCCGCAGGGCCGGCTCCACCGGGTGGTCACGGTTCCCGGTGATCCGCGAGAGCCTCGACGACGTCGTGGGCGTGGTGCACGTCAAGGAGGCGGCCCGCCTGCCCTTTGCCGACCGTGAGACCACGCCGGTGGAGACGGTCATGACCGAGGTGCTCGCCGTGCCCGAGTCGCGGCCGCTCGAGCTGCTCTTCGCCGACATGCAGCGGACGCGGATCCAGCTCGCCATCGTGGTCGACGAGCACGGCGGGACCGCCGGCATCGTCACGCTCGAGGATCTCCTCGAGGAGATCGTGGGCGAGATCGACGACGAGTACGACGAGGTCCCGACCAGCCGCACCAAGGTGGAAGCCAGGGGCAGCTTCGTGCTCCCGGCGGGCCTGCACCGCGACGAGGTCCTCGACGCCTGCGGCTTCGACCTCCCCGACGGGCCCTACGACACCATGGCCGGGTTCGTGCTCGAACGCCTCGGCCACGTGCCGGTCCCCGGTGAGATCGTCACCCACGAGGGCTGGCGGATCGAGGTGGTCGCCATGGACCGTCGCCGCATCGCCACCGTGCGGGTGGTCGACCCCCTCGGCGGCCACCGGAGACCGTCCCGATGACGGCCTGGGCCATCTCCGGGGCGGTCGTGCTGATCGTCGTGAACGCGTTCTTCGTGGCCGCCGAGTTCGCCCTGCTCACGAGCCGACGCGCCCGCCTCGAGCCGCTCGCCGAGTCGGGGAACCGCCGGGCCCGCACCGCGCTGGCCTCCATCTCGGACCTGCAGCGGCAGCTCGCGGGCGCCCAGCTCGGGATCACCGCTGCCTCGCTCGGCCTCGGTGTGCTCGGGGAGCCGGCGGTCGCGAAGGTGATCGAGCCGCTCATCGAGCGCATCGGCGACCCGCCCGAGGGCCTCGTGCACGCCCTCGGGTTCGCCATCGCCCTGGCGTTCGTGTCCTACCTCCACCTCGTGCTCGGCGAGATGGTGCCGAAGAACCTGGCCATCGCCGGTCCGGAGCGGTCCCTGCTGTGGTTGGCCGGTCCGCACCGCCTGCTCGTCCGGCTCATGAGCCCGCTGATCCTCCTGCTCAACGCCATCGCCAACGGCATCGTCCGGCTGTTCGGCGTGGAGCCCCGCAACGAGCTCGGCACCGCGCTCACTGCTCCCGAGCTCGCCCACCTGGTGGGCACGGCGCGCGAGCGCGGGCTGATCCAGGACTTCGAGCACAACCTCCTCACCGGGGTCCTCGACTTCGCCGACCGGCCCGCCTCCGCGGTCATGGTGCCGCGCCACCGGATCGTCACCGTCGGCCGGCGCATGACCGTCGCCGAGGTGGAGCGGGTGCTGGTGCGCTCCGGGCACTCGCGCCTGCCCGTCGTCGGATCCGGCCCCGACGACGTCCTCGGCTTCGTCCACGCCAAGGACGTCGTGCGGCTCCCCGCCGAGGCCCAGGACGACCCGATCCCGCTGGAGCTCATCCGTCGCCTCCTCGTCGTCCCCGCCGACCGCCGCCTCGAGGACCTCCTGTTCGCGATGCGCCGGCTCCGCTCGCACATGGCCCTGCTCCAGGACCCCGGTGGGCGGACCGTCGGGATCGTCACCCTCGAGGACGTGGTGGAGGAGCTCGTCGGCGAGATCGCCGACGAGAGCGACCAAGAGCTCTGACCTGCGGGTTCGCGGCCATGCCGCTGGCGGTACCCCGTCGCGACGGGGCGTCATGGATGTGTCCTGTGTCACCTTGAAGGGGGTGCCCCATGACCGTCACCTCCGGCCGCAACCAGGCCGTCCGCTCGCTCGTGGTCGAGCTGCTCGGGCACGACGCACCGATCGCCGTGCGGTTGCCCGACGGCAGCGTGATCGGTCCCGACCCCGCGCCGGCGACGCCCTGCGCAACCCGCCGCCGATCCCGCCCGAGGAGATCCACGTCGGCCACCCCTGGCAGGCCCACCACAAGGAGCGGGACGCCGCAGCGATCAGCCACCACTACGACGTCTCGAACGACTTCTACCGGCTCGTGCTCGGCCCGTCGATGGTCTACTCCTGCGCCGTCTTCGAGCACCGCGACGATCCCCTGACCCAGGCCCAGGCCAACAAGCTGGAGCTGATCTGCCGGAAGCTCGCCCTCGCCCCGGGGATGCGCCTGCTCGACGTCGGCTGCGGATGGGGGAGCCTCGTCATCCACGCGGCGCGCCACCACGGCGTCGAGGCGGTCGGGGTGACCATCTCCTCCGAGCAGGCCGAGCTCGCCCGGAAGCGGGTGGCGGAGGCCGGGCTCGCCGGCCAGGTGGAGATCCGGGTCCAGGACTACCGCGACGTGTGTGACGGCCCCTTCGACGCCATCAGCTCCGTCGGCATGTTCGAACGCGTCGGCGAGTCGCAGATGCGCACCTACTTCGGGCAGCTGCACGACCTGCTCCGCCCCCAGGGGCGGCTCCTCAACCACCAGATCGGGCGCACGCCGGGGACGCGGCGACGGTTCCGGCGGCAACGGGCGCGGGTCCACCCGCGGGGCTTCGTCCACCGCTACGTGTTCCCCGACGGCGAGCTCCACGAGGTGGGCACCCTCGTGAGCGCCCTCCAGGGGCAGGGCTTCGAGGTCCGCCACCTCGAGAGCATCCGGGAGCACTACGCCCTCACCCTGCGGCACTGGGTCGCCAACCTCGAGGCGCACTGGGACGAGGCTGTCGCCCTCACCAGCGAGGGACGTGCGCGGGTCTGGCGGCTCTACATGGCAGGGTCGGCGGCGCTGTTCGAGGCGAACCTGATCCAGGTGCACCAGATCCTGGCGGTCCACGCCGCCGACGGGGTCGCCGCCATGCCGTTGCGGCACGCCTGGGACGGCGACCTGCGCACGCCGAGGCCGGGCTGATCTGACGGTTGGTGGCGGTGCCGCTACCCTCCGAGCAATGGTCCGTCTCCCGCGCCGGCTGCTCGCCGTGCTCGCCGGTCTCGTGCTGCTGCTCGCCGCCCTGCCCGCGGCCGGAGCGCAGTCCGAGCTGGAGGCCGCCCGGGCAGAGCTCGCCGCCGCCCGGAGCCGGGTGGCCGACGCCCAGGCCCGGGCCGACGCCGCGGCCGCTGCGCTGTCCGACGCCGAGACCCGCCTCGCCGAGGTGGAGGCCGAGCTCGAACGGCTCGACGACGCCGTGGCCGCGGGCGAGGCCGAGGTCGCCTCGATGCGGGACGACCTGCGCGAGATCGCCCTCGACCGCTACCTCGGTGCCGCCGACACGCCCACCGTCCTCTCCGGCACGGACACCATCACCGACGCAGTGCGCGCCGATGCGCTCCTCGAGGTCGTCACGGGCCGCAACGCCGATGTGCTCGACCGCTTCCGGCTCGTCACCTCCGACCTCGAGACCATGCGGGAGGACGCCGCTGCACGCCGCGTCGAGCAGGAGGCGGCGCTCGCCGAGCTGACCGCCCGCACCGAGGAGATCGCCGCGGAGCTCGCCGTGCTCGAACAGGAGCAGCGGTCCGTGCAGGTCATCGTCGGGCGGCTCGAGGAGGAGGAACGGCGGCGCATCGCCGAGGAGGAGGCCCGGCGCCGCGCCGAGGAGGAGGCCCGCCGGCAGGAGGCGCAACGGCAGGCCACCGAGGCGGCCCGTCGCGAGGCCGCGAGCCGCGCCACGTCCACCACGACGACCACACCGCGCTCGGGCGGGCCGACCCCGGGCCCGGGCCCGGGCTCGGGCTCGACCGGCACGACCACCACGACCGTGTCCCCGCGGATCGACACGCCGACCGCGCCCATCGCCACCGGCGACTGGGTGTGCCCGGTACAGGGCGCGGTGAGCTTCACCGACTCCTGGGGCGCCCCGCGCTCGGGCGGGCGCCGGCACCAGGGCGTCGACATGATGGCCGCCAACGGCACCCCGGCCGTCGCCCCGGTGTCGGGCGTGGTCACCCACCGCGACAACAGCATCGGCGGGCTCTCGTACCACCTCAACGGCGACGACGGGAACTACTACTACGGCACCCACCTGTCGGCGTACGGCAACAGCGGCCGGGTCGAGGCGGGCACGATCATCGGCTACGTCGGCGCCACCGGCAACGCCACCACACCCC